>DAIOGN010000059.1:15125-19117 GCA_036745245.1 Candidatus Zixiibacteriota bacterium
TTCTGCACGCCCTGGTCGCCGCACATCTTCTCGCCGTTTGAAAGGCGGCACTCGTACGCCTTCTTCAGATCGGGGATGCTCTTGCGCACCTGCAGGGTGTCGTTGGTGGCAAGATACGTGTATCCGTAGTACATCATGGCATCGCAGTCGGCGGCGTTGCACGCCAGACGCTTGTCGAGCCACTTGCGGCCCAGGCTGGGCTTCGACATCTCGAAGAGCGCCACGTAACTTGCGATCTCCAGGCCCTTCTGGTTGCAGGAGTCGACGGCCAGCAACTGCTCGATCGTGGTGAGCACGCTGTCGTACGATTTGAGCTGCAGATAGCAGTACACCAGGTTCACGTAGCCGTTGGCGATCGTGGGGTCCATCTCGATTTTGCGCTTGAAGACGGCAATGGCCGGCTGGTACTGCTTCTTCTGGAAGTATGCGATGCCCAGATCGTCCATGATGTCGGCGCGATCGGGATCGAGTTCGAGCGCGCGCTCGTAGCTGGCCACCGAACGCTCGAAGAGCGAATCCTTCTGGGGTCCTTCGGCCGTGGAATCCATCATGACGCGCAGAACCATGGCCTCGTTGGCGAAGAAATCGGCGTCGGGCTTGCCCCAGGGCTGATCTGCGAGACGCTCCTCACGATGGGTCCGGTAGCGGCCGTACCAGTCGAGTGCTTCGCGAAAGCGCGCCAGATCGGTGAGCACGTTTCCGAGGGCAAAGAGCACGTTGGGGTCGCGCGAGCCGCACTGGATGGCTGCCTCGAAGTCGACGACGGCCTCCGGGAGCTTGCCCATGACCGCCTTCGCCTTGCCCACCTTCTCGAAGATGCGGCAGTCGTTCGGCGACAGTTCCTTGGCCAGATCGTAAGTCACGATCGCCTCGTTGTAGGCGGAGAGCAGGGCGGCGGTGTCGGTGGCCGCCAGCGTGCGCGAGTAGAGAATCCACGAGTCGGCCAGGTCGGCCGCGACCTTGCCCGACTTCTCGGCGTCGAGAGACTTCTTGTAGTGTTCGAGGGCCCCCTTGAACTGGCCCTGGTACAGGTACGCACGCGCGATCTTGTAATGCACCGGACCGGCGAGCGTGGAGTCGCAGTTGAGCACGTCGTCGTACGACGAGATGGCGAGAGGGTAGCGCTTCAGGACGAAATTGATGTCGCCCTGGTCGAGCCGGTACTGGCACGAATCAGGCGCCTGACCGATGGCCACGTAGAACTGAGTGTCGGCCGAATCGAGGAGCACCTGATTGATGTTGGCCGTGTCGGCCCGGCCCTGCGACAGCATGAGCAGGCCCAGATCGTGCGCGAACATGGCCTGGGTCACCGGCTCCTTCTTGGTGTCGATGATGGCGGCATCCAGGAGCTTCCGCGCTTCGTCGTAGCGTGAAAGCTCGATTAAGGAGCGGGCGTAGCCATGGACGGCCGGGTAATGCTTCTTCTTGATGTCGCAGGCGGTTTTGAACGGGGCCACCGCGTCGGCGTAGCGATCGAGGTGATAATAGCACCAGCCCAGCTCGGTCCAGGCTTCGAGATTCTTTTTGTCGCTTTTGACCAGAGTTTCCAGGGGTTCGACGGCAGCGGCGTAATTGCCCTGGGCAATTGAAGTTCGGACTTCGGGGGGGATTTCCTTGGCTGGAATCGGTTGTGCCAGGCACAGGAACCCCACCACCAGAGCCCACAAAACGCGGCTCATGCTCACCTCCACACGCAACAGTTCCGTCCCGTTTGCAATGGTGATGTCCGACCCAGGTTATTACACCCCGAAAAAGGCATTAAGTTGTCCAAGATAATTTGACCCCCACCTCAGTCAAGCAGATTCTACCCTTGAGGCGACCGCCGCCACAGCACACCGCGAAGACGGATAACTCCATACAGCACAATGAGTCCTGCGACAATCCAACGTACCTTTGCACTGTAGTTTGCAAAGCCTCCAAAGCCCGTCGCCACGAGCACTCCAAGGAGCAGGAAAAGCACTCCCGCCAGACCCTGCGTCACCTTCCTGAAGGTGGTTTCCGGATTCATTCTTCCCTGCCCCATTCCTGAGTGGAACACGACCTCGGCAGAGTCAAGCCCGATAGGGGAGTCAAAATCGATGCCGAATATTCCCCACCGTTCCGGCGGGCGTCCGCCCTGGACAGGTCCATGGCAGTCATGGCTTTAGTTCCTCACGGTAAGAACGGACGCCGCTGTCCCGTAGCCGAAGAATCGCAGAATCTGCTGGTACGGGCAGATTTCGCCGCAGAGACTGCGCTACCAGGACTCGGAGGGCAGCGTGTCGTCGAAGCCTGACTGCACCAGAGAGTGCGCCACCTGAAAGTCTCGCTGAAAGCTCCGGTCGGCCTTCATGGCGGGAATGGCGCGGCTCAACTTCTTCACGAAGGGCAAAAGATTCGGACCGCACGAGAGCGGCCGGCGCAGGTCCACGGCGAACCGTCCGGCCAATAGTTCGATCGCCACGACCTGCGTGCTGCGTTCGAGTGCGGCATGAGCCTTCAGAGCGGCGCCCATCCCCATGCAGACGAAGTCCTCCTGGTTGGCGGAGGTGGGAATGGTGTCCGAGGAGGCAGGGGTGACTGACGTCTTGTTCTCCGACGCCAGCGCGGCGGCGGTGACCTGCCAGATCATCAGGCCCGAGTCGCGGCCGGGGCGGGCCGCAAGAAACGGCGGCAGGCCCGAAAGCGCGGGGTCGAGCAGGGCCGACAGTCTGCGCTCCGACAGGTTGGCCAGCGTGGTGAGTGCCAGCGTGACGTGATCCAGCGCCATGGCCACCGGTTGTCCGTGGAAGTTTCCGCCCGAGTACACCTGGCCCGTGCGCAGGTCCACCAGCGGATTGTCGGTGACGGAGTTGATCTCGCGCAGAAGTACGCCGCGCACGTAGTCGAAGGCGTCTTTCACGGCGCCCATCACCTGCGGCTGACAGCGGAAACTGTACGGATCCTGCACGCGATCGCACTCCAGGTGCGAACGGCGAATGGACGAGCCCGCCAGGTAGCGCGACAGGCGCGACGCGGCGGCGTAGTGCCCCGGGTGAGGACGCACGTCGGCGAACCGCCGGCCAAACGGCACATCCGATCCCAAGAGCGATTCGGTGGAGATCGCACCCGCCAGAAGCGCGGCTTCCCACAGCCTGTACGCATCCCACAGCACGAGCAGTCCCAGTGCCGTGTGCGCCTGCGTGCCGTTGATGAACGCCAGGCCTTCCTTTTCGCGCAGTTCGAGCGGCGTGAGCCTGGCCCTCGCCAGCGCGGCTTTGCCCGAAAGCCTGCGACCGCGGAAGCGCATGGGACCTTCCCCGAGCAGGGCGAGAGTCACGTGCGCAAGCGGCGCCAGATCGCCCGATGCGCCCACCGAACCGCGGCTGGGAACCACGGGCACAAGCCCGCGGTTGAGCGATTCCAGAAGTGTCTGCACCGACTGCGAGCGCACGCCCGAGTATCCCCACGAAAGCGACGTGGCACGTAACAGCAGGATGGCGCGCACCACGTCGTCGGGCAGGGGCGACCCCACGCCGGCCGCATGACTGCGAATGAGATTGAGCTGGAGCGCGAGGAGATCTTTGCCCTCCACGCGTGTCTGCGCGAGCCGCCCGAAGCCGGTGTTTACGCCATAGAGCACGCGCCCCTTCGAAAGGGCCCTCTCGAGCGCTTTCCGTCCGCGATTGAGGCGCGATCGCGCGGCAGGCGCCAAGGTCACTTTTCGGGAGCGGCGTGCCACGTCCACCACATCCGCGGCGGACAAACGTCGAACGCCAATGGCAAGCTCTGGCTTCACGCGCTCAATGGGAATACAGGAGGTTGATTTTCTTTCTGCGCGTCATCTCCGACAACAGCGTGGCCAGATCGGCCGCAGGTGTAGCACCGGCCTCGCTCGTGACCTGCGCCGGCTCCTGCGGCGGCCGCGGGGCGATCACGTCCACGCGCTCCACGTCCGCCACGGCCGCCAGCTCGAGCACTCGCCGCGCGTCCGGAGTGAAGATGAGAATCTCGGCCAGATCGGGGAAGCGCGC
>DAIOGN010000060.1:0-18933 GCA_036745245.1 Candidatus Zixiibacteriota bacterium
GGCTGATCCGGCAGCGCGGCAAGACGATCGTCCATGATAAAGACGAAGGACCCCGGTCGGATACGACTTTGGAAATTCTCGCCGGTCTGCAAGCGAGCTTCAAGAAAGGCGGCAGCGTGACCGCGGGGAATTCCTCGCCGCTCTCCGACGGCGTCACGCGGGGGCTGATGTGGTCCGGTGACACGCTGCTGGTTTTTTCAATCTCCCCGAGCGTGGGCGTCGGCGAGTCGGACGCACCGTTACCGGAAGGCCTCTCGCTGAAAGGCAATTTCCCCAATCCGTTCAATGGCGGTACCACAATCGAGTTCCAGGCGACTGGGCATGGCCGGGTAGAGGTAGTGATCTACAATGCCCTGGGGCGAATCACCGCCAGGTTGACGCCATCGCCATCGCCATCGTCAGCAGGCAACTACCATGTCACCTGGGATGGCCGGGACAAGGACGGGTCTGATGCGCCCAGCGGGGTTTACTTCTATCGCGTGACGCAGGGTGGCCAGGCTAAGTCAGGGCGGTTGATGGTGCTGAGGTAATCGATGGGCACCCTCGCCGCCGCCAGGAAGACGTGGGGTCAGACTCAACTTTTGAAAAGTCGAGTCTGACCCCACTTTCGCTTTCGACGACAAGCGCCGGTTACTTCAAGAGTAGCAGTTTCGCGGTCTTCGATTCAACGTCGTTTCGAACTCGAGCCAGATAGAGCCCCGAGGCAGCTCGCGGCGCAGTCCAAACGAACTCCTGGGCGCCGGCAGCAAGCCGCCCGTCCCACAGGACGTCAATCTGTTGCCCAAGCAGATTCACTATTTCGATACGGATCCAGGCTGGCTCGGAAAGAGACACCCCGATCGTCGTGGCTGCATTGAACGGGTTGGGGTAAGGATCCAGGAGCTCAAACGAGGAGGGACGTGCGACGTCCTCCGACCAAACAGAAACGGCTCCAACATCTACACGCCCCCTTCCAAATGCCGGCAGGTACGCGTTGGGGCAGTCGTCCACGAATTGCAACGGTTGGCCACCGGCGAATCTGGCCGTATCGATCACCACTGTGCCGGTAGCAGCTCCGGAAAGGGCCACGTCAAACCGCACGATGGTCTCGGGCGTATTGGGCTGCCCGGGGCCCCTGCAGCCGCCGGGGCAGCCGGAAAACTCAAGCCAGAATCCCGTGGAGTCCGGGAAGGCAGTGAGAGCCAAGTTGGTACCTGCCGACTCCGTCGGGACAATGCTGCCCGGAACAATGTAGGCACTCACACCGGTCGGCTTGATGCGGATGGGAATGGAGAGGCTCGCGTAGGGTTGCCACGCATAGCAGGAAATCGACATCGTCACTGTCGTATCCTCGCGCGCCCGTTTCACCTCTGCATAGGAACCGTACACTGCTTCCGGCGGCGGCGGATACGGCTCATCGAAAATGGTCTGAAACCATCCCCACTGCGCCTCCAGAGGTTGAGGAGTATTAGCGGAGTCGATCAAGACAGCGCTTGTGCCATCGAATAGTGTATCCGGGTAGAAGGTGATCGCCACACAGGCGTGGCGGATTTCGGCGTACACTTCAATATCCGCAAGGTGAGAGTAGGGTCCTGCGGTAAAAGGCGCGCGAGTGACAAGACGGACCATCGCAATCGTGCTGTCCTGATTCAGCACGACCGCAACGCTTTCGAGCAGGCTTTCGGGTACATCTGCTCCTCTTGAGATTCTCCCGGTGAAGTAGGAATGGTCGTCTCCAACGAGCGGCAGGTCATCGTCGAGTAGATATGCAAAGCGCAACTCCTTGCAGGGAGTCGAAAGCTGCCCGCGAATGGGAATCGACACGGTGACCGAACAGGGCGTGGTGGGGTAATAGAATTCGGCAGCAGGGTAAACATTGTTCGCAGCCTGTGCACTGGAGATGAGTTGGAGCGCCAGCGCGCAGGAAAGCAGGGCGAGCCCACGGTGGAATCGAGACACCATCTACTGGCTCCGTTTGAGAGTATCCAAAAGCTACGAAAGCGGCGTCAAAAGTCAACCAGGTATCCCCCCGCAGTGGGGGTGTGCAGACACCTGAGGTCAGACCCAGCAGGCACACCAAGCCAGATGCTCTCGACTACGTTTACGACAAGTACATCGCCCGGGACCCCGAAGCCCTTGTGAAACTGGAGTTCGCACGCACGAGAGCACAGATGTCCCGTCAGATCTACGACTTGAGAACCAAAGCGGGCCCGACTCAAGCACACTTGGCGAAACGGGTGGGCACCACAGCTGAAGCTCGCGGAACCCCTCCCATCCAAGGGACTAGATCCCCTTTCAATCCTTCGGCGGATTGACGATTAGCGTCTCTGTCGCATACTTCAAACTGAGTCAGAGGCGCTTTGTTGAAAGGCGTTCCTGCGTCCGGAATCAGACCGAGCCGTAGGATCCGAGACAACGGTGCGGATTCCCCTGGCTCTCTGAGAGTAGAATCAGACTCGAATTGAATGACCGTTTGAATCGTGATCACGCCCCGCAGGCGTAACCACAGGGGACTTGGTCCCCCTGGAGGATGTAGTGAACAGATTCACAAAGAAACAAAACAAGTGGCTGGCGCTGGCCTTTACTCTCGGCGTCACCATCATTCCCGGCGCCGCCCAGGCCCTGCCCTTGTCGTACGACTACTACCGCGGTGGTTTCGGAGTGGATGCCACGAAGACCTTCAAAGGCACCCTGGCCGAGTCCGGATGGGCACAGGCCGGCGTCTACGGCAACACCCTGGGGATTGTGGATGAGACAGGCACCATCGTGAGTACACTGTTTCACGGCAATGCCGGGGTGGTCAATCTGGATGAAGGCAACCCGACCATGGATGGCCCCGCCTTGGTAAGTCCTAGTCACCAATACTTCGCAACAGGCGAGGGGCACTATGGGGACGCGGGAATGTGTGACCCAACCGGGGCTGTGCCTGAGCCAGAAACCCTGGTGCTCGTGAGCCTCGGGCTGCTCGGGATCGCAGGACTGGCAAGAGCGCAGGGTTGACATGCCGAACCATGATCCCCGAGTGGCCACCGAGCGCAAAGCGGGCACGCTGCATCGCCACGTGCCGGCGGCTCGTGGCACCTCGCGAATCTCGCCTGGCTTTCTGCAGCACTACATCGAGCAGAGACTGACGCGCTTTGGACGAGATGCCCAACGTCGTTAGTGGTTGGGGTCATGTTGCCGTGGCACGCCTTGAGTCAAACCACAGGAACCGCGAGACGGCGCGTTCTCGGCACAGGCTATAAAATAAGTAGGGTCAGACTCGACTTTTCAAGAGTCGAGTCGACCCTAAGCTCCCGGCCCCTCTTATTTACGGACACGGCAGCGGACTCTCGGCGCAAATGTCGCATGGCAGCACCATGCCTTTGAAACAGTAGCTCACCAGGTGAATGACATCGGCCGCTGTTACCGATCCGGTGCAATTGAGGTCACCTGCGGCAGCGCACGGGGCCGGTGGCGCAAGGCCTCGGAAGAGATAGTTCACGAGGCGGATGATGTCTGCTGAAGTCACGGTTCCGGAGCTGTTGACATCTCCTTCCGTGGCAATGAGACAAGATCCCGTGGTGTCCCCGACCGTCCGGGAAACGATGTTCGACGGGCCCGACAGATTGCCTGCCTCATCACGAGCGCGAATGGCAAACCACCATGTGCCCTGTCCCGGATCGATGCTGAAGGACTCCGGAGTGCCGGAAACACGCGGCGCGGGTTCTCCCGTGGCTTGCGTGGCCGACGTCCAGGTCACCAGCGTTAAGCTGTCGCGTGCGTAGCGCACGTCATAAGCCGCCGCTGTGCCCACGGAACCATCATCGCCTGGCGCTGTCCATGTCAGCACGATGGCCATCAGTAGTGCAGTCACGTCGCTCCTCCTCTGAGCAAACATGCCGGTCACTAGGCTCGCGACATCCCATGTGCCACTCCGTTCGAAGGAACTGGCGCATGACACGCGCGAACTGTCTCTTCGCTGGGTGACGAGTTGGGCGTGGCGTCTGGCCCCTCGCCAGACGTGTTTCTGCCTATCGCGCAACGGGGACGTGTGCGATGAGCACTCACCTGCGATGCGGACTACGGAATCGAAGCCGTGCTACGTTTGAGGTGTGGAGTGCATTTGGATGCACTCACCGTGGCGCTCTCCGACGGATCCGGGTTCGCAGCTTTGGTTTACCCGGAGCACTTCAGTCCGGCCGCAGGTTGGGCGCCGGGGACATTGAGGATGTCGTCCCGGTGCCTGGGACCGAATGGTCCTAACCTAATTATACCCCCGGGCGCAGGAGAGTTCCCCCGCCCACAGTAAAGGGGCCAGCACGTGGTCCCGGAGGGCAGAGCTCCCGACGGGAACAGGTAGACCAAAGAACATGGGGTCGGACCCGAATTGGCTCCAGGGGTCAGTCCGGGCGGCACCCTGGCTCCAGGCTTGACGTGTGGATCCCCTCCGGGTTACAGCTTGTACTCCGTGTCCGACACTCCACCCAGTCCGCCTGGATCCATCAGATGTGAATAGAGTTCCTCGCGGATGAATCGACGGCTCTCACGGAGGAATGGTTCAACGGTGCCCGGCTCAGAACAGGCCAGGCCGGCATGTTCGCGGTTCGCAATTCCATCGAGATAGGAGACAATGAGGGTACCCCGGAAGACCTCAGGAAGTTCAGCGATCGCCTCGAAGTAGCGTACATCATCTTCCCACTCGCTGGTGAGAGTGGGACTGTGCCAGGGAGCATCTGGCGCGGGTAGAGGAAGGCGGTCGGTGCCCAGAGCGGTGTTGTCGTCATCCTCAGGCATCGGAGCACGTTCTCGCTCAACCCTGTCAAAGCCATCACGGAATTGCCTGGTCACCATGTAGTGCAGCCACGCCGTGTGGTGTCCCTCAAGCACAGATGCATCCCACGATCTACGAGCCACGGTCATGGCTTCGCTCATCAACGCTACGGCATCCCGCCCATTCTGAGTCAGCGTTAACGAGTGGTGCAGGAGAGCTTCGAGATTCGGAAGGCACACGTCCTTAAACCCCACTGTGTTCTTAAGATCATCCATGATGGTCTTTCCTCACTGGTTTCGATGGAACACTCCCCGGAGTCGATTTAATCCGCCGGTTGCACATTCAACCTATCTGCAGCGAATCGTCGTGCCATCGGTCGAACGATTGAAAAAGGGACTAGTTCCGATTTCAATCCTTCGGCGGATTGACGAATAGCGTCATTGCCACATACTTCACACAGAGTCATAGACCGAGGCCAAGTCGCGCCTTGTCAGAAGAGCGCCCTTGATTCCGGATGCGGACGGAGCCGTAGGATTCGAAACAACGGTTCGGATTCCCCTGGCCTCCTGAGAATAGATTCAGACTCGAATAGAGGAACCGTTTAAGACGAGCGCACGCCCCGCTGGCGTGCGAATAGGGGACTTCGTCCCCCTGGAGGATCGAGTGAGTAGATTGGTAAAGAAACCGTGGTGGTTGGCGCTGGCCGTTACTGCCGGTGTCGCCATCCTGCCCGGGGCCGCCCAGGCCCTGCCCATGTCGTACGAATACTACCGCGGCGATTTCGGAGCCGGTGCCATGCGGTCCCACAAAGGGATCCTGGCCGAACCCGGAACCGACCTTTCCGGATGGGCACCGGCCAAGGTCGATGTCAACTCCCTGCGGTCTGTCGACTACAGGGGCACCATCGTGAGTGCGCTGTATTACGGCGATGCCGCGGTGTTCGATCTGGATGAAGGCAGTCCGACCATGGATGGCCCCGCTTTGGTAGCCCCAGGTCACTACCAGTTCGAGGCTCAAAGTGGAGGCCAATATGAGGTCGCGGGAGACTGTGACCCAACCGGGGCTGTACCTGAGCCTGAAACCGTGGTGCTCATGGGCCTGGGGCTGCTCGGGATCGCAGCGGTTACGAAGGCGCTGGGCTGACATGCCGATGATCGATCACCGCATAGCCACCGAGCGCAAAACGGGCAGGGTGCGTAGCCACATGCCGGCGGCTCGGAGCGACTCGAGAATCTCGCCTGGTTTTCTGCAGCACTACGTCGAGCAGAGACTGACGCGTTTCATGCGAGATGCCCACCGTGGTGAGTGGCCGGGGTCGAGCTTCAGCGGTAAGCCTTGAGTCAGACCGAGAGAACCGCGAGACGCGCACTCTTGGCATGGTATAGTGCCCGAATCGTTGCCGGCTGCCGCATGGACCCGGCAGCCGGTGGCGATCGTTAGGTGAGCAGCGAGTACGTACATCCAGATGCCGTGGATGACTCTTCCGAGGATCAACTCAAGCTGACTCTGGAGTAAGAGTCGGGGTCGCCCGACTGACACGCCAGGAAAGCACAGTCGAGCCCATTTCGCCGCCCTCGCTCCAAGGGATTAGTTCCTTTTTCATCCCTTCGGGCGATTGGTGCACCGGCCCTGTCGATTAGATTGATGTCGTATCAGCGGGAGCCTGAGAGGTCCCAGGTGCACCGAGTCAACAACCGTTGTGAGGCAACGCAGGGTGGCATGGCGTTTGGTAGACAGGACACGGATGTGACACCCTTACACCTCTTGAAGAAACATAGGCACGGAGGCCGGCATCTATGAAACGAACTCCAAAGAACGGGACGGGCAAGCCGTCTCCCGGTTCGAGTCCCACGCGGGACTCCCTGAAGCGTGAGAGGATGGTTGGCATCGCCGAGACGGCGGTGACCGTCCACCACGAAATCAACTCGCCCCTGACGGCCATCCTGGGCAACGTCCGACTCCTGCTGCGGGACGTTGGGACACTGGATAAGCCGGTGGCCGACAAGCTCAAGACCATTGAGGTATCTGCCGAACGCATCGTGGACGTCACACGCAGACTCCTGCGCGTCACCAGGCCCGACTCAGTTGAGTACGTACAGGGCATCCGGATGCTCGACATCTCCGACGACAATCAGATTCGCGAGTAGTCAGCTCCTCAGTACTACGAGCAAACCAAGTCATGCTCGAGCCATCACCTCGGCTCTTCCATCCGAGGGCTTAGTTCTCCTTTCAATCCTCCGACCGATTGACTCACCAGAGAATACCTCCAAAGTTGAGACAGGGTCCGGGGTCTCCAGGCTTCTGGCAGATCGCCTTGCGACTGGAGGCAATCTGCAACGGGGAGCCCGGCCATCTCCAAAGGGTCAGGGGAGTCTTGGTCTTCCCGATTCAACCGAGCGGCACGTCACAGGAACAGCGGAACCGAGAGGCAAGGGCGATGTGGAGTAGGCATACAGGGATGTTAGGTGTGCGCTCACGGAAGGGCACACATGGGGCGGAGCAACCGCCGTCGGAGATGCTCGATGCAGGGGACGCTTGGCGCTCTCCGACCGACCGTGGCACACCCGCGCGGGAAACACGTCTGAACGAGGATCCATGGGAAGGGTATTGCCTCGAGGCCATTGCCCGTCTGCCCGCCGTGTATCGGTCGGCGATGATACTCTCCAATCTGGAAGGGTTCTCCACCGATGAGATTGCCCGGCTGGCCGGCGTCGGGCCACCTGCCATCGATTCATTGCTCGTTCGTGGTCGCGAAATCGTGCGGGAGGAACTCCTCGACTTTCTACGTAAGCTAACATGACACAAGATCTGTAAGAAAAGGTGCACACATGAAAGTGATCAAACACATCGCAGTCGTTCTCATTCTGCTCGCCGCCACGTGGGTCGTCTACGGGGGGATTGAGTATGCCTCCGCCAGAAAGGCGATCGTTGCGAACACAGCGATCACGCCATGAGAATCCTTCGCGTGCTTCCGGTCCTGCCGCTGCTTCTCCTCATGGCCGCTTGCAGCGACGGGAACACGGCTGTACAGCAATCAAGCGCGGTCGCTGCCGAATCCATGCAGGACACCACGACCTACATCCCCAGGGTGAGGGATACATCCACATTCCCGACGCCTTCAGGATTTATCGACATGAATGTTGACACATCGGGCGGGGGTGTTCGAGCCACACTACCTGTGACCGAACTCGACACCGTGCCCCCTGGGGCGATTATGGACTTGAGGTAGCCGGAAGAAGCCGAGGAGAAACAGGGGTCAGACTCGAGTTGCCTTGATCCGCAATTCCGGACCGGCCGAGTCTGACCCCGCAGGGTCACTTCAGCAGGTTCATCTTTCTTGATTCGACCAGGTCATCGGCCTTGAGACGGTAGAGGTACATGCCGGACGGGACCACACTGCCGGCTGCTCAATCCCGCCGCAGCAGTCTATGCTCGTCTGTGACTAACGCCGCGTAACTGCGCCATTCTTAATTACGAAACAGTCGGCGTCCTTCCCCAACTGTTCGGCTGTGGCCGGCTGCACGGAGGTGATGAGCGCCTGCGCGAAATCGCCCACCAGTTCGAGAAGGCGGTGCCCGCGACCCGGGTCGAGTTCGCCGAAGATTTCATCGAACAGGAGCACCGGCGCGTCGCTGCGGATGCGCTCCAGATAGCGGAAGCCCGCCAGCTTGATGGCCACGGCCAGCGAGCGCGCCTGCCCCTGGCTGGCGTACTGCCGGGCGGGCCGGCCGGCGAGGAAGATCTCCCAGTCGTCGCGGTGCGGACCCACGAGCGACATGGCCAGGATCCGCTCCTTCTCTTCGTTGGCTGTAAGCGCCTGCTGAAAGGCGTCCTCCAGCTCCGAGTCGTTGGCCGAAGCGATCGACGGTTCGTAGCGCATGGCCACAGTTTCGCCGTGGTCGGATAACCGTGCGTAGATGGCGCGGAGATCGTCGGCGGTCTGCAGCGTGTAGGCGCGCCGCGTCTTGATCAGTTGTACGCCCTTTTCGATGAGCTGCGTGTTGAACCCCAGCAGTTGTGGACCGCCCACGCCCGGCCCGCTGCGCTGAAGGTCCTTCAGCAACTTGTTCTTCTGCATCACGGCACGCTCGTAATGCGTGAGGGCGGCGAGGTAGGAGGGCGAGGCCGTGCACAACACAAAGTCCATGGCCGATCGCCGGGCGGACGGTGACCCAAAGACAAGCTGCAGGTCCTCCGGCGCAAACGACACCACGGCGAACTCCTCCAGCAGGGTGGCCTGGCTTCGCACGGGTTCGTTGTTCACCTTGAGCGTGCGCGTGCGCCCCGGAACGAAGCCGTATTCGGCACGCGCACGCGTGGCGCCGAACGCCACGTCAATACCCACGCGGAAATACTCCGCGCCTTTGCGCAACATGATGTCCTGCGTGGCGCGACGCTGCGACCGGCTGGTGAGGGCCAGGTGCACCGCCTCCAGAAGCGACGTTTTGCCCGAGCCGTTGTCGCCGAGAAACAGGTTCACACGGGCCGGCAGATCGAGCTTCACCTCGTGGAGGTTTCGGAAGTTCTCAATCTGAATGCGTTCGATCTGCATGATCGGGCCTAACGTATCGGGGCGTCCGGGAAACGGCAATGGCATTGTGCCCGTGGCCGCCCGGGCCTTGCGCCCCCCGGGGGCCAGCTTTTACTTGGCGACATTCAACCCGGGCATACCTGAATTGGGGAGGGAGGCGTAATCACATGAGCTATTTGACCAGATGCATTCAGGGGCTGGCCGTATCCGCGGCCGTCGTTGTGGCGTTGGGATCGGCGCGGGCGCAGGATCCACCGCCGCCGTCACCGTGGTCGTTCGAGGCGGAATTGTCACTGGTGAGCGCGTCGGGAAACCAGCAGTCGGTGACGTACGGCCTGGCCACGAAGCTGGGGTACAAACTTACCAAATCGGAATTCCGCGTGGAGGCGGGCGGCCTGTCGCAGCAATCTACCGTGAGGACGCTGTCGGCCGCCGGTGACTCCGCGAGTTACGCGATTGCCGAGTCGGAAGTGACGTCCACCACGGCGGAAGCGTACTATGTCCGCGGCCGCTACGACTACAACGTGTCGGAGAGATTCTTCCTGCTGGTGGGTGCGGACTGGCAGCGCAACACATTCGCCGGGATCGACAGCCGCACCCTGGTCGCAGCGGGCGCCGGTAACACGTGGCGCGACGACGAGAAGTTGCGGTTCAAGACCACGTATTCCTTCACCTACACGTTCCAGCAGGACGTGGTGGAGAATCCCCTCACCAAGACCGATTTCCCGGGCTTGCGGGCCGCCTACGAATTCTGGACCAAGCTGACATCGTCCACGGAATTCGAGAGCCGCCTGGTCGCCGACTTCAATCTCGACAACACCGACGACATCCGCCTGAACTTCTACAACGCGTTGCCGATCAGCGTGAGTTCGAAGATCGCCTTCAAGCCGTCGCTCAGCCTGCAGTGGCGCAACGAGCCCTCGCTCACGGAGTTGACGCTGGTGCCAGGGCCCGGCACAGTGAAGGTGCCGCTGGAGAAACTGGATTCGTTTGCGTCCGTATCGCTTTTGGTGAAGATCTGAAAACTTATTCGGGGCCAGAGGCAATCGAATCAAATTGCCTCTGACTCCAATCCAACCAAACCCACTTGTGTGGAGGCGTTGATGAAAAAGCTCGTCATGACCACGATCGTTCTTGTCGCAGCCTGGACATCTGTAGCGTTGGGACAGGACACGGAAGCGAAAGCGAAGAAGGGATCCCTGTATGCCGGCGTCGGGGTGGGCCTTCCCATGTCACCCAGCGCCTTCAGCGACAACTGGGGCACTGGTTTTGGTGGAGGGGCTGGCCTGGGCTACCTGTTCACGCCCATGGTGGAAGGCGTGGCGTTGTTCGACTACGGCACCTACTCGATCGACGCTGCGGGTGCTGCGATCTCTGGTGGTGATGTCATCACCACAGAGTTCATCGCCGATGTGAAGTTCATCTTCAACACAGCAAACACCGCGTCCAAGTTCAGGCCTTACCTGGTGGTGGGCGTGGGAATGGCTTCGGTGAAAATCTCCGAGGCGACAAGTGGAGGGACTGTCATTTCCCCCGAAACCTCAGAGTCGGCCATAGCACTGCGCGGCGGAGCCGGAACGGAGATCTGGGTGAGCCCCAAGGTGGCGATTTTCGCCGATTTCAAGTATACCACGGTGTCCACGGAGGGCGAGAGCACCGCGTATCTTCCGATCCGGGCAGGAGCCAAGATCCCGATTTTCTAGACCATCAGAACCGTCAGAGGCTATCTGCAAGAAAAGGGGCCAGCACACTCTTCCAATTCTCTGGAAAAGGGTGTTGGCCCCTTTTTTCACCTTTATTCAGGCGCGGATTACAAGCCCTTCTCGTTGAAGTGCTCGTTATCCCAGTGGTCCCAGCCGCGAGCGTGGTTGCTCCAGCTTGGGCAGTGAGTCTTCCACACGCCCTGGAAGGAACCGCCGCCCTCTTCACGAACCGTCCAGCGTCCATGCAGCCGTCCCGCAGGCTCGCCGGTGGGGCTGTAGAACACGCCCATGAACGGGCCACCCTTGGGATGACGTGAAGCCGGGCCCCACACGCCGCGGAGACGTCCCTCGAAGTTTCCGGCTTCATCGATGTACTTGCCGAAGAACACGCGGCGACCGTGCGAGTTCACGCCGAACCGACCCATGAGGTAGCCGTTGAGTTCACCGTCGTCGGAGGCCCAGCGGCCCTTGAACCCACCGCCGCTCCCGTCTTCGTTGAGCTGCCACTCGCCACCCAGGAAACCGCGCGGGCAGGCGCCGCGTTCCACGAGCATGCAGTTGAACATCACCACGTTGCCGCGATCGTCCACGGCGATCACCGTGTCGAGCGACAAGAGCTCAGTCAGAGAGAAGCTGATCGTCAATGGCGACGTCTCAAACGATACCACCAGCTCCGGAGCAGGAGGAAGCGTATCCACCGGGGGAAGCGTGTCCACCACAGTGGTGTCGCCAGTCGAGTCCGGACGATCTGGCCTGGGCAGGCCGATCAGGAAAAGCAGCCCGTCATTGTGCACGGTGGTTTGAGAAACCCACGAGATGACTCCAGGCTCAGTGCGCGGCAAAAGCCAGTCGGTGGCCGGCTCAAATCGAATCACGCGAGCCACTCCGATTCGCCCTGCATTAACCGTCAGCTTGCCATCCCAGATGGTGGGTGCGGTGCTGGCAGAATCGTAGCGCGGCTGACCCCAGATCACACGCAAGGCCAGGAACTGACGGTCACGGTCGGGTCGGCCCATGTCGCCCGGATCGCCCGCCCTGATTGAATCGCACACCGGATCGCTGGGATCGACTTCATCGGATACGGCGGTCGACACCAACGTGGCGTCGCCGAATCCCGGTGCTTCAGATGCCGTGGTGAAGCCGCCGAACTCTTCGTCGAAAAGGTTCTGCTGCCCCTGCTGGGTGGGCGCCTGGCTCTGTCCGCAACCCGCCACAAGGGCGAGCACGGCAAATGACGCCACTAGGAAACGTCTCATTGTAAGTACTCCTCTCTTCAATATAGAACCTGGATTGCTAGCGGTCATACGGCTCTGCTTCGCAATGCCTGTGCCAATTCCGGTCACAAGGGCTATCCTGCAGTCTGCCAATCGGTTGTAACTTCATTCTCAGAAGCATTTGGCTCAAGGTACCGGGCCAGTGTACCGTTTGGTACAGTAGGGAGGATAGTCTGGTACAGGTGGACACTCAGCAGCCATCCGGTCCGAGAGGGCGCTACTGGCTTCCAGCGCTGCTCTTCCTCGCGTTCGTCCTCCTTAATATTGGCGGCTTCTGGTACTATCGCCGGGCGGAGGAGCGGCAGGTAAGCGCCGTGGGTCAGAGACTCCTGCGATCCACTGAGCAAGTTGCCAGACGACTCGACTTGTACATGCTCGAAGTGTGGCGCGACCCCTTCCTCCCCGACAGCGCCACTCGACAACTCGTAACACGCATGGTGGACCAGCTCCAGACCAGCCCCGAGCTGGAGAGCTTCCGGATCTACACGCCGCAGGGCGCCGATTGGGTGACGGCGCTCGACGACTCCACAACCGCAGTCGAACCCGCACCGCTTGCGGCCGGGAGAGCGTTCGACTCGGCCACCGTGGGCATTGCGTTCGTCTCGGATCTGTACAGATCTCGCGACGAGTATTTCCTGGCTGCATGTGTGCCCGTGTACGACTTCGACTCCACCGTGGGCGCGGTGGCGCTGGCAGAGGCGGGCAACGAGTACTTCAGCTCGCTGCGCGAATTGCGCGCGGGTCTTCTGGTGCTCGACGCGTTTGCGGGATTGCTGCTTCTGACCATCGGCCTGATCTGGATGGGAGTGCAGAGTCGCCTGGTGCGTGCGGAGGCGGCGGCCCTGCGATCTGCGCAACTTGCGGCCATGGGCCAGATGGTGGCCACCGTGGCGCACGAGCTCAAGAACCCCCTCGGCATCATCAAGAACACGGCCGAACGGCTCAAGAAGAAGTACGGAACCGAGGGCGAGCCGCTGTTCGACTTCATCCCGCAGGAGGTGGACCGGCTGCACATCCTCCTCAAGCGGTACCTTCAGTTCGCACGCATGGAGATCGCGCACTCGGAGCCGGTGCCGCTTTTGCCGCTCGCGGAGAAACTCGAGAGTCAGCTCAAACTGCAGGAGTATTCGCAATCACGTTTCATGGTGCGCGTTCCGGGAGACCTGGCGGTTTCGGCCGATCCGGATGCGCTGCGGCAGATCCTCCTGAACCTGTTGCTGAACGCACTGGAGGCGTGCCGGCGCAATGAAGGCGGCGAGGTTCAAATGATTGCCATGCCCCACGGCGGAGCCGTGGAACTGGTGGTGGCCGATACGGGAGTGGGCATGGACAGCGAGACCCTGAGGCGCGCGGCGGAGCCGTTCTTCACGACACGGCCGGACGGTTCGGGGCTGGGCATCTACCTCGCCCAGACGCTCACCGAGAAGATGGGCGGCCGCATGACCATCCGAAGCAAGGCCGGCGAGGGAACTTCGGTGTCCATCCTTCTGCCGGCGGCCGACGCGGAGGCGAAGGTGAGCGCATGAAGGCGCGCGTACTGGTGGTGGACGACGAAGTGAAGATGGGCGTACTCCTCGCGGGCACGCTCGAGGACGAAGACTACGACGTCATGCGCACCGAGCGCGGCGATCAGGCCATCTCTCTACTGAAGAAGCACCACTTCGACGTGGTGATCACCGACCTCAGAATGTCCCCCGTGGATGGCCTGGCCGTCCTTCAGGAGGCCAGGAAGGCCCACCCCGAGTGCATCGTGATTCTCATGACGGCTCACGCCTCGGTGGAAACAGCGGTGTCGGCCATGAAGGCGGGTGCCGCGGACTACCTTGCGAAGCCGTTTTCCCTCGACGAAATGGTGATGCTGGTGAAACGCCAGCTCCACTCGCGCCGCCTGGCCGACCAGGTGCAGGTGCTCAAATCGGACCTGGCGCGGTACGTGGAACACGACATCGTGGGGCACAGTCAGAGCCTCAAGGATGTGCTGGAGATGGTGCGGCGCGTGGCCCCCACCGACGCCAGCGTGCTCATCACCGGAGAGTCCGGCACCGGCAAGGAGCTGGTGGCGCGTGCCATTCATGCCATGTCACCGCGCGGTGAAGGCCCGTTCGTGGCGATCAACTGTGCCGCGTTGCCCGAGACTCTTCTCGAATCGGAACTGTTCGGGCATGAAAAGGGCTCGTTCACAGGCGCCATCGCGCGCAAGCGCGGGCGCTTCGAACTCGCGCACGGTGGCACCATCTTTCTCGACGAAGTGGGAGAGATCGCGCCAGGGATTCAGGCGAAACTTCTGCGCGCTCTCGAGGAACATGCCTTCATGCGCGTGGGGGGCGTGTCGGTGCAGACGGTGGACGTGCGCATGGTGGCGGCCACCAACCGCGATTTGGTGGCGCGCATGCAGGAAGGAACGTTCAGAGAGGATCTGTTTTTCCGGTTGAACGTGTTCCCCATTCATATCCCGCCTTTGCGCGAGCGTGGTGAAGACGTGATCGAACTGGCCGAGCATTATCTCCGCGCTCAGGGCTCGAACACCGCCCTGGCACCCGATGCCCGGCAGGCGCTGCTGGAGTATGACTGGCCGGGCAATGTGCGCGAACTGCGCAACGTGCTGGAGCGGGCCGTGATTCTCTCGGGAAGCGACACGATCAGAGCGGCTGACCTGCACCTCCTGGCCCGGCCAAAATCGGACAAGCCGGCCGTTCAGACTTCGGGCGGCATGGTCGAAGTGGAAAAACAGATGATCGTTTCAGCGCTCGAGAGGACCGGCGGCAACAAGGCGGAGGCCGCCCGGCTGCTCAAGATCACGCGGCGAATGCTGTATTCACGGATGAAGAAGCATGGCCTTCCGGTCTGATGGAAGTGTACCTGTGGGTACACCCGGGGTACCGAACGGTGCGGAAACGGCAGTTCTGCCGGCTCCCATCATTCCACGTAATATATTGACAATTAACAAGATAGACGTACGCAGCGAGCGGGCATCAGGCTTGATTATCCCCTCTATAGTAGAGAGTCCCAGAAGAGGTGTAAGGCCATGAAAACCGCGACCCGACTTGTTGTACTGGTTCTACTGATATTGCCCTTCGGGATCCCTGCCGCAATCGCGCAGGGACCGGGCGACGTCAACCTCCAGCGTGAGCTGGAGCGCACCGACGAAATTCTTCGCAAGGCATCCGAGCTGGTGGGCGCGGCGAACAACGCCCAGGCCGCCGAACTTCTGGCCAGCGCTCTCGAGATTCAGGAGCAGGCGCACGTAGCATACCGCAACGGGTTTAATGACGTGGCCCGCATTCGCACCATGACCGCCCGCGGGCTGGCCAACAGAATCCTCGCCCTCCTGCTCGATCCGGAGGAACGAGCCGATCGTGTGGAGCAGGAGCTTCAGCGCACCGACGATATGCTCGCAAAGGCCAGGGACTTCCTGGGCCCGCAATCGCCGGACATGTCGCGGACGCTTCTTGAGGGCGCGCTCAAGCACCAGTCTCAGGCGTGGGAGCTGTTCCGTGCGGGCAATCACCGGCCTGCGCTGCGCATGACTCTTCAGGCCCGCGAGATGCTGAACAAGTTGCGTCTGCAGACGGAAGAGTTCGACCCGGCTCGCCTCGAAGAAGAGTTCCGGCGCACGGAAGAACTCGTGGCACGGGCCATGGAGGCCGCTCAGTCTGGAACTTCGCGAGTGGTCCAGCTGGCCGATCAGGCCTCTGAACTTCTTCGTCGGGCGCACGAGTTTGTGTCGGACGGACGTTACCTGGCGGCCCGTAACCATCTCTCACAGGCCCAGCGGCTGGCACACAGAGCGCTGCGGCTTGCCGGTGGTGAGGGTGGCGAGGACAACTTCGAGCGCCTTTCGGAGCAGGTTCAGGCAGGCTTCGAGCGGCTGTCGGAGCGCCTCGGCCAGAGTCCCAACGAAGGCGCAGCGCAACTGGCACAAGAGAGCCAGGAGCACTTCCGCCTCGCCAATGAGTTGTATCAGGCGGGACCCGAGAGCGAGGAGCGCGCGTTTGCCGAGCTGAACCTGGCTCTCCGTCTTCTCAACAAGGCCAAGGACCTTCTGGAGTAGCGCCGTGTGGGCGTGACGCGGCCACAGCCGTTGGGGCACGGGTGTCCGCGGGCACACAAGCGCACGGGCCGCGTTCTCTGGCTATGGGTGGCGCTTTGGCCACTCTTCACAATTGAGGTCGCGCACTCACAAGTGTGGCTGGGCCTTGGCTACGACGGGGTGAGCCAGGCGTACTTTCTCTCCGTTGCAGATACCTCCTTTCTCACCCCCGATTCGGTGCTCGAACTGAAGCGCACCGCCTCGGCGATCAATGAAGCGCAGGCGTCGCTGCGCACGCGCGTGGGACGGGCCGCGGCCTGGGACCAGACCACGTCTTACAGTTCGACCTACTGGCAACACCGAACCACTCTGTCGGCGTATTCCGCGCGGAACAGATCGGCCTGGGGCGGGCTCGAATACAGGCTGAACATCAAGAAGCCGCACGAGGAAACCGAAGCCAGCCCGTACTCCGATTACCTGTTTCAGGAACTGCACGGCCGGCTGCAGAAGCAATTCTCAAGTATCGGCATGGGGTTGAGGGGCGTGGTGGAGACAGTACGCTACCCTCACGCCCAGGACTTCAGCTACGACTACAACCAGTTTCGCGGCGAGTGGAAGGTGAGTCGTGGCACAGATCCCGTGCGCTACCAGGAGGTATCGGTAACATACAAGCGGCGGATCGTTCCTGACTCGGCGCGCGTGAGTTACCGGGACCTGGGTGCGAACTTCGGCCTGGGCTGGGGCATGGGATCGTGGCGGGCCGATGCGGTGCTCGAACTGTCGGACCGGCGCTACGACTCGCCGGAGTCGGCCAACGATTACGGCCTGGCGCGACTGCGCACCAACTGGAACGACGACGGAATCCAGGCGCGGTGGCCGGGCCTTCTGGAAGTGGAGACGTACAAGTATCACTCGGCCACATCGCTATTGGCCGACTTCGCGCGCGTGGACCTTCGGCAACGGCGCGCGTTTCCGCTGTCGGGGGGCTGGTCGCCATTTGTGGAGCCCGGCGTGGAACTCGTCTCCTCTGCAGTGGACGAGGACTACTACGAGCCGCGGCTGGTGACTGGTACGGAACTGTTTCGCCTCGACGGTTGGTGGGCGCAGGCCGACGTGGGCGCCGGGCATCGCACCTACCCCAATGGCGACCTCGCCGGCTTCACCGATTACTGGCGCTTCACCACCAACGTGTTCGTGGACGGACCAATCACTCGTTCGCTGGCTCTCACCGTGATGTACACGCAGGACTGGGAGTGGCATACCGAGACGGCCGACGACATGTCGGTGCTGCTCCTCTCCGCGGGGCTTCGGTACCGACTGTAGCTGGGGTCAGACCCCAGTCGTCGTTTTGCACACTTCTTGTCACGTCGACTGTAAGTGAGGCCAGAGTCTGTACTCCACAGCCGGCTCACGGTGCAGCGTGCCGCTGGTGAGAATCCGGGCTCGCAGCCCGCCGAATCCTTTCATCGCTTCCTCCGCTCCGGGGCCAAGGGCGCGATCCATCCAGTAGCACGGCCGGCACTCCTCGGTGCCGAAGAAGCGCACGCCCTGAAGTTCAAACTCCTTACCGATCAAAGAGTTGAGATCAAGGCCCTGGGTGATCACGTTGCGGCGATAGGCTGACGTGGGCGTGTTGGACAGACCGAGTTCTGCGCAGAGCCGTTGATACACTTCAACGGCGAAGAAAGTGATCTGACCCTTGAAGTTGTCTTCGTGCCCGAAGTAGCGGTCACCCACCAATCCTGACCCCGCCACGCACTCGACCGACTCCACTTCGAGGATGGGGTGGGTGCCCGGCTCCTGGCCATGGTGGCCCCGGTAATTGTGGCCCGGAGAGACGTAGATATGCCGTATGGCGACCATCTATAACCTGTGCTCTTGTAAAGCGTTACAAGATCACGCCGTGCTCATTTCGTGGACCGATCTTTCACCTGCTGTCGAAAAATTACATTGCCTCGGAGTCCTTGTCAAGATAAATAGGATAATCATTATCCGGTATGAGTAACAGATGCTGACCCAGACTTCTGTCACCGGCGTTCGTCTCTTGATCCACCTCGGCCGAGTGTTCCCCGGCAAACTTGCGTCTCTTAAGCAGGTGGCCGACGAACTGGGCGAATCGCCAACCTACCTCGTAAAGATCGCCCGACATATGGCGAAGGCGGGGATCCTGCGTACACACCGCGGCACGACTGGTGGCGTGGTACTCAATCGCGCGCCGGAAAGCATTTCCCTGCTCGATGTAGTAGAAGCCTGCCAGGGAATCATTCACGGCACGTTCTGCCAGGAGACCGCCCATCTCTCACGCACATGCGCTCTGCATCAGGCAGGCGCGGAGCTGCATCAGGCCATCATCAACTCGTTAAGCAAGTGGACACTGGTTGACCTCATGGCCAAGGACTGTCCCTCCAGGGAATTGCAGAGTCGAGTGACCTGCCTGCTGCAGGGCGGCCGGCCGGGGCACATGGTGCACACACAGAAGCAGCCCCGGAGGCGGGCAGGATGAGCAGCGCATTGCAGTTGCGCGTCGAGGTCCCCGGCGAAGGGTACCACAAAAACCTGATCTCCTGCCAGGTGGCCTGCCCCGTGCACACCGACGCGCGCGGGTACGTGCGCGCCATTGCGGAAGGCGATCTCGACGTGCGCATGCCGGTGCCGCCGCAGGA
>DAIOGN010000061.1:0-18916 GCA_036745245.1 Candidatus Zixiibacteriota bacterium
GTGGCACAGCACCGACGAAACCTCGAAGACGCCACCCGCAAGTTCGAGAAGGCCATCGAACTCGATTCCAAGTACGCAGAGGCGATGTGCTCGCTGGCCTGGGTCTCCGCCGAATTGAAGAACCACGATGCCACGCTGTACTGGTCGTCAGAGGCGCTCAAAGTGAATCAGGGCTCGCAGGAAGCCAACCTCCTGCGCGGGCTGGCCTACATGGACCAGCGCAACTACGCCCATGCCGAGCGCACCTTTCGGGAACTGGTGAGACTGCATCCCGATTACAGCCGCGGCCACCTGTACCTGGGGGAGACGTTGCAGAAGCAGGGTCGGTTTGAAGAGGCTCGAGGTGCCTATCTCGCCGCGCGCGAGTGCACCGACTATGATCCCGAATCCTCGCGCATGCTCGGATATGTTTTGCTCTACATAGGGGACTTCGAGATGGCGCGCAGCACGTTCATGAAGGCAATCGAGCAGGAGATCTTCGAGTTCGCCGCCCACTACCACATGGGGTTGATTCAACGCATGCAGGGGGATCTCACGGGAGCGCAGACCTCCTGGCAGTCGTCGCGGCTCTTGTCGGAGCGCCAGCTGGTGAAGGATCCCAATGACCAGCTTGCGCGGCTGCACCTCGGGCTCGCCAAGGCGGCCATGGGCGACCGGAGTGCGTACGACGACGTGAAGGCCGTGCGCAGCCAGGAACCCGACAACGGAGAAATGGCCTTCTTCGAGGCCCGGGTGGCGCAGATGCTGGGAGATGTGGATCAGGCCGAGGCCTGTGTGTTCGAGGCCACGCAGCTACCCACGGGCCCGTCGCACGCCGAGTACATGGCCGACCCGCACTTCAAAATCGACTGGAAACGGTAGGGTCAGACTCGACTTTTGAAAAAGCAGGGTCCGAGTCGACTTTGCTTGCCTTACGCGGCCTGTTCTTTCTTACGCGCGGAGAGGCGCTTGCCTGAATCCAGCTCGCGCTTGCGCAGGCGCAGGGAGTTGGGCGTCACTTCGATCAGCTCGTCTTCTGCGATGAATTCAATCGCTCGGTCGAGCGACAGAATCCGGGGCGGACGCATGCTCACCGTGGCCTCGGCGTTCGAACTGCGCATGTTGGTGAGCTTCTTTTCGCGACAGATGTTCACCACCAGCTCGTCGTCACGATTGCGCTCACCGATCACCATGCCGGCGTACACATCCGTGCCCACTTCCACAAACAGTTCGCCGCGATCCTCCATGCCCAGGCAGGCGTAGGCGGTCACCTTGCCGGTCCGGTCGGCCACCAACGCCCCCGTGAGCCGCTGCGGAATCTGGCCAAACCAGGGAGCATACGTCTCGAAGAGCGTATTCATGATCCCCGACCCCTTGGTGTCGGTGAGGAACTGGCCGCGAAAGCCGATGAGCCCGCGCGACGGGCTGAGGAACTCCATGGTCACCCGCCCGTGGCCGTGGTTAGTCATGTGCGTCATGCGACCCTTGCGGTTGGAAAGCTTTTCGGTGACTACGCCCACTTTGTCGTCGGGGATGTCGATGTACACGCGCTCCACCGGCTCGAGCACGATGCCGTTCTCCTCCCGGGTGAGCACGCGTGGCCGGGAGGCCATGAATTCGTACCCCTCCCGCCGCATGGTTTCCATGAGGATTTCGATCTGAAGCTCGCCGCGCCCGCACACCTCGAAGGCATCCGGGCGATCGGTGGGCCTCACCTGAAGCGATACGTTGCCCAACACCTCGCGTTGCAGCCGCTCCCCCAGGTGTCGTGACGTGAGGTACTTGCCTTCCCGCCCCGCCAGCGGGCTGTTGTTCACATAGAAAATCATGGACACGGTGGGATGGTCCACTTCGATGCGGGGCAGGGGCTGCGGGTTCTCGTCGTCGGAAATCGTGTCGCCAATCTGCACGCCGTCCACGCCTGCCACCGCAATAATGTCTCCGGCTTCGAGCCGGTCCACGGCCACACGGCGCAGACCCTTGAACGTGTAGCAGGCGGAGAACTTCACGCCACGACGCACCTCGTCTGAGCCACACAGGCTGTACGTCTTGTTCATCTCCAGAATTCCGTTGGAAAGCCGCCCCACCGACACCTGGCCCACGTAGGAATCGTAGTCGAGGTTGGTCACGAGGAACTGCGGTACGTGGTCGTCCTGTGCCTCCGGGCCCGGAATGTGCGACAGGATGGTGTCGAAGAGCGGCTGAAGGCTGGTGGACGAGTCTCCCGGCTTGAGGTGAGCCACGCCCTCCCTGGCGTTGGTGTAGATGACGGGGAACTCGATCTGATGCTCCGTGGCATCAAGATCGATGAATAAATCGTAGACTTCGTCGAGCACCTGTTCCAGGCGGCGGTCGGGGCGGTCGATCTTGTTGATCACCAGGATCATGGGGAGGTTCTTCGCCAGCGCCTTGCGCACCACGAAGCGTGTCTGCGGCAGGGGGCCTTCACTGGCGTCCACCAGCAGGAGAGCGCCATCCACCAGGTTGAGGCTGCGTTCCACCTCGCCGCCGAAGTCGGCGTGACCCGGGGTGTCCACGATGTTGATTTTGGTGTCGTGGTACCAGATGGCCGTGTTCTTGGCCATGATGGTGATGCCGCGTTCCTTCTCCAAATCCATCGAGTCCATCACGCGCTCGGCCACCTCCTGGTTGTCGCGGAAGGTGCCGGACTGGCGGAGGAGCCCATCCACCAGAGTGGTCTTGCCGTGATCCACGTGCGCGATGATCGCGATGTTTCTGTAGTTTTCTTTTCTCATTCGTCCTTCATCTCAGACTGCCGGGGCGGAACACCAAAGCCGGGTAAAATAGGTGCTTCTCCTGCGGAGCGCAATGATTCATGTGGAGCGGAGTCTGGAGTCGAGCGTGTACGAACCACCGCGAAGGCGACGACGCAGAGCGTCTGGGTGCGAACTTCTTTCTACCGATGCAGCCTGTCAGTCTTCCCTCGACCACAACCGCGACTTCCGCCAAACGTCTCCGAGCATCGCCTCGCCCTCGCGATCGGCAATCTCGACCTGCTCCGGCGGCACCAGGATGATGTAGGCGCCTGAAACTGGGAGAAACGTTGTCCCCATGGCTCCGACCTGCCCGAAGTAACCTGTGCTCGAGAGCTTGACCACCTGTATCCCCAGGTCTCTGAAACCATCGTCGATCATGACGGCGTAGGCCTGTGTGGCAAACTGGGCGATCGGCACCCAGTCCTTCATATAATCCGGTTCCGCGGGTTCTTTCTTTGGCTTTGGGAGATGGGCCACAAGCAGCTTGTTGCAGTCGGGACACGTGCGAAACCCCGGCCGGTATTCCAGCCGGCAACTCGGACAGAATGGCATGCCTGGCCCCCTGCGCTTCCACCAATGTAGTTAAGTGACCGTTACCGTGACTCCCCGCCTCGGATCGTACCCCAGGTTCGGCCCGAGCCAGCGTTCAGCCTCGGCCTGCGTGATCCCCTTGCGGCGCGCGTAGTCGATGACCTGGTCTTCGCCGATGGGACCCAGCTTGAAATAGCGTGCCTGCGGGTGCGCGAAGTAGTAACCCGCGATGGCGGCGGCCGGGGTCATGGCGAATGTTTCAGTCAGCTCGATGCCGGTGTGGCGCGAAACGTCGAGTAGCTCAAAGAGCGCCCGCTTTTCGGTGTGGTCGGGACAGGAGGGATACCCCGACGCAGGGCGTATGCCCTTGTACCGTTCCTTGATGAGCAGATCAGGCGTGAGCTGTTCGTCGGCCGCGTATCCCCACAGTTCCTTCCGCACTCTCTCGTGCAGAACCTCCGCCAAAGCTTCCGTGAGACGATCGGCCAGGGCCCGCACCATGATTCCCTGATAACTATCGCCATCGCGCTCGAACTGTTCCGCCAATGAGGCCGCGCCCAGGCCCGCCGTGGCGGCGAAGACTCCGATGTAGTCGCGTCCGGAGGCGGCCGGAGCCACCAGATCCGACAGGCAGGCGTATCCCTCGGGCCCCGACTTCTCCTGCTGCTGCCGGAGGAAACGGAAGGTGACCGCCGCATGGCGACGAGTTTCGTCGGCGTACACCTCCACATCGTCACCCACGGCCGATGCAGGGAAGAGCCCTGCCACGGCGTGGCCAGTGAGTAGTCGCTCGCGCTCGATTCGGTCGAGGAGTTTCTGGGCGTCGGCGAACAACTCACGTGCCTGTGGGCCTTCGTGTTTGTAGTCGAGGATGTTCGGGTATCGCCCCCGAAGTTGCCACGCTGCAAAAAAAGGCGTCCAGTCGATGTAGGGCCGCACCTGTGCCAGGGGCAGGTCGGACACCACGGTGACCCCCACGCGAGCGGGCACCACGGGCACGTACCCCTCCTCGGCCGGCGCCCACTTCTTCTGGCGCGCCTGCGCGATCGGCATAAGCCTCGTCTTGCTGCGCTTGCGTTCCCATTCTTCGCGCACCGACTGGTATTCGGCGCGCGTGCGCCGTACGGTCTCTTCGTACTTGGCGGCATTGAGGAACGACTCCACCGCCGTGACAGCGCGCGGCGCATCCTGCACGTACATCGTGGGGCCGAAGTACTCCGGTTCGATGCGTACGGCCGTGTGCACCCGCGACGTCGTGGCGCCGCCGATCAAGAGCGGCACATCGAAGTCGAGCCGCGACATCTCATGCGCTACGTGCACCATCTCGTCCAAGGACGGCGTGATGAGGCCGGAGAGTCCGATGACATCCACGCCTTCGCGGCGTGCCGTGTCGAGGATCTTGTCCGCCGGCACCATCACGCCGAGATCGATCACCTTGTAGTTGTTACACTCCAGCACCACGCCCACGATGTTCTTGCCAATGTCGTGCACGTCACCTTTCACCGTGGCCATGAGGATCGTACCCGCGCTCCCTGTACCTGACTTGCCGGCCTCCAGGTAGGGGGTGAGCACGGCCACAGCCTTTTTCATCACGCGAGCACTCTTCACCACCTGCGGGAGAAACATCTTTCCGGCGCCGAACAGGTCGCCCACAACGTTCATCCCCTTCATCAGGGGGCCTTCGATCACGTCCAGAGGGCTCTTGTACTTGAGCCGTGCCTCTTCAGTATCCGCCTCGATGAAGGTGAGGTCGCCGTGCTTGAGCGCGTGAACCAGCCGGTCCTCGACGTCGGACTCCCTCCAGGAGAGATCGTGCTCCTGTGTGGTGCCTTCGCCTGTGAACGAAGAGGCCAGCTCCAGCAGGCGTTGACCGGCGTCAGGATGGCGGTTGAGGACCACGTCTTCCACGGCGTTTCGAAGCGTATCGGGGATTTCGTCGTACACGGGCAGGCGGCCGGCGTTCACGATGCCCATGTCGAGTCCCGCCCCGATGGCGTGGTACAGGAACACCGTGTTCATGGCCTCGCGCACCACGTTGTTGCCGCGGAAAGCGAACGACAAATTGCTCACACCGCCGGACACGAGGCACTTAGGCAGCCGCTCCTTCACGATGCGGCAGGCCTCGATGAAATCTGCCCCGTAGGACGCGTGTTCCTCGATGCCGGTGGCGACCGCGAAGATATTCAAGTCGAAGATGATGTCTTCAGGGGCAAATCCGGCCTGTTCGGTGAGCAGGCGGTAGGCGCGCTCACAGATCTGCACCTTGCGATCTCTGGTGTCGGCCTGCCCCTTCTCGTCAAACGCAAAGACGATGGCCGCGGCTCCGTAGCGCTGGATGCGCCGGGCCCGCTCGAGGAACAGCTCTTCGCCGTCCTTGAGGCTGATGGAGTTCACCACGCCCTTGCCCTGGACGCGCTTCAGCCCCGTCTCGATCACGTCCCAGCGGGACGAGTCGATCATCACGGGAACACGGCTGATCTCCGGATCGGTCGCCACCAGGTTGAGAAAGGTGCCCATGCACTTCACCGAATCGATGAGCCCTTCGTCCATGTTCACGTCGATCATCTGAGCGCCGTTGAGCACCTGGTCGCGCGCTACTTCAAGTGCGGCCTCGAACTTCTCCTCCTTGATAAGGCGGGCGAACTGCGCCGAGCCGGCCACGTTGGTGCGCTCGCCCACGTTGACGAAGAGCGATTCGGGACCGATGACAAGCGGTTCGAGGCCCGAGAGCAGACAGCCGGGCCGCGGAGAGGAAATGGGCCGGGGGGGATGCGGACGTACGGCCGCCGCGATGGCCTCGATGTGTTTGGACGTGGTGCCGCAGCAGCCTCCCGCGATGTTGAGCAGGCCGTTCTCTGCAAACGTGCCGAGCGATTTCGCCATGTCTTCGGGCGAGAGGTCGTAGCCCCCGAATTCGTTGGGCAGTCCGGCATTCGGATACGCGGCCACCGGGCGATCGGCGACTCTCGAGAGCGCTTCCACGAACGGATACAGGAGATCCGGCCCCAGCGCACAATTGAGTCCCACGATGGCCGGATTCGCGTGGCGAATGGAGTGCCAGAAGGCCTCCACCGTCTGGCCCGACAGCGTGCGGCCGGACGCGTCGGTGATGGTGCCCGAAATCCACAGGGGCACGTCGGCTCGCCGTTCCGCGAGCAACTCGAGAATCCCGAAAATCGCGGCCTTGGCATTGAGCGTGTCGAAGATGGTTTCCACCAGCAGGAGATCGGCGCCGCCATCCAGAAGCCCCCGGGCGCTCTCCTTGTATGAGGCCGCAAGCTCGTCGAAGGTCACGTTGCGCCGCGACGGGTCGTTCACGTCGGGTGAAATAGACGCCGTCTTGTTGGTGGGCCCGAGAGATCCGGCCACCCAGCGCGGTTGTTCAGGGGTGCGGCGAGTGAAGTCCGCCGCAGCCTCCCGGGCCAGCCGCGCTGCGGCTACGTGCAGCTCATACACGTGCGGCACCGTGGCGTAATCGGCCTGCGAGATCGACGTGCCGGTGAACGTGTTGGTGCTGATGATGTCGGCGCCGGCCTCCAGGTACGCGCGATGCACAGCCCTTACAATGTCTGGCTGGGTGAGCGTCAGGATGTCGTTGTTGCCTTTCAGGTCGTGGGTGTGATCGGCAAAGCGCTTCCCGCGATAGTCCGCCTCCGACAAACGGTACGACTGGAGCATGGTGCCCATGGCCCCGTCGAGTACGAGAATGCGGCGCGCCAATGCGGCGCTCAGGTCGGTTCTTGCGTTGGTCGTCATGGCGGTGGCAATTCCCGGGGGGTGTTACGGCTCCGGGGAATCATATGAAGATAGTCGGCAACAGGCTGGCTGTAAAGCGCACGTGGGCCGCTTTTGCGTCATTGTGGCAAATTTCGCAACCGGAATGCACGACGCGCCAGGTGGCCGACCCCGAATTTGTGGCGTCCCGCCTGCGAATTCCGGACTATATTGAAGAAACTACATGTACACGGTCCACACTCCAGGAGAACAGACATGAAAGTGCTGAACCTAGCAGTGGCCGCGGCCTTGGCGGTCCTGACGGCCGGCGCAGCCTCGGCCGCCTTGAAGTCGCCCAAGCTGGGCGGGCAATCCCCCGCGGCATCGCAGTCGGATCTGGACAAGCTCCGGTCCCAACCCGCGTCCAGAGACGGGGCGAACCTCTACCACAAGTCCAACTACCGCAAGGCCGCTGCGAAATTCGACGGGGTGCTGGACGATCAGCCTGGGAACTACCGGGCCGCCTACATGCTGGGCATGTCATACCTCAAGCGAGATCGCTGGGAGAGCGCTCGTGACAGCTTCCGGCGCGCCCTCGAACTCAAACCTGATCGCTATACCGAAGCACACATCTACAACGGACTGGCGTACAGCTACGAGGCCATCGGCCAGACCCGCATGGCTCATCACCACTTTCACAAGGCCTGCAAGGCCAACAAATCAAACGCCTACTCCCAGGCGGGAGCCAAGCGCACGGAGTACCGTCACCGTCATGAGCCAGAGCCACGGCCCGTGGCCAAGTCGGGCTCCACGTCCAAGCGCTCGTCCGGCTGACCCCGGCCAGGACGGATTCGGGGTGGCGAGTTTGCTGGTGACCGCCGGATGAGATCGGCCTACCTATCGCATTCGCGTTCTCAGGTGTGAGGATTCCGCGTCTCGTACACAGGGGGAGAGTGATGAGGCAAGCGATTCGCCGTTGTCTATGGGCTGTGACACTGTGCACCGCCCTGGGGGCCATTTCCGTGGAGGCCGACATGCTGGTGCTCACGGACGGCCGTGTGCTGGAGGGCCAGTTTGTAGCAGGCAGCGAGTCGTTCATCCAGTTCCGTACGTCCGACGGGATCCAGTCAATCCCGATTGAACAAATCAGTGCATTGCATCTGAGGCCCGCAGGGGACAGCGTACAAGCAGTCTCCGTGATCGACTCTGCCGTTTCACCGAGCCCTGCGGCGGAGCCCACCGCTCTGGCGGCGGGCGCCGTTGTGGTGCCGGCCGGCACGGAACTTCGGCTCCGCTTTGACAAGGAGGTTTCGACGTCCTCGCACAAGTCCGGAGCATCCTTCCAGGCGATGCTGGCAGCCGACCTCTCAGTGCAGGGTCAGGTTGTGGCCGCGAAGGGATCTTTGGTACAGGGGCGAGTTGCAGAAGTGCGGGGAGGCAAGAAGCTCGGGACTCAGGTCCTCAAGCTCGCGCTCACGAGCCTGTCAGTCCACAATCAGAAAGTTCCCCTGATCACGGGGAACTTCGGCCTGGAGCGCGGGTCAGGCCAGAATCCGCGCCTGGTAGGTGCGGAACAGGCCGCTGGTTCCAACGAGTCCGTGTTGGATCTTGAGGAATTCGTCGAGGGATCGGACCACGTGAGAGTACCCAGGGGCGCCGTGCTTCAGGTGTCCCTCCGAGAGCCGGTGGCTCTCTTTCCCTGAGCGAAGTTTAGAAGTTCAAGAGGCGCGTGATATTGAATCCGAGCTGCCAGTTGTCGGGGCTCGCGTCGAGCACTGCGCCGGGCAACACCTGCGACGGATTCAGTCGATTGGTGTTGGTCACCACGATCTTGAAGAAGTGCCCGCCGGTCTCCAGTTCGATTCCCAGGGCCATGGGGGCGTAGTCGTAGTAGTAGCCGGGCTTGATAAAGTCCCACTCCGCGAGCACGCTCATGAGGCTGGTGAGGTAGTACTGCGCGTACACTCCGACAGTCACGCTCTGTTCGATCTCGTTGCTTTCCTGAATTGAGTTGTACACATACGCAGGGGCGACTCCAAGAGCCAGCTGTCCCAGGCGCGCGTTCACCGGCAGAAGCGCGTAGTACTGCCAGGCGCGATGATTCGTGGATTCGTATGCGGGGCTGTTGGTGTCCCAGGCGACACCCGCCAGAAGGGCTGCGGCCATCGGGACCTTGAGCACCAGTCTGTGGAGCGCCTTCCATTTCAATTGCAGATCGACATTGCCGTTGAGATTGCTGCGGGCGAGCGTCACGGTGGTGGTGGCCGTGGGCGCCCAGCCGAATCCCAGCCGCATGTCCACAGGGCCGTCCAGTCCGTAGAACGTTTCGTACCCGGTGGAGAGCGGATTGAGAAACCGGTGGGAAATCTCGAACTGGAACATGCCCTTCTGCCACGTTTCCGCCGTGGGAAGGTTGACGACGTGGTTCGAGTGGAACACCACGGGGACCGCGTCCGGGGCTTCCTCTGCGCGCTTCCAGCCGGGGCCTTCAGACTGCGCCTGCGCGCCAGTCGCCAACAGGGCGGCGAAGAGTCCACCGGCGACGATCGGGAACTTATTTCGCTCGTGCGACATGCACCTGTACCTCCACCTGAATCAGCTCATCGATCTTCAGAAACATGAGCGACGGGACCTCGATGTCGAAATCTGTAAGTCGGATGTCGAATTGCGCAGCCACGAAAAAGCCGGACGGGGTCGGTACAATGGTGCACAGGATGGCATAGTCTTTCGGTTGGTCGTGCAGGTCAAGCCGGCCTTTGGTGAAGACCCTCAGCGTGTCGCCGCCGGCCTGTTGTACCGCGGTGATTTCGCCTTTGTATGAAACGTAGGGATGTTCGTCGGTGTGCAGGTAGTTCTCGCGCATGTGCCGGTCGCGCATGTCGATGCCCGTCTTCAGCGTGTTGAGCGGCACCTCGAAGTAGAGTTCGCTTTTTTTCGGGGCCGATCCCACCGCCAGAGAATCGCCCTCCCAGAACACGTATCCGTCGATCTCTGGCGTGACGCCTTCGAAGTCCTCCACCGGCGCATCGGAGATGAACTTCACCTCGTTGTGCTGTGAGGAATCCACTTGATACTCCAGGGCGTTCGCCCGGTCCGGCCAGGCGGCCAGCAGAGCCAGAATTCCCAGGCCGAGCCCGTGTTGAGCGAGTTGCCCGGCCGCTCGTCTCTGCGGCGTGCGCATCAGTTGTTCGCGGCGCCCAGGTGGATCCAGTTGATGATGTTCTGCATGTCGATGGAGTCGAGTGGGACGGCCGCCTGCGGCATGCGCACGCCGGGTCCCGTTCCGTCCAGCCGGTCCACCAGGTAGCTCGAGTCCAAAGCGTGCCCTGGCCGCACCCGGACCAGCGGAGAGGCCGGGTGGGCTGATTGCACATTCCAGAGTTCCGCGTGGGAATTCCCGGCGCGCAGGTCCAGTTCCCCCTGCGCCACATTGCCATGGCAGGAGTTATTGGTGCATCCGCGACGATCGAAGATCTCCTGGATGTCTGCTGAAAAGGAGGGATTCGCCTTAATCACGCGGCCGCCGCTGGCCCCCCCGCCGCTGCTGGTAGGCGTGTCGTCGGTGGCGCAGCCGGCCAGCCCGGCCAGCAGCAAAGTGGAACACAGCACATCCCGCAGGGCGCCGGTCATCAAGCAACTCTCAGGCGCGGGCTAGAGCGGGCGCCAGCGCAGGCCGAACGGATTTTTCCCCACGTCCAGCGAGTCGATGAGGTCGTGGGTGGTGCCATCGAGGATGTACACTCTGCCCTGTTGGGTCGGCACCACACCGGCGGCCGTAATGTATACCCGGCTGCCGTCATCGGTGCACGAGACACCGAAGGTGCGCCCCACTTCCACGGGAATCTCCTGCACGGTGCGAGTCGCCAGCCGGAGGACCTGAATCGTGTTGTCAAATTGCGTAGTGATGTACAGGTACGCGTCGTCCGGAGACAGCTCCACCAGGGTCGGGCCCGAAGGATCGCCGTAGTGAACAATGTGGTCGATGGGAAGGTAGAACGAATCCACGATCTGGCGCAGTGCCAGATCGAGCACCCGCACCTGCGCCAGCACCTCGTGGTGGTCCAGGCAGGCGATGTACGCCAGGGAATCCTTGTGGTCAATCGTCAGACCGTAGGGCATGTACTTCTGCCGCGTGACCGCGTAGATGCTGTCGGGATCGATGCTCACCTGGTGAACCGTGTCGGCGTCGGTGTAGATCATGGTGATGATGTCGCTCATGTTGGTGGCCACCACAAGCGATCCATCCGACGTAATGTCGGCGTCGTGAGTTGAGGCACCCGCCGAAATCGAGTCGACAATTGTGAGTGATTGAAGATTCACTTTATAGACACGTGTTTCCACGCCGGCGGCGGAAAAGTCGCACACATATCCGAACGTCCCGTCGGGTGTGATCGCCATGGAGGTGGGGAACACTCCCGGCAGAGGCGCCGACGCCAGCATTTCATTGGTAGTGGCATCAAACTTGGCGATCCGGCCAGGAGGGCCATCGCGAGACAAAAGGTAAAAGAAACTCAGGTCATCGGAGAAGCGAATGAAATGAGGCTGAACGATTCCTGCAGGAAAGGAGTCGACGCGCTCCAGCGTCTCGGTGTTGTACACATACACGGTGCTGTCCGTCTGGTTGGCGACATACAGACGCCCGGGCGGGCCCGCCGTCGGCGTCCCCGACGACGTCGGATCCTCAGTACATCCGGCCACCACTACAAAAGCCGCGAGTGCGAAAAGGCGAGTCCATTCACTATTGGTGCGTCGTAAGGGGTTCCACAGGAACACAGAGATCCTCCGGGGATGTTCGATTCGAAACAAGTCGCGGATCAATTGAGCGGACAAACCCAAAGCTTTCTACAGCGCGGGGTAGCTCATAATACGTTGTACCCCGCTTGCCGACAAGCGGTTCGGCCCGTCAGGTCCCCTCTGGACACGGGCCCCACAGGGGTTATTCCCGGCCCCCCCGGGACCCTGCTGGAGACCGGCCTCGATGCAGAGTTGACTATCCGCTTGCCTAAGCGGAACTTGATGCCTGGTGAAAAACTGGACCCGTGCCACCATCCGGCTGACGTTTACGGCCATTCTGCTGGCGGGCGGGGTGGCGTGGGCCTATTACACCGGGCCCACCACGCCGGCGACGGGCGCGCCGCCAGCCGAAGGTACCTGCGCGGACGCGGATGTCGGTTGTCACTCAGACTTTGCGGTGGATTCCGGATCCGGCGTGTTTGGGATTACGGCTCTCAATTCGACACCCGGCCAGTACACGCCTGGCGACACGGTGGACATGAGAATCGACCTGCAGCAGGCGGGCCAGATGCGGTGGGGGTTTCAGCTCACGGTCATCAACAGTGCCGGCGATCCGGTGGGGACCATACTGCGGTCTGAGCCGACACGCACGAGTGTGCAGTCGGGCCAGGGCGGCCGCCAGTACCTCACACACACGCCGCTGGGTACCGACAGCAATACCGCGAACGTGTCTCCGGGCTGGACCTTCAAGTGGAGAGCTCCCGCGGCCGGCGAGGGGGCCGTGACCTTCTATGCCGCGGGAAACGCCGCCGACGGGGATGGCACGAGCCTGGGCGATTACGTGTACACTTGGTCCGTCGTGTTGACGGAAGGTCCTCAGTCGGTGCACGAGTCCGGGGACATGCGTCCGGAGAGCTTTGCCTTGGGTCCCAATCACCCCAATCCGTTCAATGCCGGTACGCGAATCCCGTTTCGTCTCGACCCGGAGGCGGCCGGACCCGTTTCGATCGCGATTCATGACGTGGGCGGCCGGCGCATTCGAACGCTGCACCTGGGGCGCTACACAGGCGCCGGGGAGCACGAGATTGGCTGGGATGGGAAGGATGAAGGAGGTGCCCCCGTTCCGTCGGGCACCTATCTGGTAAGCCTGATCACCCGCGCGGGCTCAGATTCTCGCAAGGTGACGCTGCTGCGCTGAGAACGCCACGGCGCCCTTCGCGGGTGCCGTTACTTGCGGAACTTCAGCTTCTCCCGAATCGGATCGGGAAGATCGATCTCCTCAAACATCGAGGTCGGGAACAGGTAGTCTTCGCCTGTATCGTCGATCACTCGCACGAGTCCCTTGTGTGACGCCTTTTCATCCGGCAGCACTTGATACAGCCGGCGTGGCACGAGGGAAGCGGCGTACCCGTCACTGCTAATGCACACGGCAACGCGTGGTCTGTCTTGCTTCGTCTCAGGGGTCATTGCGCTCAATACAGTCGCTTGATCTTGAATTCACATCTTCCAAGGCCGTGGGCCTCAAACCAATGTACTTCGGCCATGGAAGTAGTGCCATCGGGAAGTTCTATCTCGGCCACTCCTTTCAGCTTCCGCCACCTTCCCGCCCCATAGGCGCGTGAGAGTCGCCTCCGGCTTTTCACCGCTTTCCCGACAGCAATGGTCTCGATGTCGAAGGGACCTGATATAATCCGTACGGTCATGGTGGATAGTGTCCAGGGATCCTGATAAGCCACCTGGAAACCCGCCGCGATCACATCCTGAAAGGCTCGGTCCGGAGCCTCTCCGACATGCCTGAAAAAACTTAGTAACCACTTACACTAGTTTCTTGTATCATGTAGATGTGAGAACCGGAACGGAGTCGGGCGCCGCCACGGGGCAGGTGATTGACCTTCTGGGCCCCATGGCCTTTGCCAGCCGCCTGAAGCGACTTCACGAGCGGCTGATCCGCGATGTGGGCAGGCTCTACGAGGGGCTCGGGTTCGACTTCGAGCCCCGCTGGTTCCTTCTCTTCTACTCCCTCCATGCCCGGGGCCCGGCCAGCATCACCGAGTTCGCCGCGGCGCTCAGCCAATCCCATGCCGCCATCAACCAGGTGGCCGGCGAGCTTCTGGCGGCGGGTCTGGTGGACGAGATCCGGCAGCGGGGCGACGACCGGAAGCGGCTGCTTCGGCTCTCCCCCAGGGGACGCAAACTGGCATCGCGAATGATGCCCATCTGGCAGGAAGTCGGCCGCGCCACGAGCGAACTCTTCCGCGATTCGGGTGTGGACATGGTGGCCGGCCTTTCGGCCACCGAGCGCGCACTGGATGAGGCCAGCATCTATGATCGCGTGCGTCTGGCACGCGGCGAGTCTCTGCTCCCGCCAATTGAGATTCTCGAATACCGCGCGGCCTTCAAGAAGCACTTCCAGGAATTGAACCACTCCTGGCTCCGCGAACACTTCACCGTTGAGCCCGAGGACGAAAAGCTCCTCTCCGACCCGCGCGGCCGGATCGTCAATCGCGGTGGCGCCGTTTTGTTTGCAGCCGCGGGGGAGGAGATCGTGGGCACCTGCGCATTGATCCGGCACTCGGACTCCGACTACGAACTCGCGAAGATGGCGGTGTCGGAGAAGGCTCGTCGACACGGAGTGGGACGCGCACTGGGGCTGGCCACGATCGACCGCGCATCGCGTCTGGGGGGCCGCAGGCTGTTTCTGCTCACCAGCGAACGCCTTCCGGCGGCGTTGTCGCTCTACAAGAAACTCGGATTCAGGAATTGCCCAATGCCTGCACAGGCAGCCGCCAAATACAAGCGCAGCACTATGGCCATGGATCTTGCACTCACCCCGAGGGCCCGTTCAGGAATGAGGAGATAGCTGTATGTCAGTCGAACGTTGGGATGGAATCGCACGCTGTGCGCGCTCGACGGCCGCCCGGTGGCTTGGATGGGCGTGTCTGGTCGGCATGACGGTGCTCTGGCCTGGTCAAAAGCCTGTGCCGGCACAGATGCAGGGAGGCCCCGGACAATTGCCCATCACAGCGGCGCACCAGGCGGCCATCATCGACAGCCTGGCGCGCACCCTCAACGAATACTACGTGTTCCCCGACGTGGCGGAGAAGATGGGCAAGCTGGCCAAGTCGAATCTCAAGAAGGGTGAGTACAAGTCAATCTCCACTCTGGGCGAATTCACTCAGCGACTCACCGACGACTTTCGGTCGGTGAGCCACGACCTGCACCTGGGCATCCACGCGGGCGAGCCCCGGGAGTCGGAGGCCGAGGTGGATTCACTTGAGATCGCGCAACGTCGCGAGCGTCAGTTGAAGAACGCCCGGGAGGGTAATTTCGGATTCAACAAAGTCGAGATCCTGCCGGGCAACATCGGGTACCTGTTGCTCTTGGGCTTCCAGCCCGCGGAAGACGCCGGCGCTACGGCGGTGGCGGCCATGAACTTTCTTGGAAATGTCGACGGGCTGATCTTCGATTTGCGTTTCAATGGCGGTGGCGATCCGAGCATGATCCAGCTCATTTCGAGCTACCTGTTCGACGCACCTCAGCACCTCAACAGTTTCTACATCCGCAAGAGCGACAGCATGCAGCAGTTCTGGACCGCCGCCCATGTGCAGGGGCCTCGCCTTTCGCGCGTGCCCGTGTACGTGCTCACCTCCGGGGGCACCTTCTCCGCGGCTGAGGAATTCACCTACAATCTCAAGAACATGAAACGTGCCACGATCGTGGGCGACACCACCGGTGGCGGCGCCCACCCCGTGGACCAGCACTGGTTTCGAATCGACGACCAGATCTTCGTGGACGCATTCATTCCGTTCGGCCGCGCCGTGAATCCCATTACGGGAACCAACTGGGAGGGCACGGGCGTGACTCCCGACATCGCTGTCAGTTCGGAGCAGGCCCTCGATCGGGCTCAACTGGACTTCTTCGAGAAGAGACTCCAGACCGTCCAGGATGAAGACACCCGCTTTGTCGCGAGCTGGCATCAGAAGTCGCTTCAAGCCAAAATCCAGCCGGTGGTGCTGCAGCCTGAAGCGATGAACGCCTACATCGGCGAGTACGGCCCGCGCCACATCACGGTGGAGAGCGGGGAGCTATTCTATCAGCGTCAGGATCGGCCCAAATTCAAACTGGTGCCTCTGGGCGACGACCAGTTTGACCTCTCCGGGCTGCCGGGATTCCGCGTGAAGTTCGTTCGCGACTCCGCCGGTCAGGTCACGGAACTGGTGGGGCAGTACGACACCGGCGATTCGGACAGTTTCAAGCGCAACGCCAAAACCTGACTGCTGGGTGCCACGGTGAATCCCGGAACCTAAGCCAGGGCAGCCTGGCGGAGAGACTGGGATTCTAACCCACGGCGCAGGACTGGCGGTTCCTATGAGTCAGACGCTAGATCTTCAGCTCCGAGCCGTTGCTGCCGCCCTTGAGATAACTGTCGATCGACCGCGCCGCACGCTTGCCTGCGCCCGCGGCCAGAATCACCGTGGCGCCGCCCGTGACGATGTCGCCGCCGGCATACACGCCGGGACGTGACGTTGCGAATGTGGTCTCATCCACTTTGATGGTGCCGCGCTTGGTGGTTTCGAGGCCGGGCGTGGTCTTCTGGATAAGCGGATTCGACTTATTGCCGATGGCCACCACCACGCGATCTACAGGTATCGTGAATTCGCTGCCCGGCACAGGCACGGGGCGCCTGCGCCCGGAGGCGTCGGGCTCACCCAGCTCCATGCGGATCATCTCCACGGCCTTCACCCAGCCCTTTTCGTCGCCGATGTAGCGCACCGGGTTCACCAGGAAGTGGAACTCCACGCCTTCCTCCTCGGCGTGATGGATTTCTTCCTGTCGGGCAGGCATTTCATCGCGACTGCGACGGTACAACAACATGGCCTTCTCCGCACCGAGGCGAAGTGAAGTACGCACGGCATCCATGGCCGTGTTGCCCCCGCCGAGCACGGCCACTCGCTTCGCGGAGGCAAGCGGCGTGTCGTAGTCGGGGAAGAGGTACGACTTCATGAGATTCACGCGCGTGAGAAACTCGTTGGCGGAAAACACACCATTGAGATTCTCACCCGGAATGTCCTGGAACGTCGGCAGACCGGCGCCGGTGCCAATGAACACGGCGTCGTAGCCCAGCTCGTTCATGAGGTCGTCGATGGAGTCCATGCGGCCAATCACGTACGACGTTTTGATCTCCACCCCGAGCTTGCGCAGGTAGTCCACCTCTGCTTTCACGATATCCTTGGGCAGCCGGAAGGCGGGAATACCGTACACCAGCACGCCACCCGGGTCGTGCAGCGCTTCGAACACGGTCACCTGGTGCCCGAGTTTGGCGAGGTCACCGGCGCAGGTGAGGCCCGCGGGCCCGGATCCCACGATGGCCACCTTCTTGCCCGTGGGAGGTGCGATCGGCGGCAGTTCGACGCCGCCCTCTTCACGCTCCCAGTCCGCTACGAAGCGTTCCAAGCGGCCGATGCCCACCGACTCACCGCGCTTGGCCACCACGCAGTTATTCTCGCATTGCGCCTCCTGGGGGCACACGCGACCGCAGATGGCGGGGAGGGAATTGGCGTCTTTCAGGGTGCGCGCCGCGTTGCGGAAATCTCCGGCGGCCACCAGCGCGATGAACTTCGGTATGTCGATTTCCACCGGGCAGCCGGCAATACACTTGGGCTGGCGGCACTCCAGGCAGCGCGCGGCTTCCCGCATGGCGGTTACCGCGTCGAACCCCAATGCTACTTCTTCGAAATTGTGCGCGCGGTTCTCGGGGAGCTGTTCGGGCATCGCCTGGCGCGGAATCTTCATCCGTTCTTTGGGTGTCAGCGGCATGATGTCGTCTTCTCCGAATGATGAGCCTTCTGGATGGCGAGCTCGAGCGAGCATTCCTCGCGGTGCTCGAGATACCGCTCGTAGGCGTCCTTCTCGAACGGCTTGTACTGCGCCTGGCGCTGTACCAGCTCGTCGAAGTCCACCTGGTGGGCGTCGAAGTCGGGGCCGTCCACGCACGCGAAGCGCGTGTGACCACCCACCGACACGCGGCAGCCGCCGCACATGCCGGTGCCGTCGATCATGATCGGGTTGAGTGACACCACCGTGGGGATGGCGTGTTGCCTGGTGAGATTGGCCACCGAGCGCATCATGGGCACCGGGCCGATGGCCATGATCCAGTCGGGTTTGTCAGTTTCGATGAGTTGTTGAAGGGCCGTAGATACAAAGCCTTTGAGCCCCTCGGAGCCGTCGTCCGTGGTCACCATGAGTCGGTCGGAAGCAGAGCCCAGCTCTTCGCGATAAAAGAGGAGCGATTTGTTTCGCGCACCGATGATGGCGGTGACGCGGTTACCGGCGGCCCTCAGCGCCTGTGCCACGGGGTAGATGGGCGCAATGCCGATGCCGCCGCCCACCACCACGGCGTGGCCGAAGTTTTTAATCTCAGTGGGTTCGCCGAGCGGCCCCACCACGTCCGCGAGTTCTGCGCCGGCCGGTGTGTCGCAGAGCTGGGCGGAAGTCTTGCCCACTTCCTGGATCACCATGGTGAGCAGGCCGCGTTCGCGGTCGAGCCCGCCGATCGACATGGGCACGCGCTCGCCGTTTTCGTCGGCGCGCACGATCACGAATTGCCCCGCCAGTGCCTTCTGCACCAGGCGGGGAACCTCCACCCGCAGCCGATGCGCCCTGGGTGCGAGTTCTATGTTTTCAATGACTTTTGGCATGGATGCTCAGGTCGCCTCCCGATCACTTCCTCGTCCCTATGAAACAACCGCCCCGGTGGACCCTGGTGTCGTGCTGACGCTGTTTGCAGAGCGGCTCTTAGTTGACTCAAGTCTCAACTAAGATATCGGCACCCGCCGGGACTGTCAAGAGGGTGTGAAATTGGGGTCAAATGCCCCGCCTGGGGCGTCTGACCCCGATGAATTCAGTCGCGGATCAGCTTGAAGCTTTCCAGCGCGGAGTAGTCGGTGGACACCACCGTGCCGACGTGATTTCCATACTCGTCCATAGCTTCACCGTGAAGCGTGGCGCTCAACTTCAGGAAGCCAGCACGTCCATACCAGATGTACACTTTGTCCTCGGGGCCGAAGAGTTCGGACTCGATTCGAATTTGGTAGCCGCCCAGTTTGCCGGCTTCCAGGCGCAGCACTTCGTGGCGAATGACGCGCGACGTAAACAGCGGGTCTTCGCGAATAGTCCAGCGC
>DAIOGN010000062.1:0-18759 GCA_036745245.1 Candidatus Zixiibacteriota bacterium
GATGTCGCGGCCGCGGCCATCCTGTCCGCCTATCCGCCGGAGGAGGGGAAGGTCCCGGGAGGTTGGGTCGCATACCCTCGTGAGGATTGGCGCAAGAGCGTCCTGGCCGCCCAGTTCGTCTCGGCGCCGGTGAACGGTATCGCTTCCACGGATCTTCGCATCCACACGGGCTCCGATGTGCGCTCCGGCGAGGAGTTGATCCGACTGCAACCGCGCGCGGCAGCAGAACAATCCATTTCAGAATTGCAGAGTCAACTCACCCTGGCTCGTGCACACCTCGATCGCGTGGAGAAACTGTATCAGGCCGGAGTCGTTTCTCAGGCTGAGGTTGACGCGGCCCGTTCTGAAGTCGATGGGTTGAAACCGCTCGTCGAACCCTCGACGCCTTCCGACGGCCTGTCCGTTAGCTCACCCCTGACGGGTCGTGTGGCCGAGGTGTGGGTCCGGCCCGGCCAGTCGGTTCAGGCCGGCGACTCGCTCATGAGAATCGTCAGGACCTCTCCCCTGTGGGTGGAAGTGGCCCTCGACCCCGCGGAGGCGGATGCCCTCCACGCGGGCCTGACGGAACTCCATTTGAGGCTCTCCGGCTCCGCGACAATGGTTTCGTTCAAGTCGGATGAAGTACGACTGATTGCCCTGTCGCCGGCCGTGAACCCGGCGACCGGTACGGTGGCCGCGCTGCTTGAACTCAGGAACCCTGGGGACCGGCTGCGCCTGGGTGCCGTGGTCGAGGCGGAGATAGCCACGACGCAAACTCGTGGCGGCGTGGTCGTTCCGGGCTCAGCGCTCGTAGATGACGGCGGCACCACTGTGGTCTACGTTCAGGTGGACGGTGAATCGTTCGAACGCTGTGAAGTGGTGCGGCTTGCCGGTCACGGCGAGAGCGTTCTCGTCCTGGGCCTTGTTCCGGGCCTGCGGTTGGTCACGCGGGGAGGCGCCACCATCCGTCGCGCCTCTTTGCTGTCCACAGGCGACGTAGAAGGACATGTGCACTAGGGGCGTCCGGAAGGGAACTCGACTATGCTGAATCACCTCATCGCGCTGTCACTCCGTCACCAAACGCTGGTCCTGCTGACGGCAGCGATCGTACTCGCCACAGGCTCCTTGTGGACGCTGGACATGCCGATCGATGTATTTCCCGATCTCACGGCTCCCACGGTGACCGTCATCACGGAGACTCAGGGCCTCGGCCCTGAGGAAGTTGAACTGCTGGTTACGTTTCCATTGGAGTCCGCGCTGAACGGTGCGCCCGGAGTGCGCAGGGTGCGCTCCGTCTCGGCCGACGGCATCTCCGTGATCTGGGTAGAGTTCGATTGGGCGGAGGATGTGTATCGCGCCCGTCAGGTTGTGACCGAGCGAATTCAGCCGGTGTCCCTGCCCGAACGCATTGAGCCCCCCCAACTCGGACCGATCAGTTCGATCATGGGCGAGATCACGTTTGTCGCTCTCACCTCTGACTCCGCAAGCGTGACGCCGATGGAACTGCGCCGCCTTGCAGAAACAGTGATCCGGCGCAGCCTGCTGGCCATCCCCGGGATTTCACAGGCCACACCCCTGGGCGGGGAGGTTCGCGAGTTCCAGGTGGAGCTCGACCCCGCGAGAATGATACAGCACGGGGCCCAGGTGGAGGAGATCGCGGAGGCATTGTCGAAGGCATCGCAGAGCCCGGCCGCCGGATTTCATGTGGATCAGGGAGAGGAATACCTCGTGCGCGGCATGGGGCGCGCCCGGAACAGCACCGACCTCGCTTTATCACCGGTGCGAGTTCACGAAGGTGTGCCTCTACGTGTGGGAGATCTGGCCACGGTTCAGGATGGCCCCGAACCGAAGCGCGGCACGGCCTCCTACAACGCGCGACCGGCGGTGATCCTCAGCGTGCAGAAGCAGCCCAGCGCAAATACGTTGGATCTCACACGGGACATCGATCGGGTACTCCATGACCTGGAGAGCTCACTTCCCCCGGGCGTGCAGATCGAGAAGGAAAACTTCCGGCAGGCCGACTTTATCCGCGTGGCCATTCATAACGTGATCGTAGCGATGCGGGATGGAGCTGTTCTCGTGATTGCGATCCTCCTTCTGTTTCTTGGAAACGTGCGCACGACGCTGATTTCGGCGATCTCCCTGCCGCTCTCTCTCGTCACAGGGATTCTGATGATCTCCTGGTTCGGCCTGTCGATCAACACGATGACTCTCGGCGGGCTGACCATTGCCATCGGCGCCCTGGTGGACGACGCCATCATAGATGTCGAGAACGTGTTCCGAAGGCTGCGCGAGAACCGGACCCTGCCTCCCGACGCCCGCCGTCCCTCCCTGGAGGTGGTGTTCAGTGCCTCCTCCGAAGTGCGTAAGGCCATCTTCTTCGCCACGCTCATCATCGGAGTCGTCTTCGTACCGCTCTTCTTTCTTCCGGGAATGGAGGGGAGGCTTCTCCGGCCGCTCGGTTTGGCATACATCCTGGCGCTGGCGGCGTCGCTTTTGGTCTCACTGACCGTGACACCGGTTCTCTGCCTGTATCTTTTGCCCAACTCGAAAGGTCTGGGTAAAGAGGAGCCTGCTCTGATGCGGCTTCTGAAGAGAGCCTACCGTTCGTCGCTCGAACTCGCGTTGCGGAACCGGGCGTGGGTCATCGGGGGCGCGGCGGTGGCGTTCTTGGCCACGCTCTCGCTTGTGCCCTGGTTCGGACGTGGATTCCTCCCTCCCTTCAACGAGGGGTCACTGACGGTGGCCATGGTGAGCGTTCCCGGCATCCCGCTGAGCGAGAGCGATGCCATTGGACGCCAGGTGGAGGAGGCGCTGCTGGCGTTCCCGGAAGTCGTTTCCACCAGCCGACGCACGGGACGAGCCGAAAAGGACGAGCATGTTCAGGGCGTGAACGCATCCGAAATGGAAGTCGTGCTGCGACCGGGTCGACCCAAACCGGAACTGCTGACAGCTATGCGCAAGGCGGTGAGCACCATTCCCGGCGTCAACGTGAGCTTTGGCCAGCCCATCAGCCATCGGATCGACCACATGATCTCCGGAAGCAAGTCCAACCTCGCCGTGAAGATCTTCGGCCCCGAACTGTCTGTACTGCGGAGCATCGCTTCACGTTGCGAACAGGTGCTGCGTGACGTCCCGGGAATCGTCGATCTGAGCAACACCGAACAGTCGGGTGTCCCACAGCTGCTGATCGAGTTTGATCGCGCTGCCATGGCCCGGCACGCCCTGAGCGCCCAAACGCTGTCGCGCACGGTCGAAGCGATGTTTCAGGGCACGGAAGTGGGGGAAATCGTAGAGAACGGTGTAGCGTCGCGCATCGTCGTTCGCCTGCCTGCACGACTGCGAGAGGAGCGTGACGCCTTGAGCGATCTCCCCGTGGTCACGCCGGCGGGCGAGACGATTCGCCTCGCCGACGTCGCCAGGATCCGGTTCGATCTGGGACCGGGCCTGGTACGTCGGGAAAGCGTCCAGCGGGTCGCTATGCTCACGGCTAACATTGCGGGCACAGATCTTGCCGGAACCGTCGAGGAGGCGCGCCGGCGAATTCATGAAGCCGTAAACCTTCCCACGGGCTACCGAATTGTCTTTGGCGGACAGTTCGAAGAGGCGCTGAAGAGCGTGCAACATCTGGTGGTGCTGGGAGTCCTGATCCTGGTGGCTGTCTATGCGCTCCTGTACCGCGCCTTCGGCAATCACCGCCACACGCTGATCGTGCTTGTGAATCTGCCGCTGGCGCTCATCGGCGGCCTGCTCGCCGTGGCGCTGGGTCCGCAGACCCTGAACATCGCGACCCTGGTAGGCTTCATCACGCTCTTCGGGGTGGCCACACGAAATGGAGTGCTTTTGGTCTCCCACTATCAGAATCTGATGCGTGACGAGGGTGTGTCACTGGCCGATGCCGTGCGGACAGGTTCGCTGCAGCGCCTTGGCCCGATTCTGATGACCGCCTTGTGCGCGGGTCTGGCGCTCATTCCTCTCGTACTTGCCGGGCAGGAGCCCGGGAACGAGATCCAGAGCCCCATGGGTCAGGTGATACTCGGTGGGCTTCTGACGTCCACCTTTCTGAACATGATCCTGGTGCCCGTGCTCTTCGTCCTGTGGGGCGGGAGCGCATCACGAAAGGCTGAAGGGGAGTCCGTGGCGTAGCCCGGCATGAGAGCCGTTTGCGCGCGGTCGCTGAGTGTGACCCTGGTGGTGGGAGTGCTCTCGTACCGTCGCAGAATACGGGTCCTGTGCCCGTTTGAACTGCTGTCGTTATGAAGTGGCCGCCAGAGCCGTAATGGCGTCCTGGTCCAGCCGGCACAACTGCCACTCCGTCATGACGACGGCGCCAAGACGCTTGTAGAAGTCGATGGACGGCTGGTTCCAGTCGAGCACCATCCAGTCCATGCGGCCGCAGTCCTGTGCCACGGCTTCCCGTGCCAGGTCCACCAGCAGCGCCTTGCCGTACCCGTGGCCGCGATACTCGGGATACACGAAGAGATCTTCGAGATACAACGTAGGGCGCGCTTCGAACGTGCTGAACTGGTAGAAATACAGCGCGAAACCGACGGGTGTGTCACCTTCGAAGGCCAGGAGCACGTCGAACCGAGGGTGGTCGCCCCAGCCATGGCGACGGATGCGTTCCTCGCCGGCCGCATCCCGGTCCTTCAGTTTTTCGTATTCCGCGAGGGCCTGGATGAACTGCAGCACCAGATCGGCGTCGGCCTTTAGCGCCTTGCGGATGGTGAGCTTCGCCACGTGCCCTAGAACCAGTCGTCGAGGTAGGCCGGAGTGCGGGGGAAAGCGCGAGCCAGTACACCCGCCTGGTCAGCCGTTGCTGCCAGCTGACCTGCGTCCATGAGTTCGGCCACAGACCGGTAGCCGATGTAAAGCTGCGCCAGCACCTGAGGTGTCATCGTGATCGCATGAGCGCCGGGGGCTGCGACTCGAATGACGGAAAGTTTTCCCGAAGTCCATTTGAGCTGCCACGCACCGTCGTTCCAGGGAGCGCCGGCGTCGGGAGTCATGTGGATGTCCACGTTCTCTGAGAGAGCGGCGTCGAAGGGCAGTGCCTCCAGGGCCGGCTTCAAGTCCACCAACTTGGTCATCATCTTCGGCTCGATCTTCGAGTCGAACTTGAATTCGTTGAAACAGTGCGACCAGTCAACGTCGGGAGGGAGAAAGAGCTGGATCTGTTTGACCTGGTCGCGCAACGACCCCAGGTGATTGAACACCGCGCGTTGGGCTTCCCCATCGGTCCACACCGCCTGCAGCACTCGGTACAGTTCGGGATCCGCGCCGGTGGGCGCGTCGTTGATACGCCCCACCACGAAGCCGCGAGGTTCGCCACCCTTCTCCAGAATCCACGTCTGGTTGGCACCCGCAAGGCTTTCGAACATCCGCCGCTTCCAGTAGTCCCGGCTTCGGCACACGGGGCCATTGTAGCGCTCGGTAGCCGCCATGTGCACCTCTTCGAACGTCTGCCATTCGTCGAGCGTGGCGTGCCGCATCCGGTACCCCGGCAGCTTCACCTGCTTCACTTTCTCGGGCTCGAACTTGAGGCGCAGAGTATCGAACGTATTCTCCCAGCCGAGATCGCGATAGAATGACCACTTGAACGGCGCCAACACACACACGAACCGCCGATCCTCGCGCATCCGCTCCTGGAAGACCCCGAGCACGTGCCGCACGATCCCCCGGTTGCGATACTCGGGCCACGTCGCCACCGCGGCCAGGCCCGCCATGCGCACGAATTGCCCTCGCACCCGCATGTCGTACGGCCAGTACCACATGCCGCACGCCAGGCGCTGGCCGTCCCACGCGCCCAGCGAACAGGCGAACTCCTCTTCGTGGATGAAGTACCGGTCGCGCGAGGCCGCCGGCATGTTGAAGCAGAACTGGCAGAGATCGAGATACTGCTCGCGGGTCTTCTTGTCGAAGGGCTGAATGCGAAGGTCGTTGAGATTCATGGCGTCAATACGCAGAGCACCGGGACCCGCAAGAGAAGGGCGGAGAGTAACCTCCGCCCGGGTGGATCCGAAGGTCCTGCAAATCGTTACTTTGTGCGGTCCGAATCCCTCTGGCCCAGCACCGCCTGCGCGGCCGCAAGGCGAGCCACCGGCACGCGGTACGGGGAGCAACTCACGTAGTCGAGTCCCACTTCGTGGAAGAACTCGATCGATTTGGGATCGCCGCCGTGTTCGCCGCACACACCGATCTTGAGCTTGGGCTTTTCCTTGCGCCCCTTCTCCACGGCCATGCGCACCAATTGGCCCACTCCGTCGCGATCCATGGAGACAAAGGGATCCTCCTTGTAGATCCCCAGCTCGATGTAGCGCGGCAGGAATTTGCCCGCGTCGTCGCGTGAGATGCCGCAGGCCATCTGGGTGAGGTCGTTGGTGCCGAAGCTGAAGAACTCCGCCTCGCGCGCGATCTCGTCGGCAGTAAGACAGGCGCGAGGCACCTCGATCATCGTGCCGATGAGATAGTGCACGTCGACCTTGCGCTTGCGGATCGCCTCGTCGGCGATGGACTTGCAAATGTCCCGCTGGTTCAGGAATTCCTTCACGTGCCCCACGAGCGGAATCATGATCTCGGGGAACACGCACGGCTTCGTTTCATTCTTCTGCACGTCGGTGGCGGCCGCGATGATGGCTTTCACCTGCATCTGCGTGATCTCGGGCAGGGTGATGCCCAGACGGCAGCCGCGGTGGCCCAGCATAGGGTTGAATTCGGCCAGCTCATGGATGCGCGCGAGGAGCTTTTCCTTCTCCTCGATGATCTCCGGATCCCCGGACTTGGCCTTGAGCGACGCGATCTCGGCCTGGAGATCGTGCCGCTTGGGCAGAAACTCGTGCAGCGGCGGGTCGATCGTGCGAATGGTGACCGGCTTGCCTTTCATGGCTTCGAAGATGCCGCGGAAGTCGTCGCGCTGAAACTTGAACAGCTTCTGGAGTGCGCTCTCACGGTCGATAATGTTGTCGGCCATGATGAGAGCCTGCACCAGAGGCAGACGATCCTTGGCGAAGAACATGTGCTCGGTGCGACAGAGCCCGATGCCCTGCGCGCCGTACTTCACGGCCAGGGCCGCATCGCCCGGCGTGTCGGCGTTGGTGCGCACGTCGAGTTTGCGGAACTCGTCGGCCCAGCGCATGAATTCCTCAAACTCGGGCGACAGCGCGGGGGGAATGGTGGCCACCGTGCCCAGGATCACGTCTCCGGTGAAGCCGTCGAGCGAAATGATGTCGCGCTCCTTCACGATGGTGACGCCCACCTTGAACTGCTTGCGCTCGTAGTTCACCTTCACTTCTTCAGCGCCCACCACGCAGCATTTGCCCATGCCGCGAGCCACCACTGCGGCGTGCGACGTCATGCCGCCGCGCGCGGTGAGGATCCCCTGGGCGGCTTCCATGCCGTGAATGTCGTCGGGGTTGGTTTCCTCGCGCACGAGCACCACTTTTTCGCCTGCCTGCGCCAGCATCACGGCGTCATCGGCGGTGAACACCACGCGTCCCGAGGCGGCGCCCGGGCTGGCGGGCAGACCCCGGGTGATTACGTTCGTCTTGGAGGCAGGATCGATGCGGTCGTGGAGCAACTGGTCGAGCTGCGCCGGTTCGATGCGTGAGATCGCCTCTTCCTTGCTGATGAGCTTTTCCTTCACCATGTCCACGGCGAACTTCACGGCGGCCTGCGCCGTGCGCTTGCCGTTGCGCGTTTGCAGCATGAACAGCTGGCCGTCCTGGATGGTGAATTCGAAGTCCTGCACGTCGCGGCGCGCCTTTTCCAGGCGGCCGGTGATCTCCACCAGCTCCTTGTACGCGTTGGGCAGGTCCTTCTTGAGGTGCGATATCGGCTTGGGCGTGCGCACGCCCGCCACCACGTCTTCGCCCTGCGCGTTGATGAGGTACTCGCCGTAAAATTCCTTGGCTCCCGTGGCGGGATTGCGCGTGAACCCCACTCCGGTGCCCGACTTGTTCCCCATATTCCCGAACACCATGGCCTGCACGTTGACAGCCGTGCCCAGGTCGGACGCGATGTTATTCATGCGCCGGTAGGTGATGGCACGCGGATTGTTCCACGACTTGAACACGGCGTCGCGGGCCATGGCCAGCTGCTTCCACACGTCGGTGGGGAACCCTTCGTCGTAGTGCTTCTTCACCAGGAGCTTGAATTCCTTGACGATCTCCTTGAGATCGGCCGGTGAGAGCCCTGTGTCCTGTGCCACGCGTGACTTGACCTTGCGCTTGGACAGGCGCGATTCGAATTCTTCGCGTTCGATCCCCAGCACCACGCTGCTGAACATCTGGATGAACCGGCGATAACTGTCCCACACGAACCGCTCGTTGTCGGTCTTTTCGATCAACCCCTTCGCCGTTTCGTCGTTCAAGCCGAGGTTGAGAATGGTGTCCATCATGCCGGGCATGGAAAACTTGGCGCCGGACCGCACCGACAGGAGCAGCGGGCTCTTGGGATCCCCGAACTTCGACCCCATGATGTCTTCGATGTGCTTGATTGCCTTCTTCATGTCCACATCGAGGTTCTTCGGGGCCTTCATGTTGTTATCGTAGAAGAGCGCGCAGACGTCGGTGGTGATGGTGAATCCCGGCGGCACGGGAGTGCCCGAATTGGTCATTTCGGCCAGCCCGGCACCCTTGCCTCCGAGCAGATCTTTCATGTCCCCGGTGCCCTCGGCCTTCCCGCCTCCGAAAAGGTAGATGAGCTTATCAGGCATTGCCAGTTTGGGACGGCGTGGTTCCAGCTCAACTGCCCTTACGGCAGTGGCGGTCGATTTGGCGGAAGTTCCTGTGCCTGCACCCTTGGACCCGGTCGCCCTGGGCAGCACCGTAGTCCGCGACAGCTTTTTTGGTGTGCCTGATTTGGGGGTTTTAGTTGCCATCTGTATGCCTACCTTCGCTCAGAGAGCCCGTAACTCGTTGCTACATAATCAAAAAGAAAAAGCCGCCCTCAGAATAAGGGCGGCTATTCCCGCACGCAATACAAATCGGCTAGTCACATTGTGAAAAGACGATCACCATTTATGATTCTCTCCAGTATTCGAAGGGTCTTCTCAACCGGAGAATGCATGATGTCGTGGGTATTGAAAGTCCCCTTTACGTCTTCACGCGAATACATAAATGGCGCGTTCTTCTTGGCACGTGTGGGCGTCTTCCCAGCAGGTCGAACGGCCCTCAGAGCCCCCGTCGTTGACGACCGGGGAGCGATCTGGGTACGTCCGATCCGAACCGGGCCGGTGCCCCGAGCCTGCCCCGCGTTCTTCAGAGAGGCAGCAACCCTTGCTTTGGCCATTCTTCCACCTCCTGTACCTGTTTCGGTTAACTCACAGCACCTTAACAGGTTGGCTCTTCTCTGCTAAGCCTGCAAAATAGGCCGGGTACCGGCTAAAGTCAAGAAAATAATAACCTTATGAAATCCGGACGATCTCCGTGTACTGGCCACAACTTGTGTACCCCCGGGGTGCGAGAATGGCTCCCAATTTCCTTCACGGAGCCAAAACACAACTTCCGGGCTCGCGATTCCGTAGACCCAGAGGCTTGCGTTGCCAGCTTGAGATCGAGTGGCCGCGAGTCGTCCTTGCGCACACATTGTCGCTCTCTATGACCCGCCGCCTGCTCGCATTCCTTGCCTGGTGTGTGCTCTTCGTGGCCGCCGGCTCCACGGCTGTGCACGCCGCCCCCTTCCTTGAAGTGACCGGCAGAGTTCTCGAGTCCGGAACCGACGCCCCGGTTCCCTACGTAACGGTCCAGGCTGAGGGCACCTCACGCGCCACGCTCTCGAACGAGCAGGGTGAATACAGGCTTGTGGTCGATTCTCGCCAGAGCCGGCTGAAGTTCAGCCACATCGCCTACCACACTCACTGGGCGGTCCTTCCGGCAGGGGACTCCTCCGTGAAACTGGACATGAAGCTCGAGCCCTCCGCCATCGAAGGCGACAGCCTGGTGGTGACCGCCCGAGCCCTGGACCCCGGGCGACGGATCATTGCCGAGGCGATCCGCAGGAAGCGGGACATCTTCGAACGCGTCCGCGACTACTCCTACGACGCCTACGCGAAGCTCGTGGTCGACGATCGCAGCGATTCCCTGGGAAATATCTGGCTGCTCACCGAAACGCAGAGCACGTCGTACTGGCAGCGCCCGGGGAAGTATCGGGAGGTCATCACGGCCCGCAAGCAAACGGCCAACATGGACCCCTCCGACAACCTGATCACGGTGGGCGAGTTCCTCAATTTCAATCGCAACCGCATCGAGATCGGCGCCTATGCGCTCGTGTCCCCTATCGCCGACGACGCCCTCGACCACTACAACTACTACCTGCTGGACACCGTGCAGATCGACGGCAAGCCGGCCTTCAGGCTGGAAGTCGAACCACTCGACCCGGCCCAGCCACGCTTTGTGGGCACGATGCACGTGGCCGACTCCACCTACGACGTTCTCGACATCGACGTGGGTGTCTCGGAAGGCGCGAGCTTCCCATTGGTGCGGGACCTGCGGTACCGGCTCAGGTACGCCCGGTTTCTCGACTCGATCTGGCTGCCCGTGGAGGTGCGCTTCTTCGGCCTGGCCGACCTGCCCGTGGCTGTGGCCGGGATCCCGTCGCAGCTCGGATTCGAGCACTCCGGTCTGGTGTCGGACTATCGGCTGGATCCCGGGCTGCCCGGCTCAACGTTTGGCGATGTGCAGATCGAAGTGGCGAAGGGGGCCGACAAATTCGATTCCACGGCGTGGTACGAGCGTCAGACCATCCCGCTCACCACCGACGAAGTGGCGGCGTATCACCGCATCGACTCGCTGGAAAAAGTGCCCACGCCGTTGCCGAAGCGGCTATTGCAGGGGACCGCGGCGGCCGCCGCGCTGCTTCTGGGTGCCGAGTCGAGTTTCTTCCGGTTCAACCGCGTGGAGGACGTGTACCTCGGGCTGGGCGCAGACTTCACGCCGATCGAGGCCATCGACATCCGCGTGAAGGCGGGGTATGCGTTCGGCACGCAACTCGTGGAGCACGAGGTCGGCGCCGATTGGGTCTCGGTTGGCGCTTTGCGCCCGATCGTGGGCTTTGACTATCGGCTGCGCACCCTGAGCCGTGCCTCGCTCACCACGGCCCGCACGTACAACCCCAGCACGCTGGCGCTGTTGTCGCAGTGGGACCCGTTCAACTACTACCGCTCACAGGACGTTGAGATCCACGCGTCGATCAAGCCCATGAACTACCATCGGGCCACGCTGTTGTATCACGACGAGGCGCACCGTTCGGAAGTGGTGAACACGGACTATCGCATGTTCCCGCGCGATCGAGCCGTGCGGGACAATCCGGCCATAGCCGACGGTGATCTGCGCTCGCTCGAGGCGCGCTGGGTGTTTGACAGTCGGCCGTTGTACCGCCAGGAGGGACGGGACCAGATCCTGGGAACCACCGAGTTCACTCGTATCCTGGCGTCCGTGGAGTGGGCCTCGCCCGACCTCTTCGACAACGATTTCAACTTCACGCGCCTGAGCCTGTCTCTACGGAGGCGGCAGCAAACGCTCGGGCTGGGGATCACTTCGATTCTGCTCCAGGCAGGAGCGTCGGGGGGGACTTTGCCGCCCCAGCGGTACTTTGCCGCGGATTTCGGCAAGGAGATCTTCTTCAACCGTGGCGCGTTTCAGACCTTCGACGAACAGACATTCGGAGGCGATCGCGCCGTCTCCGCCACGGTGTACCACAATTTCCGCAAGCTGCTCTTCACCCGGCTCGGGTGGCCGTTGGTGAGGGACATACCGTTCTGGCTTTCGGTTCACGGCGGGGTACTGTGGGCCGACTTCGCCAACCTGGCCCCCGTGCCCGGCGACGCGCCAGGCTTCGACATCGACCACCCCTACGGCGAACTGGGGTTCGGCCTGGAGAACCTGCTGCCGTTTCTGGAGCCGGCCATCGTCTCGCTGCATTTCACCTGGCAGCTGTCCAACTACGAAACGCGCGATTTTTCGGCCCTTTTCGCGCTCCGGTTCTAGGGCGAGGCACGGGAGGCGGGCGGGCCGACCGCGCCGGGTCCAGCTTCCCCCCTTGATAATTCCCCGCCCTGCCTTATCTTGGTGGGGCTGTACCCCGTGACCCGTTTTGCTAGTACATCCCGTACAACTGAATACCCGATCCGATGGGCATAAAACCCCGGTGCCCGGTGACGTATTCGTACAGTCTGGAACGAACAGGAGACTCAAGGTGCTCGGACGAGTGAAGACATTTGGTTGGCTGCTTTTGGCGCTGGGTTGGCTGATTGGATCGCCTCTGGCCTCCACGGCGCGGGCACAGGACACGCTCGCCCTGGTGGGCAGCCTGAGCTTTCCGGTCGGGAGCGGGTCGGAGTGCTGGGGATGGACGGCTCCTGACAACACCGAGTACGCCATCATGGGCTACCGCAACGGCATCGCGTTCATACGCACGACGCCCACGATCCAGCTGATCGACACCGTGCCCGGGCCCATGGGCAACGGTGGCTACCCGTGGCGCGAGATGAAGACGTACCTGCATTACGCCTACATCGTCTCGGAAGCCACGGGCCCGTTCCAGGGAATCAGCGTGGTCGACCTGCAGTGGCTGCCCGACAGCGTGGAGTACATCGGTTCGTTCACCACCAACGGCGACAGCTCGGCCTTCACGGCGCACACCATCAGCATCGACTCTGCCAGCGCCACCTGTTACGTCGAGGGCTCATCGGTACAACCGGTGCGCGTGCTGAGCCTGGCCAATCCGGAACACCCCACATTCGTCAGCGTATTCGACACCTCCGCCTCCTCGTCCATCCATGACATGACGGCGATTGGCGATACGGTGTATGTGGCGGAAGGCGGCATGGGCACCTGGTCGGTGTGGGACCTTACGAACAAGGTGAACCCCACCATGATCGTGCGCGTGAGCATCCCGGCCTCAGGCTACGTACACAACGTGTGGCCCTCACCCGATAAACAGTATTGCGCCTCCACGGAAGAGACGGCCGGCAAGACCGTGAAGTTCTGGAACATCAGCGACCTCGGCAATGTCCAGCTGATCGGTCAGTACCTCGGCCCCAGCGGCATGGCGCACAACGCGCACTGGACCGCGCAGGACACACTGGTCCTGTCGCACTATCAGTCGGGACTGGTCGTGCTGGACGTGAGCAATCCCGCGCTGCCGGTGCAGATCGGCAAATACGATACGTACCCCCTCGGAGAAAGCTCGGCATTTCAGGGCTGCTGGGGCGCGTATCCCTACACGAAGAATGGGTACATCTACGGCAGCAACATCGACGGCGGCTTCTTCGTTGTGCAGCTTCAGTCGACCTGTCAGGCCTTGGGCGCTCCTGTGCTGCTCTCGCCTCCGGATGGCGCACTCGACCAGATCGAGCCGATCGCACTTCACTGGAGCGACAACAGCGCCACGGGCTACCGTGTGGAAGTGGACGACGACCCCGGGTTTGGCTCGCCGGTTCTCGATACCGTGGTGACCGACACCACGGTGAGCGTGTCCGGTTTCGATCTGGGCCAGGTCTATCGCTGGCGCGTGCGTTCGGAGAACGAGTGCGGCTTCGGTAATCCCTCGGCCGCGCGATCTTTCGAAGCAGGCTGCATTGTCACCCAGACGGGTGACGTGGATGTGAGCGGCACCATTACTTCGGCCGACATCATCGTGCTCGTCAACTATGTGTTCAAAGGCGGCGCGACGCCGCAGCCCATTGAGGAAGCTGGCGATTGCGATTGCACCGGTGCGGTCACGTCTGCTGACGTGATCCGGCTGGTGAACTTCGTGTTCAAGGGCGGCATCCCGCCCTGCGACGTCTGCTCGATTCTGTAAGGAACCAGAGTCACAAAGAATCGGGGTCAGACCCGAATTTCTCGGAAATTCGGGTCTGACCCCGATTCTTTGCGATTACTGCGGGGCGACGCCCCGGCGCCGCAGAAGGCCGGCGCTCACGAGGCTCACCAGGATGCCCACCGGCAGCACTTCGGCGATCGTGACGCCGAAGCGGAGGAACGGATTCTTGTACCATTCCTTGAAGCTGGCCATATCCGCGGCCATCTCGTCAATTTCCTCCTGACTGGCCCCGTCGTCCCTGGCTCTGTCGATCTGACACTGCGTGTACTCCGATATGAACCGGGCATAGTTCTCCGGTTGTGTTACGCGGTACGTCTCCCAGGTGGCTGCGTACATCACGGCCGCCACACATGAGATGAGCAGTCCCATCTGAAACCCTTTCCAGAACCGGATCGTCCCCTTCAGGTGCTTGTCCCGATACGACTTCATACCGAAAAACACAGCCGACATGGCCACCAGCATCGTGGTGTAGCCCCAGATCTCGCCCGTGTCGAAGTTGACTACGCCCTCTTGCCATAGAACCATTCCGAGAAGCAGGAAGGCGGAGAGCAGAACACCGCCTATCACGCCGAAGGTGAGACCGAGTTTTTGCATGGGAAGCTCTTCCTTTCGTGCGAAAGTGGGGTCAGACTCGACTTTTGAAAAGTCGAGTCTGACCCCACTTGTTTTATTGCGGTGCGAAGTCTCGGCGCCTCAATAAGGCGGCGCTTACGAGGCTCGCCAGGAGGCCCACGGGGAGTAGTTCCGCCATGCTCACGCCGAAGCGAATGAGCGGGTTCTTGTAGAGCTCCATGAAGTCTGCATATTGCTGGACTTTGGCGTCCAGTTCCTCCTGGGTGGCCCCGCCGGCCTTATCCTTGTCGATCTCGCGCTTTTGATACTCCGAGAAGAATTGAGCCACCTCCTCCGGCTGTGAGGCGCGGTATGCCTCCCAGGTGGTCGCGTACATCACGGCCGCCACAACGTAGATGAGCAGGCCCAGCCGAAACCCCTTCCAGAAACTGATCGTCCCTTTCAGGTGCTTGTCCCGATAGGACTTGATTCCGAAAAACACGGCGGACATGGCCACCACCATCGTGGTGTAACCCCAGATCTCGCCCGTGTCGAAGTTGATGATGCCCTTTTCCCACAGGACCAGATGCCCGAAAAGCAGGAAGACGGAGAGCAGAACACCGGCTATGACGCCAAAGGTGAGACCGATTCTTTGCATGGGTTTCCTTTCCTTTCGGGCCGAATATAGGCCGTCTTCCCCGGTCTCCGCATCACCCGAAGGGGTGAATTGAATCACCCCGGCGTACTTTCACCTGAAAGTTCAGGGCAGAAGCTGCAGCTCCTGGGCTTTCTTGACGGCTTCGGTGCGCCTGCGCACGTCGAGCTTCATGAAGAGGTTGGAAGAGTGGGTCTTCACGGTGTTCGGGGAAACGAACAACCGCTCGGCGATCTCCTGGTTGGACAGCCCCTGGGCGATGAGCTCCAGGACCTCGTACTCCCGTCGGCTGATTCCCCGGCGTTCCAGCTCGGCCTGGTTGAGCCGAAAGTCGGGATTCACTCTCACCACCTTCGGACGCGTGAGGCGCAGCCCCGCCCAGATTCCGAGCCCGGTGAACAACACGGCCACGATTCCGAGGTAGAGTTCGAGCGTGAAGTCTTTGACGAAGTAGCGGTACTCGAAAAACTTGAGAAGCGCCAGAAGCCCCGCCATGGCCAGCCCGTATACGAGAATCGTCTTACGCATGGAGATCGCTTGAGGACTATACCATGTAATCGCGTGCTGAAAAAGTGCTTTGGACGCGAAAGATCGCCGGCTCACGGCGAGAAGGTCTCGGGAATCAGGTTGTTTCTGGCAGCAGGACTTGCTAGCATGAATTCGCGGCTGCAGGCGCTTTCGACGTGAATGGGCTGGATCTTATCAGCCAACCCTCAGGGTACTCTCCACCCGCCTTTCCGGGTGAAGTGAGAGGCTCGAAGCAAACGCATCTCCATAGCAGCGTGGGACTCCAATAGCTGCAAGTGCCCTTGGCCGTTGGCACAGACCGACTCGCCATTTCGGATTCGATCAAAACAAGGCACCAGGAGGTAGTTCAGTGAGCTTCCGTGCATACTCCATTCTCCTTTCCATTGGTCTCTCGGTCATCTTCTGCGGTCCTGCGTTTGGCCAGCGGGGAGATTACATAGATCTCATGCGGCCCGACGTGCGGCCGCCGCTTGTGTCCACCGCCTCTCAAGCCGACTCGCTCTGGGGCCCTTTGGCTGAGAGCCAGCTGGCCGACGGCATCGCAGAGTCGCGACGTGCGGAGCTCGAGGCGCTTGTGCGTCGATTCACACCCACGATCATCCTGCCCGGAAACGACAACGTGAAGGTGAACGGCCGCACCTACCGCCTCAATCCGAGCAATGCTCACCTGTATACGGATACACTTCGCATCGACAAGTTTCTGGCTTCACCGTATGCCTTTCAGAACTTCACTGACATTGCGATTCGTGAGATCAGCCCCGAGTCACTCGTACATCTGGTCGAGACGGCGGCTAGTTACCAGAGTGATCCCCATTCGGTGTCGGCGTGGTACTTCGACTTTCCTGGAGGAGATCCCGGAGGGTGGTGGAACGCGTACGGCCAACTCCGCACGGGTCCCGACAGCAGCCTGTGGGCTCAGCCCACGGTGTATGCTCACCCCTTCATAGAAGAAGATGGAAGTCTGATTATTCAATACTGGTACTTTTACGCCTTCAATGATTTCGTCGGCAACCACGAGGGGGATTGGGAGCATGTCAACGTATTGCTCACGCCCGATCACTCGGGCATTGCAGGCGTGGAGTACTTCTTTCACGCCAAGAGCATCAGTCTCCCGCAGGGCAAGTACCTTCCCGAGATCGAGGATGAAACCCACCCGGTGTTGCACTGCGGCGGAAGAATGTACCACATCATGGATTATCCCATTCGACTCTTCACGGATGACCGCAACGAAGGATCTCATGGCAATTATCCGTACCCGGGAGAATGGGAGGGAGCCTCGGGGTTAGGCCACCCGGAGAGCATTTCCAGGCTTGGCGACGACTCCAGTCGGCTGATCCGGCATGACAGATTTGAAGTCATTCTCACGCCGGAACCGGGTCGAGTCGATTACACTCGCAGACCCGACGTGTTGAGGGAATGGGCCTGGCTCCTCTTCCCTGTGCGCTGGGGATACCCTGCGGCTCCGTCACTTGGGTCCGAGATCAAGCTCGTCGACGTGGGCAATCGCTCTCCGTTCGGCCTTGCGTACAGCTCCGGCTTCAATCGCAGCGCGCCCACGTTGCTTTTCCCCACCTACCAGGTGAAACGGGTGAGTTCTCTTCGGTCCACCGTGGAGGATCTGCTGCAGCCGTGGTACTACCTCTACATTTTTCGCAAGCCTCGTTATGTGGACGACGCGCGCGGCACGATGGATCGCAAAACCCTCGAGCGGCTGGGTCTCGCGCCGCGCGGAGGCTGGTCTGAGAGAGGAGTTGGCTCCACACTGCTGGGAGTGCACCTCAGCGTCCCGATCAATGCCTTCTCGGACCCCATTGACAATTCTCTGGGCATTTCACTTTGGAGAAATTTCTGGGCGAAAATCCGTTTTGGCGCCGTTGAAATCCTCGGCGGCTACCAGAAGTTTCCGCGGGCGAATAACCAGCCAGGATCCCTGTTCGTTTACCCCATCACGGGAAGCATCGTGGTTCGCGCGCCCGATGCGTTGTTCCGTCCCTGGGTGAGCATCGGCGGCGGCGCCTACGGCTGGGAGGCGCGCCTGCCTGCGGGGATCCGAGACGCTCAACTCGTGGAATCGGGTTGGGACGCCGGCTGGATGGCGGGCATAGGAGTCGAATACTACCTCAGACCGAAGGTGGCTTTCGATTTCGGCATTCGCCTTCACTCCACATCCGGCCCCGGCGCAGCGGCAGGGATCGACCCTGAGGAGCTCCGCTTCCTCACATTCTGGTTCGGTCACTACCTGCGCGTCTGAGCTCACAGGACCTGCCGCGCATTCCTATCTGGGGCTGGGTCTGTGCGGTCATGACCAGTCCCAGGACGTGCAACTCTGCCCGTGATGACGGCTGCGAACAGGGGGATCGACTGGCACGATGAGATTACTCCCGTGGATCGGCGCATTGGCAGTGTTTGCCTCCGTGGAGGCTCAGGAGATACAGGAGCAAAGCCCGACGCCTCCCCTCGCGAGCAGCACTTCAACCGTGCGTGTTGTGCCCGCTGCCCAGTACAGAGCGGGGTGGCTTCGCCGCCGTTTCTCGGGATCGCTCTGGAGAAACGTCTGGACAACTCCGCTGGACGTTCCGGTGCTCGACGTGCGCACCTATGCGGGCGGGCTGGTGGCAGAGCATCGTGAAGACTCCACACACTCCAAGGTTCTGATCTTCCGGGGGGAGGACGGACACCGCTACAGGTTTCGGTCGCTGGATCGAGACTTCAAGATGGCGCTTCCACCCGACCTGCGTCAGTCCTTCGTATACGAGATCTCTCGAGACATGGTGAGCTCGGCCAATCCCCTGGCTCCGATCATCGCAGCCTCGTTTCTCGAGGCCGTCGGTGTCCTTCATTCCACCCCTCACTTGACCGTGCTGCCGGACGACGAGCAGTTGGGGCCGTTTCGTGCCGCCTTTGCCGGCACCCTCGGCACCCTTGAGCGTGACCAGGCAGACGTGGCGACCGGCTCAGGCGATCTGGAAGGCAGTCACGAGGTCATCACAACATCTGCATTGCTTGCACGCCTGGAACGAAACAACGATGACGCCATCGATGCAGCATCCTTCCTGAAGATCCGACTGCTGGATATCTACCTGGGAGACTGGAGCCGGGACCGGGATGGCTGGCTTTGGGTGTATGTTGAGCAGGCCGGCCAGGGGACCTGGGAACCGATTGCTCACAACTACGACTGGGCCTTCGCCCGGTACAATGGTCTGTTCCCCTGGGCCATGACCAAG
>DAIOGN010000063.1:0-18407 GCA_036745245.1 Candidatus Zixiibacteriota bacterium
TGAAGACCGGCATCATGCATCAGTGCGTGCGGTCGAAGGTGCCGTTCGTGCTGGCCGGCTCCCTGAGGGACGACGGGCCATTGCCCGAAACCATCACGGACATGAACGAGGCGCAGGAAGCTTACGCGCGGCACCTGGTGGGGGCCACCACGGTGCTCATGCTGTCTTCGATGCTGCATTCCATCGCCACAGGCAACATGCTCCCGTCGTGGGTGCGCACGCTGTGCGTGGACATCAACCCGTCCGTGGTGACCAAACTCATGGACCGGGGCTCCTCGCAGGCGCTCGGGGTGGTGACCGACGTGGGCCTGTTCCTGCACCTTCTGGCCCGCCGGATCTAGCTGGGGTCAGACCCTCGTCGTAACTTTGCACACCTGGGGGACACTACTGTGGCTTCCTCCTGACTAGTCCAGGTGTGCAAAGTTACGACGAGGGTCTGACCCCATTTACTTCGCGCGCACCAGCCAGTCGGCGTCGCTGATGAACATCTCGCCTGAGTCCTTGAACTCGGTGACGAAGCGCTGAAGCTCCGAGGTGGGGGCGGTGAGCACCAGGGATTGGTCGAGTCGTTCCGCCGCCAGAGCCTCCGGATGCTGATCCAGGAACTCCTCCATCCACTCCGGATTCATGCCGGCCACCGCCAGACCCGAGTCTGACAATTCGATTCTGGCCAGCGTGTGAATCGCGAGGAGATGCCCGAGGTAGAACTCGTTCGACTCCATCTCCGGAGGCGCGGGGAAAAAGTCGAGGTACAGGTCCTCGCCCAGCTTGAGCAGGTGCACCTCGAAGGCGCCGCTCAGTCCCTCGCTGTCGGTGAACGTGACGGCATATTCTCCGTCGTTCTCCGATGTGAAGGTCCAGGTTTCGTTGTCGTCGGGGTTGGTCCAGCTGCCCAGCAGGGCTTCCTGGAATACCGTGGTCTCGGCGGTGTAGAATGGATGCAGAGAGGGCACGCAGCCACCCACAACCGCCAGTGCGGCTGCAGTGAACACCAGACTACGCACACGCATGGAATCTCCCTCCGATTCGAGAACAATATAGGGGGAGAGCGGGCCAGAATCCAGCCTCGCGTGGACGGCCCGGAAGCTCGCGGCTAGTCGCGCCGCGAGCGGATCACCACTTTTTCGTACTTGAGCATGTTGTCGAGCACGGCGCCGCACCCGCGCACCACGCAGGTGAGCGGATCGTCGGCCACGATCACGGGCAGGTTGGTCTCCTGCCGGATTCGCCGGTCGAGGCCACGCAGGAGCGCTCCGCCCCCCGTGAGAATGATGCCACGATCGAGAATGTCGGAGGCCAGTTCGGGGGGGGTGCGTTCGAGCGACTGGCGGATGGCCTCCACAATGGCATCCACAGGCTCCGACATCGCTTCGCGCACCTGCGCCGACGAGAGCTTCATGGTCTTGGGCACGCCCGCCACGAGGTCGCGGCCCTTGATCTCGATCGACTCTTCCTTGTCGAGCGGAAAGGCCGACCCGGCCTTGATTTTCACCTCTTCGGCCGTGAGCTCGCCGATGAGCAGATTGTAGTTCTTCTTGAGATACAGCACGATCGATTCGTTCAGTTCATCGCCCGCGATGCGCACGCTGGTGTTGTTCACGATGCCGTTCAAGGCGATCACCGCGATTTCCGACGTACCTCCGCCGATGTCCACGATCATGATGCCCGTGGGCGACTCCACCGGCAGGCCGATCCCGATGGCGGCCGCCATGGGCTCGGGCAGAAGGAACACCTCGCGAGCTCCGGCGTTCTCCGCCGAATCGCGCACGGCGCGCTTTTCCACCTCGGTGATCCCGGAAGGGACGGAGATCACGATCTTGGGCTTCATCAGGTACTTGTGGCGCACCACGCGCTTGATGAAGTCGGACAAGAGCTTTTCCGTAATCTCGAAGTCGGCGATCACGCCGTCTTTGAGTGGGCGGATGGCCTCGATTTCGCCCGGGGTGCGGCCCAGCATCTCCTTGGCGGCGGCCCCGATGGCCAGCACCTTGCGGGACGCTTTCTCCACCGCCACGACCGAGGGTTCGTTAAGGACAATGCCGGTGCCACGCACGCACACCAGCGTGTTGGCGGTGCCCAGATCGATTCCGATGTCGTTCGACAGCATATTGAACCAGCTCATGAGTCAGTCCTGGGACCGGAGTTGAGGACCCGGCGCCGATCGTCCGTCCGCCAGTAGAAAGCGCCTGTGGTCCATGCTCCAGACGCGATCCGTAAAGGTCTCCCCCTCGGGAGTACTATCGGTCGCCTGGCGGTAAATGCCCACCTTGGCGTCCACATTGTCGGCGAAATGCAAAAGCAGGCCCTCCAGCGTCTTGGGCAGCACGGGGGCGCCGAACTCGAGCTGACCGTGGTGGGACAGCACCAGGTGGCGGAGGTGCCACACCTTTTCTTTCGGGATGCCGTCCACCTGGGTGGCCAGATGAACCACCAGCTGGTCGCCGATGGCCAGGTGCCCCACCAGTTCGCCGTACACCGTTTTGTTGAAGGCCGGCCCGGACTCGTATTCGTACACCTTGCCCACGTCGTGAAAGATGGCGCCGGCCAGAAGCAGGTCGAGGTTGGCATCGGGGTAGAGGTCGGCCATGGACTCGCACAGGCGGCATATGTTGACCGTATGCTCGAGCAGGCCGCGCAGGTAGGCATGATGCACCGAGGTGGCGGCCGGCGACTGTGCATACCGGGCCCACAGGCGTTCGTCGGTTCGGAGGAGTTTCACCAGCGCGCCGTAGTGCGGATCCCGGATGCGTCCCGCCACACGGTCGAATTCGCGCTCCAGTTCGGCCGCGGTCTTCTTCGATTCGGGCAGAAACTGTGACCAGTCGATCTGGCCGCGCGGCTCGCGGATCGAGCTGACCCGGATCTGCAGATCGTCCATGTAGTTTTCGACTTTGCCCTGCACCTGGTACACCGACCCCGCGTGCACGGTAACCGCCACGTCGCCGGGCACGTCCCAGTACATGGCCTTCATGGAGCCGGTGCGGTCCTGCAACTGCATCTGCAGGTACTGTCCCGGCTTGTTTTTGTGCGCCCGCAGCGACCGTTCCGCCACCAGGTAGAGAGCGTCGGCGATCTGACCTGCGCTGAGTTCCTTGATCTGCAATGTGTTTCCCTGTGCTGAACTTCCGCGCGCAAGGTGCCCCGACCCCGCGGGCCAGGCAAGACAATTTGCCCGTTCGGCGCGGTCCGGGTATACTCCGGACACAAGATGCGACTGGCTCGCTATATCCTCTCCGAGCACGTGGGCCCCTTTGCCTTCGGGCTTCTGGTGATCACCTTCGTCCTCATCATCGATTTCGTGCCCCGCGTGCTCGACCTCGTGGTGGGCCGGGACATCGCCGCCGCGGTGGTCACGCAGTTGTTCGTGTACAATCTGGCCTGGATGATGGCCCTCTCGGTGCCCATGGCCGTGCTGGTGGCCACGCTCATGGCCTTTGGCCGCCTCTCGGCCGACAATGAGATCGTGGCGCTCAAATCGTCGGGCGTGCACCTGTGGCGGCTCTTGTGGCCCGTGCTTCTGGCCGGCTCTCTGGTGGGCGCCTTTCTGGTGTGGTTCAACAACGAGGTCCTGCCGGAGTCGAACCACGAGGCCCGCGTGCTCATGGGCAACATCAACCGCACGCGCCCCACCCTGCGGCTGCGCGAGAACGTCTTCAACGGCGACATTCCGGGCTACTTCCTCCTCGTGAAGTGGCGGGATCCCAAGAGCGATTCGCTGCGCGACGTCACGATCTACGATCAGGCCGACGCGCGCTGGCCGCGCACGGTGACGGCGCGCTCCGGTTCCATGCGCTTCACTCCCGACGGGACCACGCTCATCCTCGACCTTCTGGACGGCGAAGTGCACGAGTACGTGGGAGACGCGCACGAATACCGCCGTACACGGTTCACCGAACAGGTGGTGTTCCTCGAGAACGCGGGCGGCCAGCTTCAGGAGACCGACTCCGATTACCGCACCGATCGGGAAAAATCCACGGAGATGATGCTGGTCGACATCTCCGGCTGGAAGCAGAACGTGGCGCAGTATAGCCGTCAACTCGATTCGGTGTCGCGTGAAGCAATGCGTCAGGCAGCCGAACCTCCGGGCGCCTTGCGAACTCCGGCCCTGCTGGATCTCGAAGGCTCCGCCGTGCGCCTGTCGGGGCAGATCTTCTCGCAGCGTCGACTCATCAATTCCATGATGATCGAAGTGCACAAGAAATACTCCATCCCGGTGGCGTGCGTGGTGTTCGTGCTGATCGGCGCCCCGCTGGGCATTCTCGCGCGGAAGAGTGGCATCGGCATGTCTCTGGGGCTGTCTCTGGGACTGTTCCTCCTGTACTGGGCGTTTCTCATCGCCGGCGAGGAGCTGGCCGACCGCCTCCTCATCAACGCGTTCTGGGCCATGTGGAGCGCCAACTTCGTGATCGGCGCGTCCGGCCTGGCCCTTCTGGGGAGAGTGATCCGCGGGCGCCGGCCGCAGGACTGGTGGAGAAGCTACCGCTACCGCAGATTGATCCGCGAGAAGGCATGCGAGTACTCGACCGCTACCTGACGTTCAAGTTCCTGCGCGCACTGGGCTATTCGCTCCTGGTGTTCATCGCGATCTACGTGATCGTGGACGTGGTGGAACACCTCGACACGTTCGTGGACGCGCAGGCCACCGCGGGCCAGGTGGTGCGCTACTACCTCAACTACGTGCCCGCCATCATCGTGCTCACGGTACCTATGGCCGTGCTCATGTCCACCCTCTTCACCGTGGGCGCGCTGTCCAAGAGCAACGAGCTTCTGGCCATGCGTTCCTCCGGGCTGTCCCTGTGGCGCATCAGTCTGCCCCTGCTGGGTGCGGGAATGGTGCTGTCCATGACGCTCCTCGTCTTCGCGGAGTGGGTGGTGCCGCACACCGACCAGGAGCGAGCCGACATTCTCAACCTCGAAATCGAGAAGAAGCAGTCGGATCGCAGGACGATCGCATACCACGTGTACATTCAGGGCCAGGACCACCGCATCTTTCGCCTGGAGCGATACGACCTCACCCAGAAGCGCGGCTGGGCCGTGCTGGTGCAGGCCATCGATGAATCGCGTGTGTTGTGGACCGTGCGTGCCGACGAGATCCGCTGGGCCGACTCGCTGTGGGTTCTCATGCGAGGCGAGGTCCGCACGTTCGAATCGGAGGTGTGGACTCCCTTCGACAGCCTGGCACGGCCCGACTGGACCGAGACTCCCCACGATTTCTCGCAGCGCGACAAGTCCCCGGAGAACATGGGATATCGCGACCTGCGCGAGTACATCCAGGTGATGGAGCGCTCGGGCAAGGACGCGAGCCGCGAAAAGTTCAAGCTTCAGTTCAAACTGGCACTGCCCTTCATGTGTCTCATCATTGTCATGGTGGGCGTGCCCATCGCCTCCTCTCCCAAGCGTGCGGGCGTGGCCCTTTCGTTTGGCATCGCCTCCGGCATCGCCATTGTGTACATCTTCCTTCTCCGTGTCATGGAGTCCCTCGGCAACAAGGGCGACCTGCCGCCCGTCCTGGCCGCGTGGTCGATGAATGTCGTGTTTCTCCTTGTGGGACTTGGACTTTTCATGTCCGCCAGAAAATGAAATTCGCGCGGAACCTCCCGGGGGAGCTTCCGTATAAACCACTGAAGCAGGTTTGGCTTGTACAGCGGTCGAAAGACCGCCTCCTTTGCAGAAAAACGCCCCGCCCCCGCGGGGCGTTTTATTTGAGCCCAGGGCTCCTCCCAAATCCGTTGACTCCACCCCTGGGGCCACCCTCATTAAAATGATATGCGGCTTGAACTTCTGGGTGCCGCGCTGACATTGGCCTTGGCGGGCTCCGAGGATACGACGATGACAGACGACCGGGGGGACATGGTGGGTCTCATCGAGTCCCGAGGTGTGGAGGACTCGGCCGTGATCGATGCTATGCGCACCGTGCCTCGCCACAGGTTCGTGCCGGCGCCGCTATCGGAGCAGGCCTACGCTGACAGGCCGCTGCCCATCGGCGAACAACAGACGATCTCCCAGCCCTACATCGTGGCCCTGATGACCGAACTACTGGACCCGCGGCCCGGCGACACCGTGCTGGAGATCGGTACCGGGTCGGGGTATCAGGCCGCCGTGCTGGCGGAGCTGGTGGCGCACGTGTACACGATCGAAATCATCGACGTGCTCGCGGACCGCGCTGACTCAACGTTGAAAGCCCTTGGTTACAAGAACATCACCGTGAAAACCGGCGACGGGTACCAGGGCTGGAAAGAGCATGCCCCCTTCGACGGCATCATCGTGACAGCGGCTCCCGACCACGTGCCTCAGCCCCTGGTGGATCAGCTGGCCGACGGCGGCCACCTGGTGATCCCCGTGGGCGACGAGTGGCAGGAACTGGTTGTCCTCACGCGCGAAGGAAAAGAGATTACACGTCGCTCGGTGACGCCGGTACGATTTGTGCCGATGACTGGAGAGGCGGAGGAACAAAGGTGAAGGGACGCGAGAATCATGACTGAACGCAAGCGGCCGGGACGGGACGAATACTACATGGGCATCGCCATGGCGGTGCGCTCGCGCGCCAACTGCCGCGGCAACAAGGTGGGTGCGCTCATCGTGGTGGGCGACCGCGTGGTGTCCACCGGCTACAACGGCACGCCTTCGGGCATGACCAATTGCCTCGACGGTGGTTGCGAACGCTGCGCACAGCGCGAGAAGTATCGCTCAGGCACCAGCTACGACCTGTGCATCTGCGTCCATGCGGAGCAGAATGCCCTGCTTTCGGCGGCCCGCTTCGGCATCGCCGTGGAAGGCGGCGAGATGTTCTCGACCATGCGCCCCTGCTTCGGCTGCACCAAGGAACTGCTCCAGGCGGGGATTGCGCAGGTGTACTACCTGCACGACTGGCGTTACCCCGACGAAGCGGTGCAGAGCGCCTACGAAAAGCTCCAGAACCGCATACCGCGCGGCCTCAAGCGCGTGGCCATGACCGACGCCGAAGCGGAGTGGGCCGTGTCGGCCCTGCGGGAGAAGTCGATCCCCGAGCTGCAGGAAGCCGTGGACCCCGACACGGGGCAGCCCACCTCACGCGTTGAAGTTCACACCGAACGGCGTCCCCGACCCTAGAGAGTGACGCGCGGAGTGGCCGAAGAGCACTCCGATCGCCCCGCTACAGGGCGAACAGACTGACGCTCACCTGCACGGTGTGCGACGTGAAGCCTTGAAGCCCCTCCGTCTCGTCCTCAGGGAACGACTGCAATCGATACTCCACGCGCAGCGCGGCGCGACTCCCCACCAGCGACTTGAAGCCCGCGCCCACGTTGAGGATCGTGTACTGTGTTTCGTCGGCATCCACGAGAACGACAGTATTGGCGATCGGGGGGATGGCAGCATCGGCCACACCGACGCCCGCCAGCAGAAATGGTCGTACGCGCGCACCGTTGGCGAAGTTGTACGAGGCGTTGGCTGAGAAGACCATCGCCAGCTCGGATTCATTATTGAAGAGGATGTCGTCCTCCCAGACGGAGGCGATGACTTCACCTTCCAGCTCCAGCCCCTCCGTGACGAAGTACCCCACTCGAACGGGGATGTTCATGAACATGTACGACTCGCTGCTCCCGCCCTCTGTAACGGTCAGCGATTGAAATGCGCCACCCGTCGAAAACTCCAGCTTTCCCTTCAGCGGGCTCTGCGCGAAGGCGGTGGATGCAAACAGAAACGCGCATGTCACGGTGATCAAACCGGTTCGGGTCATGGCATCCTCTTCTGAGATTACATGTGGGTGAAGGCATTCGGCTTCCCTGGTCGCGAGGCGAAGCACAAGCGGAGCGACTGAGGAGCCGCCATCGAATTATGGAGCCCGTCTCAAATCCGGCCGGTTTGCCGGATGTCCGGGCCAATGAAAGCTAGGCGGGTCCGACAGACTGCTGCAACCGGATTCGCCGAGATTGTCCGGATGGGCTGCGGTCTTAAGGACAGCAGAGATCCGGGGCGTTTGCGCTGATAGCTCGTATCTTCCTGTGGGTCAGCGGCTTGTCGCCACCTGAGGTGGTGCGGGCGGAAAACAGGGGTACTTTACCGTAAACGTCGACGCGCCGTGAGGATCGTATTCATTTTCCGCGTAGCCGGCCGTATAATGAAGTAGAGCAGTCCGACGACCCAACGTGGTCGTCCCTGGGTTCCGGGGGCGAAAGGACTCGACGGAGTCGAAGCGGATTTGCCTGCCTGCCGAGGGATTCTCGGGTACCTCGTTAAAGCACCGGGAAAAACAATAAACGCTGACGACAACTCGTACGCGTTGGCTGCTTAGGTAGCCCGTCCACCTGTAGTTCGCCTTGTGACTGCAGACTGGGCGCCGACTTAACAGGGCTGGCCGAGGGCTCCGCCTCAGAGCTCGAAGCGAGATCCAATAGAGGCTGGCCGGACGCAGCCTGTTGCTTGGCGAGCGGCTGGTGAGAGCATAGAGCAACTACGCAGGTAGACGGTGGGTCCTAATCACTTTCGGACGGGGGTTCGATTCCCCCCGCCTCCACCAATTTGACCTGGCGAATAGCGAAACGATTTCGTCACAGCGACAGGCTGTCGATTCTGGTACTGAGTCGACATCTTTCAGCGTCACTCCCATGTCGTGACATGGTCCTCCTTGGGCCTCGGGGCCGTGTAGCATATTCTTGGGAAGTCGCTGCTGGAAAACTCAATTGAACGCTACTTGGATGATGGACGGGAACACCCAGAAGGAGATTCAAAGTGCGTCGATCTAAATTGGTTTGGGGGGTGGGAGTTGGACTTGTCGTTTCATCCTTAGCGTTGGCGCTTGTTGCAAAGGGAGTGTTTGGCACAGTTCCCTCGCTCATCAGCTTTCAAGGCATCTTGCGGGATGGGACCGGCAATCCGGTGGTGAATGGGTCTTATTCAGTGGCCTTTATCATCTACGATGCCGCCACAGGTGTCCCTCCAGCTACAGACATACTCTGGTCGGAGACCCGGTCGGTGACCACGAGCAATGGTTTGTTCAGCGTTCATCTGGGTGCTAGCAATCCGATTCCGGATTCTGTCTTTGAGGATACTTCCGTTTGGCTGGGCATCACCGTCCCTCCCGATCCGGAGATGACGCCGAGACAACAATTGGTGTCGGTAGGGTATTCCTTTCGGTCTAACAAGCTTGACGGTCCGCTGGGTGGAACTCCCGTCGGGTCGATTGTGGCCTACGGAGGCACGGCGGCGCCGACTGGCTGGCTCCTTTGCGACGGTTCGGCTGTGAGCCGGACGATTTACGACGACCTCTTCGCCATCCTCGGCACGACCTACGGAGCCGGCGACGGCTCGACCACCTTCAACCTGCCAGACTTGCGCCAGCGCTTCCCCCTCGGACTGGCGACGGCGGGCACCGGGAGTACGCTCGGCGAAACAGGCGGGGCGATGAATCACACCCACACCTACTCCGATGTTATCGCGCACACCCACTCCGTCGATCCCCCCTCCACGCCGACGAGCGCCGGCGGTACCCACACTCACGGCGGAGTGGACAAGGGCTTTAACGACACTCCAGACGCAGGCGGGACCCGCCGGATCCTCTTCGACTTCAAGCCAGCTGACGCCCTTGAAGTGGGCATTACCCCTGACGGGCTGCACTCGCATAGCCTCGATTTCGCTCCATTCACTTCGGAGTCAACGGGGGTGGTGTCAGCCAACACAGCCTCGAACAATCCGCCGTTCCTGGTGGTGAACAACATCATTAAGTACTGACAGTCGACAGGCTGTTAGTTGTGCGTTGTGGGTCCAGGTAACCCGCCCTCGACTTACAATAGCTGTGACAGGAAGGTCCGCGCCGGGACGACCATGGGGCCGCGAGGCCTGGCAAAACAATCGGCGTCCACATACTCGGCTTCCATGACGACCTGAAACGCGAAGGGGGCCCTCAGCTGTTTCTGGTAGTACTCCAGTGATCCACGCACCGAATCGTCGCGCGCTTTGGTTTCCACCAGGAACCATGGCTTGCCGTCGCGAATCACCACGAAATCGACCTCGCGCTTCTCTTTGTCGCGCAGGTAACCCAGTTCAAACTTGCCGAGGCCCAAGTCCGTCCAGCCCTCCACGGCCTTCAGCAGGTGGCATGCCACAAACGTTTCTGCCTTGTCCCCCACATCTTCAATCGAAGCCCAGTCCCGCAAGAACCACTTGGGCTCCTTCCGCAGCGAACGTGAGACGTTTCGGAACCATGGCCTGATCAGGTACCCGAGATGAAGGGTGCTGAGGATGTCCACCCATCGTCGGACCGTGTCGATGGAGACCCTCACGTCCTTGGCCAGATTGGCGTAGACCACCTGGTGGGCTGATCGGCCAGCCAGGCGATTGACCAGGGCTGCCAGTTGGTCGATATGCTGGACTTGCGTGAGGTCGCGAATGTCTTCCTTTGTCAGCTGCTCAAGACGGAGAGACTGCCAGCGTCGACTGAAACGCATGTCTCGCTTCAGGAAGGGCTCCGGATAGCCGCCGTGGTCCCAGAGGGCATCGAAATCCGCCGGCTTGATGCGCCGCGGCGGTCGGACGACCTGCTTCGCGTCGGGGAGATCCTGACGTAGAGCTTCCGCTACGGAGAACGGGTGCATTCGGTACAGGAGATACCGACCCATCAAGCTGTCGCCCCCGCGACGATACACGTCCATTCGGCTGCTGCCTGTCACCAGGATCCGTACCTGACCGGCATAGGAATCAAAGAAGCCCTTCAGGAACTGCTTCCATCGGGGGTACTTGTGCAGCTCATCGAACAGAATGGTCGGGACCGTCGTGGAGAGCCGGTCGAGCTTGAATTTCCGCGCCAGGGCGGACGGCCCCGCGAGAATCTCCTCGCGATCGTCGACGTTGTCCCAGTTGGCATACCCGTCAGCGTGGTTTCGACACGTCGTGGTCTTCCCTACTTGTCGCGGGCCGCTGACCAGCGCCATCTGCCGGTGGGTCGCCAGATGGTCTGCCAGGAGGGCATCGTAGAGTCGATTCGTGGCCTTCATGGTGTGACTATTATCGGCAGTATCGTAAACTGGTCAAGACCATTTTACGATTGATCGCATTTTGGTCGGACAGCGGGTGGTGGAGACAATCGTCCGCCTGGTCCGTCTGATGAAGCGCCGCCGCTCCCGGCCGGTCCCATCTGCAATACACCACTCAGACCCGGACCAGAAAAACAGTCACAAGTTCGGCACAATGCGATGTAAGTTCCTGCCCTGTAATCGTTGCAGGGGGTTCGATTCCTCTGCCTCCATTCTTGTAACCCCTCATGGATGGATCATTTACTATTCCCGAGAGACGGAGCGGCCGCACCTGCAGGTGCTTCCAAAGAGCGAACCCTCAGTAGTGAATATCCAACCCGACGCCATTCCTTCGCACAGGCAAGCAGCCCGGGCCGGCATCATCTCTGTTGACTGAGCCGCCACGGAATCCAGATTCCAGTCCCGTCCTCCTTTAGCCGCCATACGACGTACCAGATGAATCCCGACAGCTCACAGGAACTCGACCTCCTCCGGCAGGAGAATCTTAAGCTTCGGGAGGCAGTCAGGCAGCGCACGGAGGAACTGGAAGTGGAAGCTTGCCTGGAGCGTGTCCGCACCATCGCCATGAGGATGAGAACGCCGGGCGACATGCTGGAGGTATGTCACACGATTTCCGACGAGTTGCATGCTCTCGGCGTCACCAACATTCGCAATGTGCAGACCGCCATTTTCAACGATGAGAAGGGGACGTATCTCAACTATGAATATTTTGCGCAGTACGGCACGACGAGCGTACTGGAGATCGTTACCGGCCTTCATCCGGCCCTCGAGGAGTTTTCCCGATCGATCCGGAATGCTCGCGATGCGTACTTCACCACCAGTTTTTCCGGATTGCAGTTGAAGGAGTGGATCGAGTACCGAAAGAAGACGAATCAGAATGCCGACCCGATTCTGGAACAGGCGCCCTCGGTTCACTACTATTTCTACTCGATCGGTCCTGGTGCTTTGGGACTCTCCACTTATGCCCCGCTGTCCGATGAACATCTTGAAGCATTCAAGCGGTTTCGCAACGTATTCGACCTCGCCTACCGGCGATTCCTCGACATCGAGCAGGCGGAGGCTCAGGCCCGCGAAGCGCAGATCGAGGCCGCGCTCGAGCGCGTCCGCTCAAGGGCCATGGCCATGCGTACGAGCAGCGATCTGTCGGCCACGTCCGGATTGGTCTTCACGGAGTTGCGCAAGCTTGGCATCACCTCCGTGCGCTGCGGCGTGGTGCTCCTCACCGAAGCGACCCGGCAGGCGTCCGTGTATTATACCTCCTCGTCGACGGACCGTGACGAGCTGGCCTTCGCCGGAACGCTGAACCTTTCAGGACATCCTTCGCTGGAGCGGCAATACGCCCAGTGGCTCAAGCACGAGGACTATCTTGTCACGCTGCGAGGCGACGAAGTGGCCGCCTACTATGAATGGCTCCGCATGGAAATGCCCGTCCCATTTCTCCCGCGTGAGAGATCTGAGCAGGAGGAGCACGGGTACTACCTCTACTTCAGCGAGGGTCAATTCTACACCTGGACACGGGAGCGCTACACCGAGGAACAATTGGCGGTTCTGAACCGATTCAAGGCGACCCTCGAGCTCACCTTCAGGCGCTATCTCGAACTTCAACGGGCCGAGGCACAGACGCAACAGGCTCATCTCGACCTGATTCAGTTGCAGACTGAAAAAAAGCGTGCCGAAGATGCCCTGTCGGTACTTCGGGAGACGCAGGCACAGCTCCTGCATCAGGAGAAACTCGCTTCGCTGGGGCAACTCACCGCCGGCATCGCACACGAGATCAAGAATCCGCTCAACTTCGTGAACAACTTTTCCTCGGTGTCCCTGGAATTGCTCGACGAAGCCATGCAGGAGATGGCGACGGCCGCACCTGAGGCGATGAAGGGAGACGCCCGGCAGCTTCTGGGAGACGTCCGAACGAATCTAACGAAGATCATCCAGCACGGCACTCGCGCAGATGGCATCGTCAAGTCGATGCTCCAGCATTCCCGGGGCGGCAGCGGCCGCAGGGAGCCTACGGACTTGAATGCCCTGGTGCGGGAGTTTGCGAATCTCGCCTTCCATGGGATGCGGGCGGCCAAACATCCAATCAACGTGGACATGGTGTTGGATCTGCAGGACCCCATGGAACAAGTGCCTGTGGTTGCGGAAGACTTCAGCCGGGTGATCATCAATCTCTGCCAGAATGCGTTCGACGCAATGAGGGACAAACTCCATGCGGGCGCACCCTCGCGGGGGACGGAGGCCTACCTCCCGAAACTGACCGTTTGCACGCAGAGCGATCGCGGCAGAATCAGAGTCGAGATCAGGGACAACGGCCCCGGAATTCCTCCAGCCATACGCGCCAAAATCCTTCAGCCCTTCTTCACCACCAAGAAAGGGACCCAGGGCACGGGCCTGGGACTCTCCATTACCCATGACATCGTGAAGGCCCATGGGGGCACATTGACCATTGAAGACAACCCCGACGGCGGCGCGACCTTCGTGGTGGAGTTGCCGTCCGACGCTCGGTCGGGACAGGCCGGATCCGCATGAACGTGCTCAAGATCATGGTGGTCGACGATGAGCCGGATCTGCAGATGCTCATTCTCCAGCGATTCAGAAAACAGATCCAGAGCGGCACCTATGAATTCGTGTTCGCCGCAAACGGCGAGGAAGCCCTGGGGCAGCTGCAGGACGGCCACGAAATCATGCTGGTGCTGTCCGACATCAACATGCCTCGCATGGACGGCCTCACGTTTCTGCAAAGACTGCAGGAGAACAATGAGTCAGGTGTCAAGACGATCATGGTTTCCGCGTACGGGGACCTGGAGAACATCCGCGTCGCGATGAATCGGGGGGCCTTCGACTTTGTCACCAAGCCGATCGACTTCAACGACCTCCATCTCACCATCGAGAAGGGATGGCGGGAGATCATTGCGGTCAGGGCCGCCCACGAGGACAGAAGGAATCTGGTTGCGGTGCAGCAGGACTTAAGCGCGGCGTCACGAATTCAGCAGACCATTCTCCCCCAGACCTTCCCGCCCTTTCCGCACCGGCCCGAGTTCTCACTGTACGCGGAAATGCATCCGGCCAGGGACATTGGCGGGGACTTTTACGACTTCTTCTTCATCGACGAATCGCATCTGGCGTTCGTGATCGGCGATGTCTCCGGCAAGGGAATCCCAGCCGCGATCTACATGGCGGTGGCGCGAACCATGATCAAAGGCATTGCGTCACAGGTGCTCGATCCGGCCGAGTGTCTCACGAAGGTGAATGCCGTGCTCATTCCCGAGAGCGAAGCCAGCATGTTCGTCACGGTGTTCTACGGCGTGCTGGACACCCACACCGGGATTGTTCGCTATTGCAACGGAGGGCACAACCTGCCCTTTGTAGTGCGACACGCATCCACAGTAGACCAGATTGAAAATGCTCCGGGAATCCTGTTGGGGCAATTCGATCACGTGAAGTTTGAGGCCCGGCAGATTCAGCTCGGCCCCGGCGATCGAATCGTACTGTACACCGACGGCGTGACCGAAGCGATGAATGCAGCGCAGGACATGTACGCCGAGACCCGCTTGCAGCAATTGCTTGAGTCGGACAAGCCGGACAGTGTGATGAGTCTTGTGCGGGGCGTGATGGCTGATGTGATGAAATTTGTCGGGAAGGCAGAACAATCGGATGACATCACGGTCTTCTCGCTGGAGTACAGGGGCCCGGGGCAAGGGGCGGTGGGGTAGGCTCGGGCACCCTAAGGAAGGCGGCGACCAGGGTATTCTATCATGTCAGTCTGGGGGACGATTCCCCGGGCCGTCAGTCGAAAACGGTGTGTACTTCTGTCTGATCAGATACCACCGGGGCGCAACGTCCTCCGAGCACACACCCTCGACCTGCTTCTCACTCCTTGTGACTAGATCTCCTTTCAATACTTGGACCTATTTACTCAGGCTTCATAACCGGCGTACTTGATGGCGAGCGGAGGGCTCGTCTTTGAAGGGCCCTGGATGTTGAGGCGAGACTCGCTCGAGTACGGTGGTCCTGTCGACTGAATAGTAATGATATCAACGCATGGAGAAGATATTGTGATGATAGTCAAGGCTCTGCTCATAACGATGGCCGCTCTGGCGACAGCGACTGTACTCCTGGTTGGAGGCTGCTCCGACTCGCCGACTTCATCGAACGAAACGGGGACATTGAGCCTCCGGCTGGTCGATTCGCCCGCCGACTACCAACAGGTAAACATCGTCGTGACTCGGGTTGAGGTTCATGCCTCCGGGTCGGCTTCGGAAAGTGGCTGGTTCACAATTAATGATGTTCCTGCCACGTACGACTTGCTGACGCTGCGGAATGGTGCAAGCGAAGTGCTGGGTAGCCATGTACTCGCGGTCGGCCATTACACGCAGATTCGCCTGATCATTGGAACCGGCAGCAATGTGGTCATCAATGGCACGACCTATCCGCTTGTGATTCCGAGCGGAATGCAGACCGGGATCAAACTGAACAACGAATTCTACATCGCACCCGACGAGTTGATTGAACTGGTGCTTGACTTCGATGCCGATCGGTCGATCCACCTGACCGGCAGCGGCGACTACATGCTCAATCCGGTGATTCGGGTAGAGCCGGTGCTTACGTCAGGCACGATCTCGGGGATTATCCTCCCCGTGACCGCACGGGCGACGATCTCGGCCATGGCTGCGCCTGATACACTCACCGCCTTTGCCGACACCTTGAGCGGGAGCTTTGTCATTACGGCCCTCCCTGCCGGATCCTATACGGTGCTCATCACACCAGGTGACACGCTGTTGGCTGATACTACGATTGCGGATGTACTCGTTGTGGCTCAGCAGGCCACCAATTTAGGCACCGTCCTGTTGCGCAGTAAGTGACAAGGGCGGGAGTTCAAGGTGCGCTTCCTGACATTGCCCAGCTTCAATGTCTATCTCGAACCCGACGGTCGGCGATCGGTCTCGGTAGCGTCGCGAGCCCTTCCACGCTCAGAAACTCGATTTGCCCCGCTGAACACTTTTGTGCAGATTTTGGCGAGCGGCTTCTGGAGAGCGCCCTCGGTTGACCCGGGGGCGCTGGATGCTGACAGTCACCAGGTCTCCCTTGTCCGGGTGGACCACACATACATGTCGTAACGTAACATGACACGGAGGAACATGAAATGAAGCAATGGACTCGTACGGGCCTGTTTGTACTGGCCATACTCGCAACAGCAACTTCATCGGCCCTGGCCGGTATTGGACTCCAAGCGGGAATGTCTATAGATCCTGATGACTTTCTCATTGGGCTGCATTTCAAGAGCCACGCGCTTGGGAATTCCTTCTATCTCGTTCCCAACGTGGACGCGGGCTTCGGCGACATTACGATGGTCTCGGGCAACCTGGATGCCCACTACCATTTCAAGACCAGCTCCAAGCTGCAGCCCTATATCGGAGGAGGCGCCTCGCTCGTTTGGTACGATTTCGACGGCGGCAGTGACACAGAATTCGGGGGAAGCGTTCTGGGTGGAATCATGCTCTCCCCGAAAATTGGCCTCCAAGCCAAACTCGGTCTGGGTGACGTGCCCGACTGGAAGTTCCTGGCGATCTTCCAGGTCAATTAACTCCGGGTTCTTCTCGCTCCATACGAACCGGGGCAGCAGGGTCCGCCTGCCGCCCCGGTTTTTTTCTACTCACACTCTCCCGCCGCAGGGCGCCTTCGAAGCGCGCCCGCATAAGCCAACCGCCGTCCGCCGGGGAAGCTCCCGCGTGGGCATGTCCAAGGGTGGGCCCCAAAAAAACCCACGGACCGTGGACAGAAGACATTTAATATATTTCCCCATCGCACCCGGAGGCCGACGGCTGCCATCAGTACGCTCGAGGCTTGAATGTTGAACACAGCCGACTCCAAAACAAAGTGAGCACAACGGGGTGACACAACATGACCAAGAGAAACAAAATCATCTACTGGATCGCGACGGTCTGGCTTGCATTGGGGATGGTGTCCAGTGGAGCCGTACAGTTGCTCAGACTGGAAGCCGAAGTAGAATTCATTCTGAAATTGGGCTACCCCAGCTACTTTCTGACCCTCCTGGGAGTCTGGAAAATGCTGGGCGTCGCCGCCGTACTGGCTCCTAAATGGCCCCTGGTCAAGGAGTGGGCGTATGCCGGCTTCTTCTTTGCCATGTCGGGAGCGGCCTACTCGCACATCGCAATGGGTCACTCCATGACTGAGATATTTCCCCCATTGCTCCTACTGATCCTGACCGTGGCCTCCTGGTATTTCAGGCCGGCGGATCGAAAAGTCGTTTCTACGCATCTATAAACGAACCGAATCAATCGCAATGCGCGCGACGGCGGCCTCCGAGGAGATGTGGATCACGTCGGCCGGCAGAGTGGGTTACGACGTGAATGCGGTCCGGCGCGCGAGCCGCTCAGACGCTGCGCATCCTCGAGACCCGGAGCGTCGGATCCAGGTCGCCAAAAGCGAATCGGGGCAGCGGATGCTACCTGCTGCCCCGATGTCTTTATCTCGAAGGTCGAGATGGTGCCCACGATTCAGTCAGCAAGTTCCATATAAATGTCGGTGTCCACTCCTTCGCTTCCGAAGGTGGAAACCTGAAAGCCGGTCTGAGACTTTAGCGTGATATTCCGCTCCCGGATGTAGTCGAATAGTGCCGTGTACCCGGCCATGATCGCGTCCTGAGGCGGGCCGGCAACATGAACGTGGAGAACCCTCCCCTGCAAGGAAAGTTCCGCAAGCGACGGAGGCAGGGAGGCTGGCTCACCGGCGAGAAACACGCCTTGAAAGCTCCGGAGCTCTTCCGCACGCTTCTGCTGCGGGTTGTCATAAAACGCACCGAGGACTTGTTGGGGGTGTACAACGCTCCGGACTGCTTCAGCACGGACTGGATCTCGGCGATGAACTGTGGCGATTGGGCATAGTCGCCCTTGAACATCTTACCGACCACGGTGATTGGTTCCGACAGAGTTGTAACATTCACCTGTGGGTGGCTCATGGGTTTCTCCTTGTGAGGTCCCGGAACAGATCCGCTCACCAGAGTCTGTTTCAATGAATTTGCAACCGGTTCAAGCTCGGGCAGGCGCTCCCAATCGACCGGCCCATGTTCCATGACATAGCGAAAACGAGGTAACACGCGCGCGTTCCAGGCGTGGTCGAAGTAGTCGTAGGCTTTGTCCCACGAGTCCCCATCGCCCCACCCAAGGTGCGTGAACCGGATACGCGTCTCGTCGGTCGACCATGCCGCGAAGTCGACGATCACCATGGTGCGTTGCCGGCGGATGTCGGGCAGCGACACGGGCGCATCCCAGGTGAACGCGAAACGACGCAGAGGTTCCCAGGCAAGGATCCGCGTTCCTTCCGCACCGCGCTGCCCTGCCGGATCTCCATTTATGAGGAGGGCGGCAAAACCATTCT
>DAIOGN010000064.1:0-2718 GCA_036745245.1 Candidatus Zixiibacteriota bacterium
CGCTAGGGCTGCCGGTAAGCCCGTGATCGGCGGCGTGACGCGCCAGAAAGACTTGCTGGAGAGCGGCCGGGAACTGATCTTCCGGAACGTGATCTCAATGTACAACCAGATGGATGGACTGCCCTGGGGGCTCGGGCCCGACTGTGCCATCGAGGCTACCACGCCCTACGAACACCTCGCGTGGGTGCAGAGCGCGCTGGACGAAGCGATCCGGGCGGACTCGCTGCCCCAACGTGAAAGTGCCGGATGACAGATCTGACCGTGGTGATCGGGGAGACGGCGGGGAAGGTGTGGCGTCATCTGGCAGCCGAAGGCGAACAACCGCTCGCCACGCTTCACACAGCGCTGGGGGAATCGTCCGATCGCGTCCAGATGGCGGTGGGCTGGCTGGCGCGCGAAGGCAAGATCCAGGTGCGCTCCGAGGGGGGCCGGGTGCAGGTCGCTCTCAAGGAAAACGACGAGAACTGGTAGAGCATGCCCACTCTCAAAGCGGATGTGGTCGTCATCGGGGGGGGAATCGTGGGCACCGCACTGGCCTTCGAGCTGGCGCGGCGCGGCGCGGGCCGGGTGACGCTGTTGGAGCGTGAGCCGCTTTTGGGCACGGGGGCCACGGCGCGCTGCGCCGGCGGGATCCGGGCGCAGTTCTCAAGCGAAATCAACTGCAGAATCTCACAGCTCTCCGAGCGCATCTACATGAACTTCGAGGCCGAGGTCGGGCTGCCCGCCGAGTACGACCAGGTGGGCTACATGTTCTGCCTAACCGAACCCGGCCACGTCGAGGCCTTCCGGCGCGACCTGGCGATGTGGCAGAAGCTCGGGCTGCCTGCCGTGTGGCTCACTCCGGAGGACATTCACCGTCGCGTGCCCGAACTGGAGACGTCGGATGTGCTGGGCGGCACCTACTGCAGTGACGACGGCCTGGCCGATTCGGGTGAATTCATGACGGCCTACGAAAAGCAGGCGCGGCGGCACGGCGTGCAGATTCTCACGGGTCATGCCGTCACCGGCGTGCGCACGTCGGGGGGACGGGTGAGCGCTGTGGAAGCCTCCGACACCGTAATCGAAACGGACCGCGCCGTGAACTGCGCCGGGCCGTACGCCGCGGAGATCGGCCGCTTCGCGGGTCTCGACCTCCCCATCGTGGCGCTCAAACGGCAGATCTGCAAGACGGCGCCACTCGATTGGGTGCGCGCCGATCTGCCCATGATCGTCGACGTCGGCTCAGGTCTCTACATGCACAAGGAGTCGGGGGGGATGCTCATGGGCTGGGCCGATCCGGCCACGGCTCCGGGCTACGATCAGTCCACCGATCCCGCTTACACCGACGAAATCATCATGCGGGCGCTGGCGCGCCTGCCGCAGCTGGAGACGGCGGCCATCACCAGCACGTGGGGCGGGCTCTACGAAACCACTCCGGATCACCACGCCATCATCGGGCCCGCGGACGGCCCGGAAGGATTCTGGATCTGCGCGGGGTTCTCCGGGCACGGCTTCATGCACGCTCCCGGGGCCGCGCGCCTTCTGGCCGAGTGGCTCACCGACGGCAAACCGTCCTTCGATCTCTCACGGTTGAGAGTCTCGCGCTTCGCCGAAGCGCGCGGCCTGGTCCACGAAGCCAACGTAATCTGACCGCCCCGCCCAAAGTCTACGGGTGCGGATGCTGTTCTCCCAGAAGCAACCGGCAGGCGTGTACCACCACGCTTGAAACCACCGGCCAGAGTTGTTCGATGGCTTTGGGTTGTCCGGGGAAATTCACGATCAGTGTACTCCCCCGGCTGCCGGCTTCGCCGCGGCCAATCATTCCGGCCGGGGTGTGTTTGAGCGACTCCGTGCGCAGCGCCTCGCTGATGCCGGGGAAGGGGCGCTCGAGCACCATGCGTGTGGCCTCCGGCGTGACGTCGCGCGGAGCCGCGCCCGTGCCGCCCGTGGTCACGATGAGCGACACGCCGAGTTCATCCGACCAATGCAGAAGCTTCTTCGCGATCGCGAGCTTGTCGTCGGGCAGCACGGCCTGCTCCACCACACGGAATCCCAGGTCGTTTGCGAATCGTGCCAAAAGCGGCCCCGACAGATCGGGCGCACCCTGCGAGCAGCGGTCGGAGGCCGTCAGCACGGCCACTGTGAGTTCCCTGGCGGCGTCCTTCATGGGTGAGAGGCGCTCCTGCGGACAATGCAACGGCCCCCGGCCAGGCAGATGCGAGCGGCCCGCCCCGATTCATAGCCGATCGTCACCAGTTCCTTGCCGGCCGCCTGAAGCTGAAGCGTGTCGGGGGAAAGTGCATGCAAACGTCCCGGCAGCTGCGTCACCACTTCCGTCTGCGGCTGGATGCGCACGAGCGTGACCGACGTCTCCGAGATGGGCCACCATGTATCGCACAGCGCACAGATGGCGTCGTACGGCACAGCGTCCTCCGACCAGGGAATCCACGCGTCCGTGGTGGTCTCACCGCTTGCCAGGAACCTGGCGCTGTCTCCGTGCGGCTCCACTTTGATCGCTTTGCCCGCCGACAGAAGCGCAAAATTGCGGCAGACGCCCTGGCTGTCGATGTCGATGAAGAGCCGCCAGACCAGGGAGTCCCCCTGCGAATGCACCACGCGGTAGCGTTCCCGTCCATCCGTGACGCGACTGACACGCCACACGGAGTCGCCGGGCGAGGCGAACTCCCAGTGAACCGCATCCGCCTGTTCAAAGGGAGAATCGAGCACCGACAGTTCGGC
>DAIOGN010000064.1:2728-8994 GCA_036745245.1 Candidatus Zixiibacteriota bacterium
ATGAGGTCCCCGCCGTCCAGTCGGAATAGCGCGACGGCCGGCTGCTCTGCCACCACAGATAGCCCACGCACCCCAGAAGGAGCACGAGAAACAATTGTCGTCGGGCCATGGAAAGGTGGAGGCCGCCTCAGGGGCGCGCCGGGCCGGCTATTTCGAACACCGACTTGCCGGCCTGCTCTTCGATTGGCGTGGGATACTGACCCGAGAAGCAGGCGGTGCAGAAGGACGTGTCGGGCAGGGAGTGCATGGACAGCATGCCCTCAAGCGACAGGTAGCCGAGGGACGTGGCGCCCAGGCTCTCGCGGATCGACTCCACACTGAGTTGTGCGCCGATGAGCTCGGAGCGCGTGGGCATGTCGATGCCGTAGAAGCACGGATTCGTGATGGGCGGGGAGGAGATGCGCACGTGCACCTCCTTCGCACCGGCGTCGAAGAGCATCTTCACAAGCTTGCGCGAGGTGGTGCCGCGCACGATGGAGTCGTCCACCATGCACACGCGCTTGCCCTCCAGCACGCCACGCACCGGGTTGAACTTGCGGCGCACGTCGAGGTCGCGGGTGCCCTGGGTGGGAGCGATGAACGTGCGGCCTACGTAGTGATTGCGGATGAGCCCGATTTCGAAACGCAGACCCGAAGCCTCGGAGTATCCGAGGGCCGCGGTGTTGGAGCTGTCGGGCACGCCGATCACGAAGTCGGCCTCCACGGGCTGCTCGAGCGCGAGCTGCCGGCCCAGCCTGCGGCGCACCTTGTCGACGTTCTCGCCGTAGATTTTGGAGTCGGGACGCGCGAAGTAGATGAACTCGAAGATGCAGAACGCGGGTTTCACTTCGGCGTGCGGATGGGAGGAATGCACACCGTCGGAATCGATGGCCACCAGCTCCCCCGGCTCGATGTCGCGCACATACGTCGCACCGATGATGTCGAAGGCGCACGTTTCGGAGGCCACCACGAAGGCGTCTCCAAGCGTGCCCAGGGCCAAAGGCCGAAAGCCGTGCGGGTCGCGCGTGACGACGAGTCCGTCCTTGTGCAGGAACACGAGCGAAAAGGCGCCCTTCGCCTGCGGCAGGGCGTCTGCGATCATCGCAGTGAAGTCGGGTTTCTGACTCCGCGCCACCAGGTGGAGAAACAGTTCGGTGTCGGAGGTGGTCTGGAAGATGGCTCCACCTTCTTCCAGGTAGCCCTTCAGAGCCTGCGAATTCGTGAGGTTGCCGTTGTGGGCGACGGCCAGTCTCCGGCCGCGAAACGTGATGAGCAGGGGCTGGATGTTGGCCACCGAATTGGCCCCCGTGGTACTGTAGCGCGTGTGGCCGATCGCCATGTGCCCGGGCAGGTCGGCGAGCATGCGGGCATCTGAGAACACGTCGCCGATTTCACCCATGCCCTTGCGGGCGAACACGTCGGTTCCGTTGGACGTGACGATGCCGGCCGATTCCTGGCCCCGATGTTGCAGTGCGTGCAAGCCGAAGCAGGTGAGTTCGGCTGCGTTGGGGTGACCGTATATGGCGAATACGCCGCAGGCCTCACCCCCCAGTTCAATCGACACGTGACCCTCCGTCCAGGGAGCGCGTAATATAGTCCGGTCCTCCCGACCGTCAAGAAGAGACGGCTTGTGCACGTCTTTGCGGCATTTGACGGGTGCCCGCTGTGCACCGCGCGCACAGTCAGACCTACCGGCGCGGCCGCACCATAGTGTGGAGCTAAGACCAAAGGAGGGGGTGACATACGCGCCTCAGAATCGCGCCCGCGCGCCCGGACGGCCTGCGCGGCCGAGGGGCCTGTGGCACTGGTTTTGCTCAGAGTGCATGTGAGCGTTATGTCTGAATTGGAAGCACGTTATCTCGCACTCTTGCGCCTCCTTCTGGCGGCGGGAGGAAAATCGCTCGACCTGTCCGCGGTGTTGGAGTCTGTGTGTGCCGCCGTGGGCCTGGATGGCTGCGCACTCTTGAATGCCCCCTTCGATTCCGAGCCGGTGGCGATCGCCGGTCAGGAGGAAGCTCAGGCGACTCTGCGCGACCAGGCGCAATCCCTCTGGCAGAATCTGTCACGCGATCACGTGGAGTCCGCCTTCCTGCAACTCAAGGTGGAGGGCGTTCCGCATTCACTCTTCGCCTACCCGCTCTGGTCGGGCGACGACGTGTCCGGCTGCGTTCTTGGCCTGGCGCACGGCCGCCGCAACCTGGCCGTGGAGGAGGACTTCTTGCTGGCTCTCGTGACGGCCCTGGCGGCCGCCACGGGAGGGCAGATCGCTCCCGGGGCCGGAGAACTGCGCGAAGCCATCGAACAGGCGCGCCGTTCGGCGATTCTCGAGACGGCCATCGCGGTGAATCACGAGGTGAACAACCCGCTCACGGCCGTGCTCGGCAACACGCAGCTGTTGCTCCTTCAGGCCGAGGGGCTCGACGAGAAAACGAAGAAGCGCCTCCTCGACATCGAGAAAAGCGCCCTGCGCATCAAGGACGTAACGCAGAAACTGCTCAAGAATCGCCCATTCCGCACCACCGAATACCCCGGCGGCCTGCGCATGCTCGATCTCTCCGGGTCCGAAGACGACGAGAGCTAGCTCTCACGCCTTTCGTCAACTCCCACGCGTAATTGTTGAACAGTTCGTCCGGCGGCGCACCGGACGTGCCGCGGTATTCCACTGCAATCTGCAGTCTGTGCGCGGAGTGCCGATACTTCTGGATATGACGGACTCCGCCGCTCGGCCGCGCATCCTCGTGGTGGATGACGAGGAAAACCTCTGCGCCTTCATGAAGCTCATGCTCGCCAAGGAAGGCTACGACGTGACCACCACGGTCTCCGCCACCGAGGCGCTCGAGCTGTTGTCGGATGACGGAATGGACCTGGTGTTCACCGACCTCATGATGCCGGAGATGAACGGCCTCGAGCTGGTGCGCAAACTGCGCGAGCTGCGGCCCGAGATGGAGTGCGTGGTGATGACGGCCTACGCGTCGGTGGACTCGGCCATCGAGGCCCTCAAGCTGGGCGCCGCCGACTACATCACCAAGCCGTTCAATCTGGAGGAGCTCAAGATCATCGTACGGCAGCTGCTCTCGCGCCGTCGCATGGAGGAGGAGAACAAGCGCCTGCACGCGGAGCTGGGCGATCGCACCACCCTGGACCGCTTCATCGGCACCAGTGCCTCGGTGGCGCAGCTCAAGGAGCTCGTGACGCGCGTGGCCTCCACCGAATCCACCGTGCTGATCCGCGGCGAGAGCGGTACGGGCAAGGAGCTGGTCGCACGCTCTATCCACTCCCTGTCGAGCCGCCGCGAAGCAGCCTTCGTGAGCCTCAACTGCGCGGCTCTCCCCGACACGCTTCTGGAGAGCGAACTCTTCGGCCATGTGAAAGGGAGCTTCACGGGCGCGGTGAAAGACAAGGACGGTCTGTTCAAAGCCGCCGCCGGCGGCACGTTCTTTCTCGACGAGATCGGGGAAGCCAGCCCTGCCATTCAGGTGAAGCTCCTCCGCGCCCTCGAGGAAAAGGTGATTACGCCCGTGGGTTCCACCTCCCCCGAGGACGTGGACGTGCGGTTGCTCGCGGCCACGAATGTGGATCTCGAGGAACTGGTGAAGGAGGGGCGGTTCCGCGCGGACCTGTACTACCGGCTCAACGTCATCCCGCTCTTCATTCCGCCGTTGCGCGATCGCAAGGACGACATCCCGATGCTCGTGGATCATTTCCGGCACCGCATCGCGGAGCGCACCTCGTCGGAGCCCAAGCAGATCAACCAGGAGGCCATGGCGGCCCTGCTCAGTTATGGCTGGCCCGGCAACGTGCGCGAACTGGAGCACATGCTGGAACGCGCCATCCTGTTCGCCAAGGGCAAGCGCGTGTCCGCTTCCGACTTTCCGGAGAAGCTGCGCATCAACACACCGCAACCCGTGGCCCACGATGAACGAGCCGCCACGCCCACGCTGGAGACCATCGAGAAGGCGTACATCGCCTGGGTTCTGCAGCAGACCGGCGGGCAGAAGGCCAAGGCCGCGTCGATCCTCGGCATCGACAGCTCCACCTTGTACCGCAAGATCGACCGCTACGGTTTGAAGCGATGACCGACCCGGCCGCCCCCCTTGCGGCCGTCTATCCACTGCGCGACCGGCGCATCTGGGGCGGCACGACCTACCCGTGGGCTCTCGCGCTCGGGATCCCCACGCTTCTCCTCTATCTGGTGAGCCTGTCCCCGGCCGTGGGCTGGTGGGATTCGGGCGAGCTGCTCGCCTGCGCCAGTACACTGTCCGTCGCGCACCGTCCCGGGTTCCCGTTGTACGTGATCGTGGGTCGGCTCACGTTCGGCTGGCTCGACGATCCCCGCTGGCTCGCCAACGCGTTCTCGGCCTTCACCGCCGCCACGGCTCTGGTGATCCTGTGGCGCAGCCTGTGTCTGTTCGCGGGCGACCGGCCCGCCACGCGGGTGTGGGTGGCGATCGGCGGACTTCTGGTGGCCGCCTGCCCGCTCTACTTTCGCCAGGCGATCCGCATCGAAGTGTACGCTCCCGTGTACGCCTGCCTGGCGTGCGCCCTGCTGCTTGCTGCCGCCGCGCAGAGGGCGCCCGATCCGCCCACTGCGATGCGACGCTTTCTCCTGTCGATCTACCTGGTGTCATTGGCCTTCTGCCTGCACAGCGCTGTCGCGGCGCCCGTGGGAGTCGTGGTGGCCGGGCTGTTCGCCTGGGGTCGCTTTCGCCCGTCGTTTCGGCAATGGGCGCTCGCTTGTGTGTGCTTCGCGCTCGGACTTTCGATCTACCTCTACGTGCCGCTGCGGGCGCCCCTGTCGCCCTACGTGTGGGGACAGCCCGAGAGTCTCAGCGGATTCTTCGCGTACTTCACGGCGTCCGATGCACACGGCATCATTGCGCGCGAAGCCTCGGGCACGCTGACGCGGGTATTCGAGCTGTGCAGTGTCATTGCGCACCAGACGTCGCCTTTGCTCCTGTGGGCCGGAGTGTGCGGAGTGGTGTGGAGCGTGGCGCGGGGCAACGGTCTGGGAAGTGCGCCCCTGGTTCTGGGCGGGTTCGGCCTGCTCGTGGCGGCCTCCGTCGTGTCGTACGTGATCGACGACAACGCCGACATGCACGCCTATCTCGTGCCCGTACTCTGGGCCCTGTGGTGGGGCTGGGCGCGACTGGATCCCGGTTCGTGGAGCGTGCGTGAGAACGGTTCGCGCGTGGTGCGAGCGGCCTGCGTGATCATTCCGTTTGTCGCGCTTGGCTCAGCCTTCGTGCACACAGGCGAGAGCTACAGAGAGATGCGACCCCTGCGTCTCGGACTCTCCGATCAGTGGGGCACGGAGATTCTCAAGAGCGCGCGACCCGGGGATCTCCTGATCCTGCAGGACGCCAACACCGACTTTCTACTGCGCGGGTTGTCACAGGCGGGGATGGGGACAGGCGTCACCGTGCTCAACGCCTCTCTGGCCGAAAGCGAGTGGTATCGCCTCTGGTGGGAAAGCCGGCATGGCGTGACGAGCGACTCACAGCCTGCGCCTGAGTGGGTGCGGGGCATCGCACAGGAATGGTCGGCTCGCGGCCGCGTGCTCGTGGACTTTGGCATACCGGGCTTCCCCCCGGAGGAGCTGGCTCCGCTGGGGATGGTGGGTCTCTGGGACTCCACAGCTGCCAGCGGCAGCATTTCTGATGTACCCGTGTGGCACCCGGCAGGCGCCGAGGACGACCCCGAGTGCGTACGAAGCGCCGTGTGGTTTTACTACAGGCTGGCCCTCTTTCACCGTGAGCGCGGCTTTGCTTCCCTCGCCATGCAGGCACTGGAATTAGGTCTCACCTGGGCGCCCGGAGAGGAAACTCTCACGCGGGAACGTGCGCAGCTGGCCCTGGATACTGAACTGTGGGGCGCCCAACCCGAGGGACACCTTTCCGGCACACCCTGATCCACATTCTGAAAAGCCCCTCCGGACCACGCATAATGCGAAGTTCCGCTCAGGCTGCAATGGGATCCGGCGCTCCTTTTCTGCACAGGTCCGGAAGCGAATTCGCAACCGCAACTCCCGCTGTGCTTTGACCCCGTTCAGAATCGGCACCGTGGCTTGGCATCCCGGTCGCTCTACAGCCATGCGAAGGAGAGCCATCATGGTACGTCAACTTGTAAACCGACGCGGCTTCACCCTGATCGAGCTCATGATCGTGGTGGTGATCATCAGCATTCTTGCCACCCTGGCCATACCGCGGTTCATGGCGGCCAACACGCGCGCCAAGCAGTCGGAGGCCAAACAGGTTCTGAAGCAGATCTACACGATGCAGCAGGCCTAC
>DAIOGN010000064.1:9004-18383 GCA_036745245.1 Candidatus Zixiibacteriota bacterium
TTTTGCTGCGGTGTCAGCTGAATCTTGCCGGCGATAGAAGACTTTTTACCGGACGCGGAGGGTCGCTTGCTTGTTTTCATGGCATGCCTGTTCTTTGAGTCCAAGCTGCAATTCCGGCAGGTATTGTATGTTGAGTTACGGGTTACGTCCGATTTGTTTCATGAGCCAATTCACAACTTGTGTTTCCGCCCAGCGAACCCCGCCGGATTGATCCCTGCCGAGATAGCCGAGATGTCGGCTGCCGCGCGGCGCTGGTCGCCCAGCTTGCGGGCGCCGCCACCGCCTTCGCTGTGATCAACGTGGAGATCATGCCTCCGGCCCGGTACACCTACACGATGGTGGCGGCCGGCAACACGTTCACCTGCACGGCCACCAGCGGGATTCTCGACACAGACGCCACGGTGGACACGTGGACCATCAACGAAGGCGGACTGCTCGTGCCCACGTCCGACGACGCCAACTCGTAATCCGAATGCGAACGGAGACCGCCATGTGGATGCCTGATTCCGCCGACCCCGCCGCCTTGCGCGCCCAGAGCGCCGCCGGGTCGCGGCAGGAGCGGCCCTCGGGGGGGCAGAAGGAAGACCGGGGCGGCAAGCGCGTCACGAAAGGCGACCTGGGACGCGGCTCGAAAAGCTTGAAGCGACACGACCACAACCAACCCACGGCAAAAACCGTGAGCCCGAAGGAGGAACAGATGTTCCGTACGAAGAAGAGAAACCAGAAAGGTTTCACCCTGATCGAGTTGATGATCGTGGTAGTGATCATCGGCATTCTGGCTGCCCTGGCCATCCCGCGCTTCATGCGCGCGACGACCAAGTCCAAGCAGTCGGAAGCGAAGCAGGTGCTGAAGCAGATCTACACGATGCAGCACTCCTATCGTCAGGAGTACAACGCGTACTGGGGTAACGGCATCACGGCTTCCGCCGCGGCCGGTACGGCGTTTGGACGCATCGGTGTGGACATCATGACCACGGCCCGCTACACCTACAGTCTCGTGGCGGCTGCCAACACGTTTACCTGCACGGCCACCAGTGGCGTGCTGGACGACGATGCGACGGCGGATACCTGGACGATCGACGAAAACGGCGATCTCCTGGTCACGTCCGACGACGCGGTCAGCTAATTCGCACCCGAATGGACACGAGGGGGCCTCACGGCCCCCTTTTTTTGTGCGTGCGCGGCCCTTGCATTCTGCCAACAGCCCCGCAAAAAACCACTGAAAGAAGCCTTCATCGTCGGTGCCCTCAACCGATTCTCGACCGAGCCCGGAGAGCCAACCCCCTGGGGACCACCAGCGTACGGGGTGGACGCCGACCGATTTGCGCCCGCGGCATGCCGGTTGCCCTTCTCTTGTGAGGTATCGAAGCGAAAACTCTGATCAACACGTCAGACATACGCTCGAACACTCGCAAGGAGGGACTGATGTTCCGTACGAAGAAGAGAAACCAGAAAGGTTTCACCCTGATCGAGTTGATGATCGTGGTAGTGATCATCGGCATTCTGGCTGCCCTGGCCATCCCGCGCTTCATGCGCGCGACGACCAAGTCCAAGCAGTCGGAAGCGAAGCAGGTGCTGAAGCAGATCTACACGATGCAGCACTCCTATCGTCAGGAGTACAACGCGTACTGGGGTAACGGCATCACGGCTTCCGCCGCGGCCGGTACGGCGTTTGGACGCATCGGTGTGGACATCATGACCACGGCCCGCTACACCTACAGTCTCGTGGCGGCTGCCAACACGTTTACCTGCACGGCCACCAGTGGCGTGCTGGACGACGATGCGACGGCGGATACCTGGACGATCGACGAAAACGGCGATCTCCTGGTCACGTCCGACGACGCGGTCAGCTAATTCGCACCCGAATGGACACGAGGGGGCCTCACGGCCCCCTTTTTTTGTCATCCTGCCGGGGCCAATTCCCTTCCCCCATTTCGTCGCCAACTTCAAGCCCGATCAGCCGATAAGCTCAATATGCCGGCAGCGGTCAGGAGACTCGTGGTGGGGACTGCCCTGTTCGCTCTGTACGCCCCCTGGGTGAGTGCCGAGGTGGGTTGGGAAGACTCCGCCTTCTTTCAGCTGTGCCATACGACGCTCGGGGTACCTCACGGCCCCGGCTTTCCCCTGTATGTGCTCCTCGGGCGGCTCTTCGCCCTGCCGTTGGCCACCGCACCCACGCTCGGCAGCAACCTGCTTTCTGTCGCCGCATTCGCGGCCGCAGGTGTGGTCCTCTTCGAGATTATGCTGCTTTTGGGCGCCGCGCGAGACGCACGGTCGCCGCGCGCACTGAACACCGTGGTCGCTCTCACGGCCGTGGCGGGCTGGGCTGCGCTGCCCGTGCACCTGCCCCAGGCCACGAGGACGGAAGTCTACACGCTGGCCCTGTTCCTGGTGCTCGCCACCTGCTACACGGCGCTGCGCGCGCATCGCGACAGCCACCGTTCACATGGGTTTGCAATCGCCGCTGCGTGGTGCTGGGGGCTGGGCATGGCCGTGCATCCCTTGATCGTCGCCGCCGCGGCCACGCCGTGGCTTATCCTCGCAGCTCGCACCTGTCCAGCCCGCTGGCGCACTCTCGTGGTGTTCGCCTTCGGCCCCCTCTCCCTGTATCTGTTTCCCATTCTGCGCGGCCGGCTCGATGGTGTGTGGGCCTGGGGCGATTTCTCGAGTCTGGGATCCTGCTTCGACTACTTCACGCGCCGTTCCGCCTGGGAAGCCGTGGTGACGGTGGATGGCGGTCTGGCAGAAAACCTGGCGGGCTGGTGGTCGGCCCTGCCGGATCTCGTTCCCGCTCTCCTGTGGATTCCCGCCGTGTGGGGACTGTGGCTGGTACGCAAATGCTGGCAGTTGCCGCTCACGTTTGCACTCACCTTTCTGCTCGTGATCTGGGCGGCGCCCTTCGATGCCGGCAATCTCGACCTGCTCGGGTACGCCCTGCCGGCCGTGGCCATTCTGGCGGCTGGCGCCGGCGTATTCGCTCAGCGTGGCGCGGTCCATCTCCGGGCGCGCTGGCCTGAGTTGTCCAACGCACGTCGCCTCGCATTCGGCGCCTGTTTCGTGTGCCTGGCGGCGGCCTGGCCCGCAACGTCCATCACGAGAGCCGCCGAGCGCGGTGCCGTGACCGCCGGAGCCGGAATCGTCACACGGAGTCTGGAGGCTGTGCTGCCGCAGGGCGCCACGCTGTTCGTCAACGAGGACAGTTTCTTTGGCGTGCTCGAGTATGCGCGAGCGCGCGGATTCAGACCCGACCTTCAGGTGATCTCACTGGGATCGCTGCGCCATCCGCACTACCGTCGCATGCTGCAAAAACGACTCCCCGACCGGCTCACCCGGGGCTGGGATGCGAACGACGTCTGGAGCGAAGCGCACTGGCGCGAAGAAGTGGAACGACTCTTTTCACGCTGGGAACCCGGGGAGCCGTGGTTCGCTCAATTCGATCGCCTGCCGGGGCTGCCCTCCGATCGGCTTCAGCCGAAGGGCGTGGTCGCCGCCCTGTCCGACGTCTCCTCCGAGAGCTCATGGGAGAGCGGGCTCTTGTACTGGAAGGGGCGCGTTCGCGCGGGCGTGCGCCCGGGTCCGGAGCAGGAGGCTCTCGCGCGCTGGATCTTCAACTTCGGGGTCCTGTCGCTCGACCGTGGGTTTGCCGCGGTGGGCTGGGAAGCGATGCAACTGGCACTCGAAGTGTCTCCCGGTGAGCCGGAGATGTACTTCCTCCTGGGACGGGCGCTTGAGCGGGCCGGCCGCATCTCAGAGTCGGCGGCGCTTCTCGGGGCCGCCGTGGAAATGGCGCCGTATCGACAGCGTTACCGCGACGCGCTGGACCAACTACAACCCGCACTGGCGGTGCAGCCGTGAGCCACCCGCTTCTCCAGACCGACGTCGGCCGCGTCGCCTCCACGGGACGAATGGCCTTCTCCGTGGTGGTGCCGATGTACAACGAGGAAGAGAATGCCCGCCGCACGCTTTCACAACTTCTGGACGCAGGCGCTCTTCTGAATCTGCCCTTCGAACTGGTCCCCGTGAACGACGGTTCGCGCGATCGCACGCAACAGGTGCTCGAGGAGATGGCGCGCGAGGACGCCCGTATCCGGCCCGTGACTTACGCACGCAACCGCGGCCGCGGTCGCGCGCTGCGAGAGGGCTTCCGCGCTGCACGCGGGAAGATTGTGTGCACCATCGACGCGGATCTCTCCTACGCGCCCGAATACGTGGCCGCCATGGTGACCCTCCTCACCGAGCATCCCGACCTCGACTACGTGGTGGGCTCGCCCTACATGGACGGCGGGGGCACCGAGGGTGTGCCGGCGCATCGCCTGTGGGTGAGCCGGCTCGGCAATCGCATCCTCTCGTTCGCCATGGGGTGCGGCATTCACACTGTGACGGGCGTGCTGAGGGCGTATCGTCGCGAGGTGCTGTCGTCCCTCGACCTCGAGTCGGACGGGAAGGAACTGCATCCCGAAATCATCGCCAAGGCACACGCGGCGGGATTCGTGGGCCTGGAGATGCCGGCGGTTCTCAAGACGCGCACGCGCGGGCACTCCAAGTTCAAGCTGCGTGCCACGGCGGCGAGCCATCTCGTGTTTTCGCTGCACGAGAGGCCCATGCTGCTCTTCGGCCTGGTCGGACTTCTGCTCATGGGGACCGGAGTGGGGATCGGCGGCTTCCTGGCCTTCGAGTGGTTCCAGCGGTCGCTCAACCCGAGCCGCCCGCTCATGACCCTGTTCCCGCTTCTCTTCGTGGGCGGCCTGCAGATCATGCTCTTCGGCTTTCTGGGCTCGCAACTCGTGCATCTGCGGCGTGAGCTGTACCGCCTGAGGCGCAAAGTCGCGGGACCTGTGCACCCGGAGGACGAACATGCTTAGGCTCGCGATCATCACCAATCGTTATCCGCGCGACCCGCAGGACCTGGCGTCGCCCTTCGTGCATCACTTCTGCGACGCGCTCTCGGCCTGTGGCGTACAACTGGCCGTGCTCGCACCCGAAGTTCCCGGGCAGGGGAGCGAGTGCGATCCGTGGGTTCGCCGCTTCCACTGGACCCGGGATGCGCGCGTGTTCGGAGACCTGTCACTCTACAATCCCGCCGACTGGATCCGCCTGGGCCGCGGACTCTTGCGGGGACGGGAGGCCACGCGCCGGTTTCTCGAAGAGACCCGGCCCGACTTCGCGCTGGCCCTGTGGGCGCTTCCGTCGGGCCACTGGCTGTCCCAGTTTGCGCGTGCGAATCCGCTGCCGTATGCCGTGTGGTGTCTCGGCTCCGATGTTCAGGTCTGGGGCCGGCGTCCGGTGGGGAAGGGGCTGGTGACGCGTGTGCTCAGCGAAGCGGCCTGCGTGTACGCCGACGGCTACGCGCTCGCCGAGGAAGCCGCCATGCTCTCGGGACGCCCCTGCCGATTTCTGCCCACGTTCAGACCTCTGCGCCGCGCCGCCACGGCCTTCGATCCACAGGAGCCCGTGCGCCCGTATATCCTCTACTTCGGACGCATGTCGCGCGACAAGGGTGTGGACACGCTTTTGGACGCAGCGAAACGTCTCCCGCCCGCGTTCCCGTCGCGCATCGTCCTGTGCGGTCCGCCCGCGCCGGGCTTCGATCCGCATGCGGAAATCGCGTCACGCTCTCTGGGCGATCGTTGCACCTACCTGCCACCGCAACCCCCCGCACTCCTGGCGGAACTCGTGCGTGGCGCCGCCACCGTGGTGATCCCGACACGTCGCGACAGCATCCCGCTCGTGCTGGGCGAAGCCATCCAGATGGGCACGCCCGTGTTGTGCTCGGATCTGCCCGACCTGTGCGCCGTGCTCTCGCGTTACCATGTGGGAGGAGTATTTCCCACGGGAGACCCGGCGGCCCTGGCGCGCGCAATTCTGGAATTCCGGCCACCCGCACACTTCACCACGGAAGCGGCACGGTTTCTTTCGGACGTCTCGCCTCAGAATGCGGCTCGCATCTTTCTGGCCGACGTGGAACGCCTCCTCGGAGGCGGTCGCACCGCCACCGTGCGCAGAGAGCGCGTCCATGCCTGATACGATGTACGCCCGCCGGGTGTCGGAGGCCGATGTGGCGGCCCTCAAGCGCGACTACTTCGACCGGTACTGGATCTCGCGGGAGTATCAGCGCACGGATCGCCGCACCATGGAACGTGCCCACCTGGTGTGGTCGCACCTCGCCCGTCGCCGCGGTCGCGCGCTCGACACCGGCTGCGGTCGCGGGCTGTTCGCCTCGTATCTCTCCGATTCCGGGCTCACGGTGGATGCCACCGACATCTCGCCGCAGGCCGTGGAATTCACGGCTCAGCGCGGCGTGAATGCCTGGATTCTGGACCTGGAGCGGGAGACGCCGGAAGGCCAGTGGGATCTGGTGTTCTGCCTGGAAGTGCTCCAGCAGGTGCGCGATCCCGAAGACGTGCTCCTCCGGCTGCGCGGCGTGCTCGCACCCGACGGCGAGCTGGTGCTCTCCCTGCCCAACGAGTTCCACCTGCCGCGCCGGCTTTCGATACTGTTTGGCCGCGCGGATCTGGGCACGCCGGCCGATTCGCATCTGAAGTTCTTCACCCCGGCGCGCGCGCAGGCGCTCGCCCGCGCCTGCGGCTTCGAAGTGCGCGAGACGGTGTACACGTCGATTGTGCCCCCGCGGCTGGGCCCGCTGTCGGCCCTGGGCCGCGCGGCGGCCGGGGTCTGGCCCGCCGGCGTGTCCTTGTCCACGATCCTGTTTCTCAGAAAGGCCACTACGTGACCACCACGCTGCGCGCATACGAGAAGGACGGAACCTTTTCTGAGCGGTTCCCGATTCTCTACCAGGAAGAGGGGCGGCGCAAGAAAGCCGAGAAGGTGTTGCGCATCCTCGAGGCGCATTACGGCGGAACGCTTTCACACCTGCTGGGTGTGGACGTAGGCGCCTCCACCTGTCTCATGACGGAATTGTTCGCGGAGCGCATCGGCACCATGGTGGCGCTCGACCCGGACCACGTGGGCCTGCGCCACGGACAATCGCGCGGCGCCCGCACCAACCTGCGGTTTCTGTGCGGCGACGGCACCAACGCTCCCCTGCGCTCCGAATCCGTGGACCTGGTGATCTGCAACCAGGTGTATGAACACGTGCTCGATCAGGAGGGCCTGGTGCGCGAGATCTTCCGCATCCTCAAGCCGGACGGCTTCTGCTACTTCGGCGCAGGCTCGCGGTACGTGCTCGTGGAAGGGCACTATTTTCTCCCGTTTCTTTCGTGGATGCCGCTGTCCTGGTCGACGCGCTACCTGCGCCTCTTGGGCCGCAAGGTGGACTACGATGTGTACCTCCTGTCGTACTACAAGTTGAAGAAACTGCTCAAACAGTTCGAGTTCGACGACTTCACCACCCGCATCCTCACGCAGCCGGAGCGGTACTCGGCCGAGGATCTGGTCACCCCGGGATCTGTATGGACAAAACTGCCGCCGCGCCTGTACGAGTGGATGAAACCCATCCTCCCCGGCTGGGCGTGGGTGCTCACGAAAAAAAATCCTCGCACCTAGGCTGGCTGCGCGGACTGCTTGCGCTTGTGGCGCTGGGCTGGCTCGCGCGCGAGATCTGGACGCACGGGCCCGAACTGTGGGCCATGGAGCCGAACGCTTCGTGGTTGCTTGTGGCTTCCGTGTGCCTCCTGGCCGCCTTCGTGGGTCAGGTGTGGGCCTGGCAGTGGAACCTGGCACGTCTCGGAGGGAAGGCGCCGTTCGCCAAGCTGTTCCGTGTGTACTTCACCATGAACATGGCGCGCTACCTGCCGGGAAAGGTGTGGTCGCTGGCGGGCACGGTGGCTCTGGGGAAGCGCCTGGGACTCGATGCCGGAGTTCTGTCCACGTCGGTGTTCGTGGGACTGGTCTCGTCTCTTGCGTCGGGCCTGGTCACGGGATTCGCCGCGGCGCTCGTGTTCCAGTACGACAGACTGCTGAACCCATGGCTGTTGATCGTTCCCGCGCTGGCGCTCGTGGCTGTGGTGCCTCCGGTGTTTCGAAGCTGGAGCGGGATTCTCTATCGGCGGCTCCGGCGAGGCGGAACGCCACCCGTGGTGCAGACGTCGATGCTTCTGAGATCCCTTCTGCACTTCGCCTTCGTCTGGGTCGGCTACGGCGCGGCCTGCGGCTGTCTCGCCCTGGCCGTGGGGGCCTCGCCCTTTGGCCTGTATGCCGCGGCCTTCCCGCTGGCGTACCTTCTGGGCTACGCGGCCTTCTTCGCACCGGGCGGCCTGGGAGTGCGCGAAGGAGCCCTGGTGTGGCTGTGCGGAGGCGGCGTGCTGGCCGTAGCGGTGTCACTCTGGCAGAGGCTTTTGCTCACGCTTCTCGAAGTGGTTCTGTTCGTATTTTCCGTATGGAAGGGCCGACATGATTGACCGGGTCGCATTCGAGGTGATCACCGCGGGCCTCTTCGGGCTGGCCATCGGCAGCTTTCTCAACGTGGTGATTTACCGACTGCCACGTCATATCCCGCTCGCGTTCGGCCGCTCGGGGTGTCCTCATTGCGGCGCACTCATCCAATGGTGGCAGAACCTGCCTGTCTTCAGTTACCTGGTGCTCGGGGGCCGCTGCCACACGTGCAAGGGATCGATCTCCCTGCGCTATCCCCTGGTGGAACTGCTCACGGCGGTGACGTTCGCTTCCTGGGTCGCCGGGGTGGGCGTGACACTGCAGGCGGCGGGCCTCATCTATCTCTGTTGCATTCTCATCTGCGTGGTGTTCATCGACTGGGAGTTCCAGATCATTCCCGACTGGATCACGCTCCCCTCGCTCGCTCTCGGATGGCTGTGGGCCGCGTTCACGCCCCTGGGTCTCTGGCAGTCAATCCTCGGCACGCTCGTGGGCGGCGGTGGACTTTTCCTCGTGGCGCTTCTGGGCGACTGGATCTTTCGCAAGGAGAGCATGGGCGGCGGCGACATCAAGCTGTCGGCGGTGCTCGGGGCGTTTCTCGGCTGGAAGCTCGTGGTGCTCGTGTTTTTCCTCTCGGCTCTCGTGGGCGCTCTGGCGTCGGGGGTGTGGCTTCTGGTCTCCCGCGACATGCGCAAGAAGCGCATGATCCCGTTTGGCCCCTTCCTCTCGATTGCCGCGGTGGCGGCGGTTCTGTGGGGGCCGGAGCTGATCGGCTGGTACCTGAACACCTTCTGGGCTCTCTCCTGAGTGGAGGGACGTCTGGCCTCGCCCCTGTTCCGCTTCGTCGCGCCGTTTGAAAGCCGGCTGCGGCTCATCCTTCTTGGCCTGCTTCTGGCGGCGTTGCTTCTGCAGGGCATCACGGCACTGGTGCTCAAGACCACGCGCGACGCCACGGAACGCGCACTGCTCTCCCCTCTGTACGAATCGCTCGACCGCATGCAGGTGAGAGCCGAGCCGCTCGCCTGGCAGACCGTGGAGACCGAGCGCT
>DAIOGN010000065.1:0-14296 GCA_036745245.1 Candidatus Zixiibacteriota bacterium
CGCCCTCTCGCAGAAGCCGAAGCCCATCCCCCCGGGCGCGGAGGATCCGTACATCCGCCAGGTGATGCCGTACGTCGAGGCGTACCGGACCGCCTGGGGCACGGCCTACCGCGTGATCTACGACCAGGGCGACCCGCTCGTGTGCGTGGATACGGTGAGCAGCATGGCGGGCATGCCGGTGCCGGTGGACGAACTCGAGATCGACTACTGCGTTACGTCCTCTCAGAAGTGTTTCGGCATTCCGCCGGGGCTGTCGTTCGCATCGGTGAGCCCGCGCTGCTTCGAAAAGGCCGCCACGGTGCCTCACCGCGGCTGGTACTTCGATCTGCTGAACCTCGAGAAGCACGCGCAGAAGGGGCACTATCCGTCCACGCCGGCCGTCACGCTCATGTATGCGCTCGCTCATCAACTCACGCGAATCTTCGACGAAGGGCTCGACCATCGCTGGGCCCGGCACCGGACCATGGCCGACAAGGTGCGAGCCTGGGGGCAGGAGCATCTGTCACTTCTGGCGGCGCCGGCTTTCCGCTCCGACACGCTCACCACCGTGTCCAACACCCGGAACATCGACTTCGCGGATCTCACGGCGTTTCTGCGCCAGCACGACCTCGAAATCGCCAACGGCTACGGCGACCTCAAGAACGTGACGTTTCGCATCGCGCACATGGGCGACGTTCCCATGGAAAGGCTCGATGCACTGCTCGAGCTGCTCACGGTGTACGTGCATCGTTGAACCGCCCTGGATCCCGCACTCTGCTTGACGATTCTGCGGGCGAAGTCGCCGCGCCCCTTCCCAGTTGCCTGTCCTCCCGGAGCCTGTAGCTTGTGCTGCGCGTGAAGATCCTGATCAGCGATCCGCTGGGCGCCGAGGGCGTGGAGCTGTTGAAGAAGCAGCCCGGGTACGACGTGGACGAACTGCCCGGACTCTCCAAACCGGACCTGTTGGCCAAAATCGGCCGCTATGATGCGCTCATTGTGCGCTCGGCCACGCGCGCCGATCGGGACGTGATCGAGGCGGGCAAAAAACTCAGAGTGATCGCCCGCGCGGGAGTGGGCACCGACAACATCGACGTGGACGCGGCTTCGCAGCGCGGCATCGTGGTGACCAATACGCCCGATGCCAACACGCTCGCTGCGGCCGAGCATACGATGGCCGTGCTCCTGGCCATCTGCCGGCACATCCCGGAGGCCGACCTGGCTGTAAAGTCGGGGGGGTGGGGCCGCGATCGTTTCATGGGGCGCCAGCTCTATGGCAAGATTCTGGGCGTGGTGGGTCTGGGGCGCATCGGCCTGCAGGTGGCTCACCGAGCGCAGGCCTTCGGCATGAAGATCGTGGCCTACGATCCCTACGTGTCGGAATCGCGGGCCGTCGAACTGGGGCTCGCCCTCGTGTCGCTACCGGAGCTCTTGAAGCAATCCGACGTGGTCACCCTTCACACTCCCTCCACCGACGCCACGCGAGGGCTCATGTCGAAGGACAACCTCGCCCTCATGAAGAAGTCTGCACTGCTCGTCAATTGCGCGCGCGGCGATTTGGTGGACGAGCAGGCGCTGGCTGCGGCGCTCTCGCGCAAACAGATCGCGGGCGCGGCCCTGGACGTGTTTCAGAACGAGCCTCCGAAGGGAAGCCCGCTTCTGGGTGTAGCCAACGTGGTGCTCACGCCTCATCTGGCCGCCAGTACGTCGGAGGCGCAGGCCGAAGTGGCCAGGCAGATCGCCCGGCAGGTGATCGGAGTGCTTTCCGGGGAGCGCTACGAGAACGTGCTCAACATGCCGTTTACAGGCCCGTTTTCCGAGATGAAGCCGTACCTCAAGCTGGCCGCGCGTGTGGGCTCGCTCTCCGCACAAATCCTGGACGGGCGGCTCACACGCATCGAGTGGGACTACGCCGGCGGTCCGGAGGAGTACACAGAGGCGGTTCGCACGGCGCTCTTGCGCGGCATTCTCGAACCCGTGTTCGGTCGCGAAGTGAACTACGTCAACGCGCAGCGGCTCGCCGCCGACCGCGGCCTGAAACTCTCGCGCGTGGAGCACCTGGCCGATGCCGCGCACAACACGATCTCCTGCCGGCTGGTGGCCGGACGCAAGAGTCGGCTGGTGGTGGGCGCCCTGGTGGCGCGTGAGTGGTTGCGTATCGTGCAGATCGACGGGTACCGGCTCGACGCAGATCCCTCGGGCGACCTGTTGTTCACGGTGAGCCGCGATGTGCCGGGCGTGATTGGCAAAATCGGAACGCTCCTCGGGAAAGCGGGCGTGAACATCGGCGAATGGCGTCTTGGACGCGACACCTCGCACAAGCTGGCCGTCACTCTGATCAATCTCGACAGCACCATCCCTCCGAAAACCCTCGCGGCCCTTCGCAAAATGCCTGCGGTGGTGGAGGCGCAGGCGGTGCGCCTGGGGCATGAATAGACGGCCCCTGGAGTCCGACATCTTGAATAAGAGAAACCTGAGAGCGGGGGCCAAAGTATGAAGGGCATCGTGCTGGCCGGCGGACTGGGCAAGCGGTTGGCGCCGCTGACGGCCATAACCAATAAGCATCTCCTGCCGGTCTATGACCGGCCCATGATTTTCCACCCCATTGAGACTCTGTCGAGGGCGGGCATCCACGAGGTCCTGCTCGTGGTGGGACCCGACTCCGCAGGCGATTTCATGCGCCTGCTTGGCGACGGCACCCGGTTCGGCCTGAAGCGCCTGGACTATGTTTACCAGGAGAAGGAACTGGGTATCGCCCACGCCATCGGCCTGGCCGAACCGTGGGTGGGCGAACACAAGATGTGCGTGTTCCTGGGCGACAATATCCTCGAAAAGGGCATCGCCCGTGAAGTGGCACAGTTCCGCAAACAGCGGCGTGGCGGGCGCGTGCTGTTGAAGGAGGTGCCCAACGCGCGTGACTATGGCGTGGCGGAGATGTCGGGGCTGCACATCAAGCGCATCACGGAGAAGCCTCGCGATCCAAAATCGTCGTACGCCGTGGTGGGGGTGTACTTCTACGACAGCCACGTCTTCCGGATCATCCGGAGTCTCAAACCGTCGCGGCGCGGTGAGCTGGAAGTGACCGACGTGAACAACGCGTACATCAAGAAGCACCAGCTCTCCTACGGAATTCTCGACGGGTTCTGGGCCGACTGCGGCGCCTCGATCGACGCCTATCTTGGCGCGCAGAACACCATGGCTCGCGCGCAGCAGCTGCTCAAGGGGCGCAGGCGCAAGAAATGATCGAAGGCGTCCGGACCAAGAATCTCGTGGCCCACCCCGATGAGCGGGGCAGGCTGTGGGAGATTCTGCGCTCCGACGATGATCTGTTCGACACGTTCGGCCAAGTGTACGTCACGACGGCCTTTCCCGGAATCGTGAAGGCCTGGCATGCGCACAGGCTGCAGACCGACTTTTTCACGGTGATCTCGGGCAGGGCGAAATTTGTGCTCTACGACATGCGCGAGGGCTCGCGCACGAAGGGAGAGCTTGCGGAATTCTTCCTCGGGCGCGACAAGCTTCAGCTCATCACCATCCCTCCCGGCGTGTATCACGGCTTCATGTGCCTGGGCGAAGAGGAAGTTCTCGCGCTGAATTGCCCCACCCGGCCCTACAACGCGCAGACCCCCGACGAACTGCGGCTGCCCTTCGACACCGACCAGATTCCGTACCGCTGGAACGAGCCGGGCGGGTGAGCCGACTCCTGGTGACAGGTGGCTGCGGCTTTCTCGGCGGCGCCTACCTTTTGCATCTGCTCGGGCGGCGCGACGGGGCAGACGTTTTCAACTTCGACGCGCTCACGTACGCGGCCCAGCCGTCGCGGCTGGCCGGCCTGGACCGGGATCCTCATTACCAATTCGTGCACGGGGATCTGGCAGAGGCCGGGCAGGTGCGTGCGCTGTTCAAGTCGCACGGCCCATTCGACCTGGTGGTCCACTTCGCCGCCGAGACTCACGTGGATCGCAGTCTCTTGAATGCCGTTCCCTTTGTGCAAAGCAATGTGCTCGGCACGCAGAACCTGCTCGATGCGTTTCGTGCGCAGACATCCGGTCGGCTCATCCACATCTCCACCGACGAAGTGTACGGCCCCGTGCCTCCCGGAATGTTTCTCAAAGAGGACGCGCCGCTTCACCCGCGCAATCCGTATGCGGCCACCAAGGCAGCGGCCGATCACCTGGTGCTGGCGGCCGTGCGGTCGTTTGGATTGGACGCCTGGATCGTTCGCTCGGTCAACGTGTACGGGCCGGGTCAGTACCCGGAGAAGTTCATTCCGTTGGCTGTCACAACTCTTTTGTCGGGCGCGCAGGTGCCGGTGTACGGCGACGGCGAACAGGTGCGTGACTGGCTGTATGTGGAGGACTTCGTTCGGGCGGTGCGACTCCTGGAGACGCAAGGGCGGCCGGGAGAGATCTACCACGTGGCGGCGCAGGATGAACGCCCCAACCGCAAAGTCGCGGAACTGCTCTGCGCGCTGTGCGATGTGCCGGTGAAAGACGGCATCCGACTGGTGGATGACCGCCCCGGACATGATCGTCGGTACGGACTCGACGCGGGCAAACTGCGTGGCCTGGGCTGGAGCCCCGAAACCGATTTCGGCGCGGGTCTCTCGCGCACGGTGGACTACTTTCGTGCTCATCCCCACAGACCGGCGGGGGTTCGCTAAGCGGTCCCCATGGATCGAATCGCTCTGTCGGGACACCGCTGATGGTGGCTCCGCCCATTGTACTCGGCGGCACGGGCAAGGTGGGTCGAGCCTGGCAGAGGCTCCATGCCTCGACAGGGGACCCGGCCGGATTTCATTTCCTCGGGCGTGAACACTGCCGACTGGACGATCCTGCCTCTGTAAGTGAGTTGGCTGGGAGTCCCGAGGCACAGGGCGCACTTCTCGTTCTGGCGGCTGCGTTCACGGATGTCGATGGCTGCGAACGTGACCCTGCGCGAGCGGAGCAGGTGAATGCGCACGCGGTGGGCAACCTGGCGCGCGCGCTGGCGAAGGGCAGTGGCGCACTGCTCTTCTACTCCACCGACTTTGTGTTCGACGGAAAGGGTCCGCGCTCCGAGAGCGATGGTCCGGAGCCCTTGTCCGTGTATGGACGCACCAAGGTGCAGGCTGAGGAAGCGATCCGCGCGTCGGGCGTGGATCACCTCATCGTACGTATCAACGTGCCGCTGGCGCCACCGGACGATGGCGAGAGTTTCTACTCCTTCGTGACAGGTAATCTCAAAGCGGGGAAGCCGATTCGCATCGTCACCGACCAGTGGAGCAATCCGCTCGACACCGACCGCATCGCGAAGTGGTCGTGGGAGGCGTGGCAGCGGGGCGTGCGCGGCACGCTGCACCTGGGCGGCGGCACGTACGCCACTCGTTACGACATAGCCCGCTTCATCGCGGAGTACGCGAGCGCCGACACCGCTCTGATCCAGCCCATCCGAACGTCCGACCGCAAGCAGCTTGCCGAGCGTCCGAAGCGAGGTGGCTTGCTGATCGCACGGCAGTCGGAGTTGTTCGGCACCGCTCCCGACCTGCCCACCATCCTCAAGTCGCTTCCGAAATAGCCTGCCCGGGCGGCAGAAACTGCCCGAACCCGGTGGGACAGAATACAGGGCGACCTGGCATAACGTATTGCTGAGCAACACATTACCAACCTGACATAACTCCGGCACCGGCCTTGCCTTACCCGGCTTCGACTGCCCAATCGAAGTTTGGAAGTGCCGATGGAAAAGAAAATTTCAGCATGGGTCCCCGGCGCATTCGTGCCCGGGAGCGACGACGGAGCAAACGGGGCCACCCCGGCCGTCTGCGCATGCCTGTTTGCCGGTGAACCGCCGGTTCCTTCTGCCCTCCAACAGCACTCCGCTCTTCGATCGCCCGGTCTCCACCGCCACGCCCGTGGCTCAACCGTGCAACAGACTCTCTAAAGAGGTTAGGAATGCAGAAGCTAAGATTGGATCTGGTGGCCGGTGCCCGGCCGGACTTTATCAAACTCTCCTCGTTGTATCACCGCCTGGCTCAAAGCGAGAGCGCGTTCACTCCGCGCCTCGTGCACACCGGACAACATTACGACACAAAGCTGTGCGAAGTGTTCTTCACCGACCTCGGCCTGCCCCAGCCTCACGTGAACCTGCACGTGGGCTCTGCTCCCACCTCACAGCAGACCGCGCGGGTCATGGAGGCCTATGAGAACTGCGTGAAGCGCTCACGGCCGCAGGCGACCCTGGTGGTGGGCGACACCACGAGCACTCTGGGCTGTGCGCTGGCGGCCGCGCAAACACAGCTCCCACTCATTCATCTGGAAGCAGGGCTGCGCAGCTTCGACCGCGCCATGCCCGAAGAGATCAATCGCGTGCTCACCGACCGCATGGCCGATCTGCACCTGGTGCCTTCGGAAGACGCCATGGCCAACCTTCGGCGCGAGGGCGTGGACGACGAGCAGATTCAATTCGTGGGAAACACCACGATCGATGCGCTGGAGTCGCATCTCGAGCGCGCCCGGACATCCCGCGTGCTGGCCACGCTGGGCCTGGAGCCGGGCCGCTACGGACTGGCCACGCTGCATCGTGCCGGGAACGTGGATTCCCCGGAGGTCCTTTCGGAGCTGGCCCTGATTCTGGCCGAATTGTCGACCCGACTGCCGATCGTCGTACCTGCGCACCCGCGACTGAAGAAGAATCTGCTGGCCCTGGACTCGCGCATCACGGAACAGCTGAAGCGCGCCTCCCACCTGAGTTTCATCGACCCGCTGGGCTACATCGACTTCGTGGCGCTCGAGATGCAGGCGCGCCTGGTCCTCACCGACTCCGGCGGCGTTCAGGATGAAACCACGGTGCTGGGCATACCCTGCCTCACGCTCAGACACAACACGGAGCGCCCCGTCACCGTGCACCAGGGCACCAATGTTCTCGTAGGCCACGACAGAAACCGGATCCTGAACACCATCGATGAAGTGCTGGCGCTGCCCATGCCCGGGGCGCGACTGCCCAGGCACTGGGATGGTCAGGCGGCCGGCCGGGTGGTGGAGGCCCTGACGAACTTCATGCGGGCCCCTCGCTCGCAAGCTCCCAAGGCCGCCCTGAAGCCTGCCGTGAAAGCGTTTCTCCTGCCTCATGTTTCTGCACATCGCTCTGCCACCGTGCGCCGCGAACTCCTCTACATCGCGGAGAGCGGGGAGTGGCAAAACGCGTCCGGCACAGAACAACTATCCGACCGCGTGGCTTCGTACGCGGGAGCCGACCGCGTGGTGCTGTGCGCCGATTCGTCGGGCGGATTCGCCACGTTGCGCGCCCATTACAGCGGGCGCGTGGCCGTGCTCAGCGGATTCGTTCCCGATGACATCGCATCCACACTCAACGGCAGTGCCACGCCCTGGGCGGGGCTGTCGGAGCCCTTACCGGCGGATGTGGAGATGGTGTACATCCCGCCCGTGCAGATAGGATCGTGGACTTCTGCCGACACACAGGCCCTGGCCGAAGCGGCGGGTCGCTATCCCACGCTGCCTTTCGTGGTGGATGAACGCTGGTTCGAATACTCCAGGGTGTCTGCTGAAGCACATATGAAGCAGGCCGACAATCTGATCCTCCTGCGCAGTCTCGGTCCTGCGTTCGGGCTCGATGGCCTGGGAGCGGGCTACATGCTGGCGTCCCGTCGCATGCTGCCCGATGGAGTGGCGAAGGCGTCCGAAGCAGCGATTCTGCCGGTGACCCGGCGCGCCGCCTGGGTGGCTCTGGTCGATCTGGGCTATTGTCAGGAGTACGTGCACACCCGCCTGACCACCCGGTCGTGGATTGCGCGTTCACTCGAATCTCTTGGCTTCAACGTCGTTCCGCTTCCGGGGCCGCACGTGTTCGTGCGCGGTGACATTCCGGCCGCTCTCGCCGGTCAGGAAGGTGTCGGTCCCACGGAGGGTGGGTGGCTCTGGGCCATTGGCACCCCCGACCAGATCGAGGATCAGTTCTCTCGACTTGAAACAGAACAAGTGTCCGTGACGAGGTCGTGACGAGACGGCCATGAACGACCTGTCGGCCCATGACAGGCGGACGCCTGCGAGAACACGTCTCACAGTGCGTCCGGATGCGAACGAACCACGCGACGGGGCCGCCGCCCGACTTGGGCAAGTCGATCGGCACACGGCGGCGGTCCCGCTCGCTTTATCACCAACGGATTGGATGCGCACTCCCGCGGCAAATTGTCCCTTGACAATTGACGCGCCGTACGCGATTCTCGCTGCAACTTTGCTGGAAAGGGGTCCGGCAAAGGGGGGGGAATGGATTCCGGCAACACCATAGCGCCCACAGGCACGGTTGTGGTGCGTTCAAGTCAGGGTGACTTCGGCATCACGCTGCCGCCACCGCAGGGGGTGCACTACACCCACGACGCCACACTTACAACCAGATCGCTGGACGCAGCCGAGCCGCAGGTGCCGGCCGCGTGGGTGTTCACTCCCATCACGACGCAGGGCTTCGCCCGTGTCGTCAAGCGCGCCATGGATCTGGCAGGCGGCGTGTTTGGCATCGTCATCAGCTCACCGTTGTGGCTGCTCGCCGCGCTGGCCGTGAAGTGCGACGGCCAGGGCCATGTGCTGTTCAGACAGGTGCGCGTGGGGAAGGAGGGTCGGCCCTTCAAGATGCTGAAGTTCCGCACGATGTGCGCCGACGCCGAGCACCGCAAGGCGGACCTCGCCGCGCACAACCAAATGACCGGCCCCGTGTTCAAGATGCACAACGATCCGCGTGTGACGCGCCTGGGCCGCCTGCTACGCAAGTATTCCGTGGATGAGTTGCCGCAGCTGGTCAACGTGGTGCGCGGCGAAATGTCCCTCGTGGGCCCGCGCCCGGCTCTGCCTTCCGAGGTGAATCAGTACGAGGCGTGGCAGCGCCAGAGGCTGGCGGTGAAGCCTGGCCTCACGTGCCTGTGGCAGGTGAATGGCCGAAACGAAGTGGACTTCGAAGAGTGGATGAAGCTCGATCTCGAGTACATCAGCCGCTCGTCGCCGGGCCTGGATCTTGTGATTCTGGTGAAGACGGTTCCCGCCGTGCTGAGAGGCACGGGGGTGTAAGGCCTCGCGTCAGATCTTCGAAACGAGAATGATGGCGGTAAGCGAGGCCGTGGCCACCGTGAGAATCATCACCAGGTCGCGGGTGAAGTGCCCCTCACGTTCGATCTTGGTAGGCACCGCGATCACGTCCCCCAGATCCACCGTTTGACCCATGGTGCCTCCGCCCGAGTAGGCCATGCCATTGGCGCGGATGAGGCGGGTGCCGTCTTCGTCTGCCCTGCGCGTGAAGCCCCCCGCGCGTTCGATGTAGTACTTCACACTTTCGTCTTCACGGAACTGGATCGTGGCGTTGATGCCGACGGCGCCCAGTACGGAAATGCCCGACGGGATGGCCGGAACGATCACGCTGTCGTTCGGTTGAAGCACCAGATCGCCTTCCTTGCCTTCCGATTTCCGCAGCCGCTCCACATCGATGGCGATCCGATTGACGGATCCGCTCTCGAATTCCACGAACGACAGCTTCAATGGCTGTCCGAGCGTGTCGAGAATGAGGGGCGTGGACTTCTCCAGCTGGCTGCGGAGTTTGAGCCTGTCCAATCGAGCCGAGATGGTGGGTCGGAGGAACACGGTGCCGCGCGGAAACGCTTCGGTGGTGAACCCTCCCGCCCGCTCAATCAACCCCAGAAGAGTCTCCTGCCGATGGATCAGGGCGTACTCCCCCGGGAATTGCACCTCGCCCAGAATCGTGACCGTGGGATGATATTGCCATTCGGGAACCTGCCGGATGTACACGCGATCGTCCTCGTGCAACACCACAGACAGTTGTGCTGAGTCGAGCAGGTCGAGAGGGCTCACCGACACCTGGCCCACCGAGTCGAAATGCGAGATTTCGCCGCGGAGCCTGTACGCGCTCCTGGAGTAGGAGCCCGCCAGAAGGATCAGGTCACCCACGGTCATGCCTTCGTGGAAGGCATAGGTGCCCGGGCGCGCGACTTCGCCCTGAATGAACACCTGCTTAAGCCATTGCGTTTCCTGAAGGGAGTAGATGTACACGGAGTCGAGGTCCTGAAGCGGCACATCGGCGGCCGGGTCCGACAGGAGCAACCTGGGGCTGAAGTGAATCAGCTCCGAACTCCAGTCGGTGTGCCGTCGGAACAGATTGGCGCGATCGAGATAGACGTCGTACTCCTGAAGCTGGCTCTGGCGCAAGAGGTGCGACAACCGGGTGGTGTCGCTGCGTTCGTAGTAGCCGGGGTACTTCACTTTGCCGAAAATGGCCACCCGGTTTTTCCGGCCCCCGAAGACGGAGTACACCGTGACGCGGTCCCCGTCCTGGAGCGGCCGGGCGGACAGTGTGTCGGGCGGAGCCTCCGGCGACAGATTCAGATCGAAGACCTGCCATTCGCGGTCGGCGGTCACGCGCTCCAACTGGATTCTTGAAAGATGGGCCCGGGACGTGGGGCCGCCTGCCAAGTGGAGCAGATCCCGGGGCGACTGACCTTCCAGAACTTCGTAGACGGCGGGTCGAATCACTTCGCCCCGAATGGCGACGCGCCGGCCGGCCACTGGGACAAATACGACGTCGCCCGATTCAAGTCGTACATCGAAGGAGTTGTCGCCCTTGAGAAGGAAGTCGTACAAGTCCTTGTTGAGAATCTCCTCGCCCTGGCGAATCAGCCTGACGGAGCGCATCGAGCCGTGGTCGTTTGGCCCGCCTGCCAGATAGAGTGCATTGAAAATGGATGTGAGCGACGACACCGTGTAGGCGCCGGGACGCGTCACCTCGCCGGCCAGGAAGATCCGGATGGATCGTATCTTGCCGAGCGAGATGCTGAGTTCGAACTCGGAGTAGGCCGATGCGAGCCGTCGCTTGAGCTCCTTCTTGAGATCGGCGAAGCTCTTCCCCCACGCCATGACTTCGCCCACTTTGGGGATGACGATCTTGCCTTCCCGGTCTACCGTGAGGGAGTACTCCTGGTCTACTCGTCCCCAGAGGTAGATGATGACCTGATCTCCGGCACCGAGCACGTAGGTGTCATCGGAGGCGATGTTGTCTGGAGGCGGTTCGGATTCGAGCTGGCTGAACAGATGCGACCCGAACGCCCGTAGCGACTCGAACGTGGGCAGTTCGCCCGGTTTCGGCTGGGCAGGTTCCGACGTCGGCCTCGCAGCAGGTCTGCTCGTGTCTGGGTTCGTGAGAAAGTAGTCTGGGCTCTTATATGAGCTGTCTTCGCCTGTCTTGGGCGATGTGGCTTCCAGTCTCCGGAGCAGCTCCGCCTTCTGCTCGTCTGTGAGTTGACTTGGATCCGACGGCAGCTGTGCACGAAGACCACCGGCCAACGTCAGGAGGAGGAACAGAGCGCAGACGCAGAGGCTCCTACGAAAGAGCGGCCGCACAGACGGTGCCACCCTGCTACGACCGTCTGGACTCGGGTTCATTCTGATCGACACCCTCCGTAGGTGGTCCGGAGGGAACTTTGGTCGCCGGCCGGATGAAACGAAGCAGGCGCGATGGCATCGAGGGCGCATGGAGGCTGGCCCCGCCAATGCGTCCGACGATCTCATGGCTGCCCGGTTCCCTCATGATGGCTTCGTACACGACAGCGGTTCCGGACGCCAGCAGGAACGTCAGGCACACGATCGACGCCAGAATCAGGGTGCGAAACGGCCCCGATTTCCGGCTGGGAAGTGAAGGCTCATCCAGAACCCGGAGAATGGGCGTGTTCTTCTGCGCCTCGAACTTGGCGGCCTCGTACTCCTGCGAAAGATACAACACCGTAGTTCCCTTGAGCTCGACCTGCCGCCTCAGCCGCTGATCGTTCTTTACGATCTCCGGGCTCGAGGTCTGATTCCAGTTTCTGTTGGCCATTCGGAAGGCTTCGAGCGAATCTTCGGCCATCTCCAGTTCCTTCGTTTGCAGCATCAGCTGTTCGCTCAGGTAACGCGCATTGTCGGCGGCCTTCGAATTCCGTTTGAGCCGCGTGATGTTCTCCAGTTCTGTGAGGTACTGCGACAGCACGTTTCGCGACAGGTCGGCGTACTTCGTTTCCAGGGCCAGCCGGATGAGACCCGTCTTGTTGTCCACGTCGATGGTGAGCGCCTGGTCCAGCGCGCGGTAGAGAAGTTCGGGGTCTGACTCCCCAACGTACTCCTGAAGGGACATCTGCCGGACCTCCTCATCGTGATCGAAGGTATACACGGTGTGGAGGACGGCGTCCTTGACACGGCGCGACCGCAGAATCTCCGGATAGAGTTCGGAAGTGGCTTCGATCCCCGCCTCGATGGAGGGGATCCCCATGAGCGATTTGATTTCGGACAACTGGGACTGTTGCGTCGTCGGGAGAATGGATGCACGCGACGTGTAGGTGTTGGGCAGGAGAAGCAGAATGCCGGCGAACACAACGGTGGCTCCGAGGACGGCCAGACCAATGCGCCGACGGTGCAACCATAGCACGCCCTCGAGCCAGGCGACGCTGACTTCATTCGGCAGTCGACGGATCGGCCCGTCAGGCGGCAGGGTCACTGGCTGAACTCCCCTCAGGCATGGTCGCGCTCAATGATCCCGGATGAGGCATGCCGAATATGGACGCGGGTTCCCGGGTGGTCAATCTGTATCCGACGAGCCGGCCGGCATCGGGCAAAGCATGCGTGCGCACAGACAGGGTTCAACGCGAACGCGTGACATGTGGCAAGCCCTGTTCCGCTTGACTCGTCACGATGTGGTGGGGTGTCCCGGCGCCGGCGTGCGGCAGGCGGGGCCCCGGCCGTCCGGGGCGACTCTGTACCGAGTGCTCAATGACTTCGGCAAACTCCTTCAGAAAGCGCTCACGGGAGAACCGCAGCGAATGCTCGCGTATTTCAGCGGGATCAAAGGTCTCCCGGTTCCGCTCGAAGACCTCTATCGCCTGCATCAGGGCCTCGGGTGACTGATCGTAGTAGAGCACCCCCGTCTTGCCATCGAGAACCGTCTCCGATGTGCCGCCCCGGCCGAAGGCGATGACAGGAGTTCCACAGGCCTGGGCTTCGACGGGAGCGATGCCGAAGTCCTCGACCGCGGCGAAAACGAAGGCACGAGCGTTCTGAACAGCTTGCCTCATGGCCTCTGGCGGCTGGTGGCCCAGGAGGGTGACATTCGGGATGGCACGACGTTTCAGGGCGGGCAGATCGGGACCGTCGCCGATGACAATGAGCTTCCGACGCGGCATCCTCGCAAACGCATCGCACATCAGGTCCAGTCGTTTATACGGTACGGCGCGTGCCACCGTTACATAGTAGTCGTCTTTCTCGCTCTGCAATTCGAAGGCGGCCACATCCACCGGTGGATAGACGACCACGGAGTCACGCCGGTACACCTTCTGGATGCGCCGGGCAATGAAATGCGAGTTGGCCACAAACACGTCGACGCCCAGGGCCGTCCGGACGTCCCAGAGCCGCAGGTAATGCAGGCACGCACGGGCGGCCCACCCCAGCGGCCAGCGGCGGAATCGCGGCGTATAAAGGTACTGATGCGACAGGTCCCACGCATAGCGCATGGGGGAATTCACGTAGGCGATATGCAGCTGGTCCGGGCCGGTGAGAACGCCCTTGGCCACCGCCGTGGAACTCGAAATCACCAGCTCAAACTGTGACACATCCAGCTGTTCGATCGCCAGCGGCATCAGGGGGAGGTAATCGCGGTACCGCGATTTCGCGAAGGGGCACTTCTGAATGAACGTGGTATGGATGGAACGCCCGCCGAATCTCGCTCGATTCGGGGGCGTCAGAAAGTCGCAGATGGTGAAGAGTTCGGCGTCCGGGACCACCTGGAGCATGTCCAGGAGCGCGCGTTCGGCGCCGCCGATGGTGACCAGCCAGTCGTGGATCAGTGCAGTTCTCATGCCATGTCGAGGTCCCCCACCTCGTTGAGCAACAACTCCGCAGAACGACTCCAACTGAAGGTCCGCGACAGTTGTCGACCCCGCTCGCTGTACTTGGTACGAAGCGTGTCGTCTGAGAGCAAGTGGCGCATCTTGCGGGCGATGTCATCGGGGCTGTTCGGGTCACAGTAGCACGCGGCGTCGCCGTAGGTCTCCTCGAGTGCCCCACAGGGAGAGATCAGGCAGGGGCACCCGCAGGTCATGGCTTCGAGTGGCGGCAGCCCGAAACCTTCATACAGCGAGGGGAAAACGAACATACGGGCATGCGCATACCAGGCGCGCAGGGCCTGGTCGCCGGCGTTGGCTTCAAACAGAGTCCGGGTGAGGTGTCCGTTGTCGCGCAGGGCCGATCCTGAGAACACTCGATTGGGCCGGCCGATCACCACGAGCCTCAGGGAGGGATGGTTCAGG
>DAIOGN010000065.1:14306-18292 GCA_036745245.1 Candidatus Zixiibacteriota bacterium
GAGCCTGGTCGTCATCCCCGACTGCACCCACTATGCGCCGGTCGAACGACCCGACGGTCAGTACGTATTCGTGCTCCAGGTGTGGAGGTTCCGCAGGCTCCACTCCGTGAAAGACCTCGGCAGCGGCACAGGGCACCACGGAGACGCGGGATTCCGGGACTCCCAGCACATCCTGAATCTCACGTGCGGAAAACTGGCTGTCGGTGACTATGCGCAGGGCTCGTCTGGCGACCCGGGGCACCAGAAACCGGAACGCCCGCCGAAAACGCCACGAATACCATTGTGGATAGCGGAACGGACAGAGGTCGTGAATCACCACCACGTTCCGCGCGTAGGACACGGGGGCCAGATTGGCGAAGTTGAGGAGGAGCGGACTTTTCAAGTGCCGTTTCAGATGGCGGGGAAGTTCAAACTGCTCCCAGAGGTAGCCTGCGTGTTTCCCAATCACTCTGGCGCCGAATTCCTCGGCCAATTCTCGATGCAGCACGTTGTGAGGCGCCAGAACTAGGACGTCGGGTCGAACACGACGGATGGCCCTCGTCATTTCGGTGGCGTACCGTTGGACTCCGGTGAGCGGCTGCGTGAGGAACCGGCCGTTAATGACCATCGTTCCAGACGCCTTCGTGTGCCGCAAGCAGGATTCCCAGGCCGAGCATGAGCATCGGGGCTTCGATGACATTGAGCGTGGCACCGAACGCCAGCAACGTGGCGAGAAACGAGACGAGCGCGGCATCGGGCGCGGGTGCGCGGGCCAGACGGCCGATCAGCACGCCGAGTCCGGCGACCAAAAGCAGCAGGATGACGATGCCGAAGGAGAGCCAGAGATAGACATGCACGTTGTCGGCGGGGTTGTACTGATCCGGGGCGAAGTAAAGTTGGGGCGCTCCCACGCCACCCAGCCCGCGCCCGGTGAGAGACAGCAAGGGAGGCGACATGGAGTGCGCCGCCCGAGGCCAGACATCCTGCGCCCGTTCCACCAGAGATTGAAACATGAGCTTGGGAATCAGGCCATACTTCGACAGGGTGTCGTCCAGCTGGTTGGCGGTTCCCTGAGGGATGAAGAAGGGGACCAGCGTGAGGACGAGAGCGAACACCATGACTGTCGAAAGCGCGATTCGCGACATGTGCCGGAACAGCACCCAGGAGTGTCGCATCCCCGCTCGAAGCAGCAAGGTCACACAAAAGAGACACAGCGCCAGAATCGAGGTCTTGGACGTGGTGAATCCGATTGCGGTTACGGAAGCGATGGCCAGGATCGCGTCGTACGCCCTCGGGAGCCGCCGGTCGCGAGTCTCCCCGTCGTCCCGGATTCCAAAACGCAGGACGAGGAGCGTGTACAGGGCGATGGCGGTTTCAAAAGAGGAACGGCCGAATCCGGCTGGCCGTTGGAGCCCGAACGTCGTCCACTCGCGGGACGCTTCCAGCGTGACGCCTGCCAGGTCGTAAGACAACCCGGTCCAGGGCAGTACCACCACCAGATCGAGCAAGACGCCCAGCGCGATGCACGGGGTCACCCAACGGTACAGGCGTTTGGAGGCGGCTGAGTCGAGATAGCCCTGCGCCATCGCGAGGTAGCCGACCAGGAATGGGAGGAACATTTTGACCGCGAAGGCTACCGCCACGGCAGAGATTCCGTAGAGCAGGCCCACCACTGCGCCGTAGGTGATGATTCCCACTGCGGCCAGGACGACGAGGTGCAGGCGAAGGCGGCCGACGCTCCGTACGGCAAATGCGCCCAGCAGAGCCACGCTCACAACGTCCTTGAGATAAGCGAGCCACGGCAGGGAGGCTGTGGTGCACGCGTAGCGGAAGAAGCCGTCAAAGGCCAATAGCACGATCCATGTGCCCAGGAGGGTTCGGGTGAACCACTTCATCGCAGCACGTCCTGGTACAGGCTCACGTACTGATCTGTTACACGGTCGGACGCGAACTGTTCGGCCTCCAGACGACACGCATGGTTCATCGATTTCACGATGGACCGATCGGCGGCGACCGTTCGAAGCCGATACTCCAGATCGGCTTCGTCATTCGGATCGAAGAGAAATCCGGTGCGGCCCTCTTTTACGACTTCGGGCAAACCGCCTCTACGTGCCGCGATGACCGGGATGCCGTGTGCATAGGCTTCAGGCACAACGCGTCCGAACGCCTCATGGCAGAGCGAGGGAACCACGAGCACATCGATCTCCGCGTACACCGATTCCATGTCCTGCCACCCCCGGAACTCGATGAGCTGGGTCGGGAAGCGGTTTCGGAGCCGGTCATGCTCCTCGGAGGTCGGAGCCTGGCCGAACAGGCACAGCCGCGCGTTGGGGATCGAACTGCGCGAAAACACATTTAACAACAACTCGACGCCCTTGTGTCGGGAGAGGCTGCCCACGAAGCCGAAGGTCAACGTCGAGGAGGCCGTGGCCGTGGAGGGTCGCGAAACAACCCCATCCACACCATTGGGAATATGTGCGTAAGCGTCCGCCTCCGGAAGGCTGGCGTACGCGCGGTGGCGGCTGAGAATGTATTCGCTTACTCCGGTCACGGCGTCCAGCCTCAGGAAGCCGCGCCGCTTTCGTCGTCCATGCCAGGCGCAGAGAGTGCACGGCCGGGCGCAGTTCGAGCCGCCCCGGAACATGGTGGACTTCGTGCAGAGCAGGTAGTGATCGCGAATGGTGTGGACGACGCGTCGCTCTTCCGTGCGAGCGACGGTCCATGCATACGTGGACCAGCCCGTTAGATTGTGCGTGTGTACGATGTCGGGCTTCTCCCGTCGGAGGATGGATCGCAGGCTCGAGTCGACCCCCGGATTGTACGCATCCCTGAGGTGCCAGCGCGCCTTCCTTATTAGGGGCTGAATTCGGGCGGCCCCCACCCAGTAGGAATTCGCTGTCCTGGCATAGTAGACAGGGTTGCCATCGACCACGTCCTCACGATCGACCGTGGAGGTCGCAGCCACGGCCACGTGCACTCCCTTCCGACGGAGTCCGGCAGCCAGCAGCCGAACCGACTTCTCGGCGCCCCCGAACTCGTCCGGCGCATACAACGAATTCACGAGGAGAATTCTCATCCGCCCGTTTTCTGCGAGTCATGGAGCGAAGAGATCCCCCCAATTCGCGGGCGCGGCATCGTTGTCTTGTTCACCGAGTGGCGGAAGCAGCCGGAGCGAGGTGGTGACGCGAGCGATCACCCTGGGGCAGCCACCCTGTCACAGCACGGAACACAGCATCCGGGGAGAGCTCCGAGAGGCATCGGGGATCGGAGCACGTGAACATGGTCCTGGCATACTGACAGGGCCGGCACTCGATGGACGTGGTGAGTACGGTGCCCCCGTGAAGCGGCCCATTCTTGAGTTCACAGGTCGGGCCGAACAAGGTCACGGTGGGCACTCGGACGGCGTCGGCGATGTGCATTGGCCCGCAATCGTTGCCCACGGCCGCATCCATCTGCTTCAGCACCCAGGCCACCTCGGAGAGAGACCATCGGCCCCGCATGTCCAGCACTCGTCCTTCTCCCTGGCGGCGGGCGATGTCGGGATCACCCGACCCGCCCAGAATGCAGACATTCACCTGCTCCGCGTACTCGAGGAGCGACTGCAAGAGCACATCGAAGTGTGGCCAGTGCTTGTGCTTCCACTTTGCGCCGCCCTGACCTCCCGGCACCAGGGCCACCCAAATGCCGGGATCAGGTGACCAGGCGCCGGGGTCGCTCACCGAGACATACAGCGGTGGCGTGGGGCCCCGGTATCCTAAAGCCCGGATCATGTCCAGATTGTATTCCCGCTCCGGCTTGATGAACCAGGCCCCAATCAATGGAACGACGTGAACTTTTCCCAACCGTCCGGAGCTCGACTCCTGTGGAGAGAGAGTAGAGGACCAGGGAATAAGCGTATGATCCCATGCGGACTTGCCCAGCAGGTCCAGCCGGCTTGTGAGCCGGGAGATCAAACACCAGCCTCTGAACAGATCCTCGTAAGGAGTGCACAGGTCGATTGAAGCGTC
>DAIOGN010000066.1:0-8708 GCA_036745245.1 Candidatus Zixiibacteriota bacterium
GTCCGGGATTGTCGGGTGGCGGATCGGGCAGCCGCTCGCCCTTGTACTCGATGGTCCAGTAGCTCAGGCAGCGGCCGGCATCGAGCACGTACGGCTGGGGAAAGGCCGCGGTGGGACACACGGTGAGACAGGCGTCGCAGGTGCCGCAGAAGTCGGCATGCGGCTGGTCGTAGGAATCGCAGGTGCGATTGACGATCAGGCTGCCGATCAACAGGTAGCTGCCGGACTCCCGCGAGACCACGTTGGTGTGCTTTCCCTGCCACCCCAGGCCGGCTTCGACAGCCCAGTACTTGTCGGGAAACGGCCTGGTGTCCACACAGATCCGCGCCGCGAGCCCGCCGTACTCCGCGACCAGACGGGTTCTCAGCGCGCGCAGGAGCCGTCTCAGCACGCGATGATAGTCTTCACCCCGGGCGTAGCCCGCCACACGGAACGACTCCGGGGTTGGCGCCTCTGCCGGCCCATAATTCAATCCCACTACGATGACGGACCGGGCCCCGGGCAGAAGACGCGACGGATCGAAGCGTTCGTCCTGGTGTTCGTGCAGGTACGACATCTCGGCCGCGTACCCTGCCGCCAGCCATGCGAGATATCTCTCCTTCGAAGTCACCGGGTGAGCGGGTGCCACGCCGGCCTGATCGCACCCGAGTTCGCGTGCACACTCGAGAATCCACGCACGGGAGAGTGGCCCTCGCCTGGGCCGGGCCTCAGACATCTTCAACGACTCTGGCGACGAGACTCGACAGATCCACCCCCGGTTCGTAGCGAGCCGCCACGCGCTCCAGGAGCCTGCCGATCTCCGGCGGATCGGGCCAGTGCCGGTCGCTCCACACGTCGAAGTCGAGACGGATGATCTTGGAGAGAGAGAACCAGTACACTTCCACGAGGAGGTGCAGCATCAACCGCTCTCGCGGTGTCATGGGACCTTCGAGCGACTCCAGGTCGGCCAGAGCCGGCATCCAGCCCCCACGAATGCGCAACGCGTACGACTTGAGGTACGTCCGCCACGACTCGTTCACCTCCCGGCTTGTCGAGAGTCCGAATGCCTTCAATTCGTCGCGGGGAAAGTAGTTTCGCCCGTCTTTGAGATCGAGGGCCGCATCGCGTAGAATGTGGATTTCGTAACAGGCGACGGCCGCGCCCGACACGGCAGCTCGCACACGCTCGTACGGCACGGCAGATTGGTTTCGTTCGCGCACGGGGCGCATGAGCAGCAGTGTGGCGAACACGGCCGCCGGGGAGATGGTGGCCCCTTCGGCGTAGGCGCGAAAGTTCGCGTAGCTGGCAAACCCGGGATCGGCCAGGTCGGTCTGCATGGAAGCCGACAGCCTCTGCCAGGGGTCGAGGGAGAGATCGAATTTCGCAAACGTGTCGGCGAGGGCCGGCCCGAAGTCGGACTCCGTGGACTGTCCGGATCGCGCATTGCGGATCTCGCGCTCCCACTCCCTGAGTCCTCCGAGGTCTGTGGACTTCTCGTCCACCCGATCGTCCACCCAGCGCATGGAGGCGTACAGGGCGCAAAACGCCCGGTAGCGCTCACGGTCCGGGAAGAGGCGCGCCACCCGGTACAAATGCGGCAACCGGCGCCGCGCCATCGCTTCAGACAGCTCGTAGGATCGCTCCACGTCCGGGGCGGTGAGTGTCATGCAGGGTTGGATCGGAGGCTTTCCGGCGTCGTACTCCACGGCCCACGGGCCCCGACGCCCACTTCGACCCGAACCCAAACTACTCGGGTGCCCGCGACCGGGCAAGGCGGCCCAACGCCCTGGATCGCCCCCGAGCTCCAAGCCACAGACGCGGCTGATTGGTGATGATGCCACGCACGAAATCGGGGATGGGATCTGGCAGGTCCGACGGGTGATCGACGGTCCACACGAGGATGCTTGACGTCTGGGTGCGCGCCTGAAACCAGCGGCGGGAGAGCAGGGCGCACTTTACATGCAGCGTATCGCAGGTGGCCGGCTGGTACAAGGACAGCCCGAGCCGCGTGCCCACGATGAGTGCCGTGCGAAACTCGGGGGCCAGCTGCCTCACCCGCTTGAGCACCCAGGGATTGAAAGATGAAATCACCACGCTCTCGCAGAGTCCGTGCCGGCGCAGGGCCGCCACAGTGTCCTTTTCCAGCGAAGAGTCGCGCACACTCTCCTGTTTGAGATCGAGGACCAGTTCTACCGAGTCGCTGAGAAGCGACAGCGCTTCGTCGAGCGTGGCCAGGGGACGCCGCTTTTTTCGCGTGGGATGCCGCACCTGGTGTTCCAGCAGCTCTCCGAGCGTCAGCCGGCGCACCCGCCCCGAGCGGCCCAGCAACCGCCGCGTGTACGGATCGTGAAGACAGACGAGCTGGCCGTCGGCCGTCTGCCGCACGTCGAATTCGACACCGTCCACGCCCGAAGCCAGCGCCTCGGCGAACGCCGCAAGCGTGTTCTCGGGCTCGCGCTGGTGCACGCCGCGATGCGCGAACACGGCCACGGGCCGTCCGGAGCGTGTGTGCAGCGCTCCGGGCACGTCAGGATCTCCTCCTGCACCGCCTGACATGCTAGCCGCCGGCCACCGGCGGAATGAGTGCGATCTCATCCCCGTCCTGGAGCGTGAGGTCACCCTCGGCGTACCGCCGGTTGACTGCGATGGCGCAGCGCGACAACAGGGGTGCCAGATCCGGGGCCAGCCGTTCCAATTCGGAGCGCAGATGGCTTACCGTACTTCCGTGCTCCAGGGGGAGGCTCACGGTATCACGGCCCATCTGTTCTCGGGCCGATGCAAACAGTCTGACACTGAAGTGCGGCATGGTCGGGTTCCGGCGGTGCGGGCTGCCAGATCGATCGGAGGCCGCCCACCGTGCGCAAAGAAGAAACTACGAAACGCTCAGGTCGTCAACAGACGCGACCACTCGGCCTCGCCAATGCCGGCGTCGCCGATCCTCACCTGGCCGCGGTGTGAGCCGTGGTAGTCGGAGCCCCCCGTTTCGACCAGGTTGTACTTGCGGGCGCGCGAACGCCACAGGCTGGTGGTGGCGGCATCCCACGACGGGTACGACGTCTCCACACCCTGCAGCCCGATGTCCACCAGCGACTCCAGGTCGGGTTCGAAGGGGTAGGATGCGGGATGCGCAAGCACGGTTACCCCGCCGGCTTCCCGGCCGAGTGCAATGCCCTCCTCCGGGCTGAGCGCGGCCTTGGGAACGTACGCCGGCTTGCCGACGGCCAGGTACCGCTCGAACGCTTCCCTGACGCTGCCCACCTTGCGCTGAGCCACCAGCAACGCCGCCAGATGCGGCCGGCCCAGCGAGAACCCCTCGCCCTCCCCCAGCGGCGGAAGTTCCAGTTCGATTCCCAGGCGAAAGAGCACCGCTGCCATGGCATAGTAGCGTTCTCTTCGGACAGCACGAAAATGCACACGACGCGACACCAGCTCCGGGTAGAGAGGATCGAATCGGTACAGGAGCAGGTGAATGTCCTTGCCGCCATCCGAAAGCGACAACTCGATTCCGGGGGTGAACTCGAGCCCCGCAGCGCGCGCCAGTGGCACCGCTTCCGCCAGAGCCGAGGTGGTATCGTGATCGGTAATGCTGAATCCGGCCAGGCCCTGCCGTCGCACATGCTCCACGAGCTCAGGCACGGAGTCGGTGCCGTCGGAATGCCGGCTGTGCATGTGCAGGTCGAACCGGCGTGGGGAAGCCGTCACGGCCTAACGTCGCTCGAGCAGAACCCAGCGAATCCACTCGCCGGTGCGGGTGGAGCATTCGTCCGGAGGGCGGTCGCCGCGCAGCGAGTCGCGGTAGAAGATCCAGAACTGGCTCGGCCCCGCGGCCAGGCTGTCGATTTCGAGCACGATGGCTCCGAAGAGAGCCAGCTCGCTGTCGAGGCGCACGCGGTGGCGTTCCTTGAGAAGTTCGAGCACCGTGGCTCCGTCGCGACCGGCGTAGCTCACTTCGGTCGGTCCCGACCCCGGAGCGGATGTGTCGCCCGACCGTGGAGTGACGTCAAGTTCCGGAGACGATGGCTCTTCGGCCGGAGGGTGATAGAGAAACCACCCGCCCACGGCGAGGAATACGATCACGAGCAGAGCCAGAAGCGCGAGGCCCAGCCCCTCCCGATCCCACAGGGCCGACACTAGCTCGCCTTCCCTTTCCACGAGCGCCACTCACGAAAGTCATGGTCGTCGTGAATGTGCAGCACCCAGATGCAGGCCAGTTCGGCCTTGGTGACTTCAAAGTAGACGTTTTCGCAGGGTTCGATCACGTGCGTGCCCGCCCCGCCATTGAGGTCGATGCGCAGCCAGCGCCGGTCGGGATCGGTGGCCAGTCGCGCGCCATCCAGAGTGAGGGGCCGCGTGGGAAACCGTACCGTGGCGGGGATGGCGACCTTTGGCGCCCAGAGGTCGGACTCCACGGGCCAGCGCTCGCGCGACGTTTCAACGGCCAGCCCCAGAAAGCCACCCCCCGCGTCGAGGTCGATCTGGACGCAGCCCGCGTCGATGTACGACGAGAACGCTCCGCCCTCCCGTACACAGACCACGAGCCGCTCTTCTTCGGGATGATAGAAACCCCTGGCCGCATGACCGGATGCCTTCCAGCTCACCGCCAGGGGGAGCATTCATTCCTCAAGCTGTCGTCGGAGCTGCTGATATTCGAGCGACTGGGGATACTCCTCCTTGAGGCGCCGGAAGTAGGGATAGGCCTTTTCCTTTTCCCCCCTCGCCTCGTAGAGGTTCCCCGACTTGAGGAGCGCCGCGGGAACCTTGGCCGACTGCGGGTACCTGTCGATCACCACCTGATACTGAACCAGGGCCGAGTCGGACTGTCCCAGGGCCGCAAAGCTCTCGCCGATCCAGAAGGCGGCTGAAGCCGCTTCGGCGCCGTCGGGCGCGGCGGTCAGATAAGCCCGGAAGCCCGAAATGGCGGCCGGGTGATCTTCCTGCTTCAGAGACTCGAAGGCGCGCTCGTACAGTTCTGCGGAAGCGGGACTCTCGGTTCCCATGACGGGATCGGGGCTGCCTGACCCGCCCGGGAGGACCGTGGGGCCAGCCCCGGTGCCCGAGCGCGATTCGAGATCGGTGATCCGGGCTTCGAGCTCCGTGATGCGCGTTTCGGAATCGGCGAGGCTGTGCTTCATGTCCACGACCATCCCCCGCGTGGACCCCTCGCCGGTGGCCGACAGACTGTCCATGCGCGCCAGCTGCGCAGACATGCGAGTCTGCTCAGCCCGCAGTTCATCCATCTGGGATTGCAGAACGCGAATATCGCGCGGCGATACGCATCCCACGAGGGTCCACAGCAGGGTGCACACGAACAGCGCAAACGCGAACCGGCGACCGGTTCCCGAAGACGACATCACGCCCGGTGCTACTGGTCGGTGCGCAGGAAATCGGCTCTGCGGTTCTTCGACCACGCCGACTCCGCGTGACCCGGATCCACGGGACGCTCCTCACCGTAACTGATGGTGCGGATGCGATCGGCCTGGATGCCCAGATCCACCAGATAATCGCGCGCCGCGCGTGCGCGTTTCTCGCCCAGGGCGAGGTTGTACTCCACGGTTCCCCGCTCGTCGCAGTGCCCCTCGATCACCACGGTGACTTCGGTGTACGTACCCAGCGTGGCGGCGTTTTTCGAGAGTGCATCCTTGGCGTCCGACTTGAGGCTGTACTTGTCGTATTCGAAGTAGATGGTTTGAAGCTCCAGGTCGGCCGGCGTGTCGAGGTCGCCCGATTCATCCGTGGGCGGCGGCGGTGGTGGTGGAGGTGGTTCCTCCGTCAGGGGTGGCGTGTCGCTTTCGACACCTTTCTTCTTGGAACTGCATCCCCCCGCCAGCGCCAGGATCACGGCTGCGAGGATCACAAATCGCAGGAGCTTAAAGGTCACGGTTTCATCCTCCCTCAAGGTATGATTGCCACGTCGATCGAATTCCCCGGCGGCCAATTAGGCGCACACACAGGGATCGGTCAACCCTCTGTTCATGGCCGGGGATACGGCCCCCAGGCCGGAGTGGTGAATCCACCGCCGTCGGTGATCTGTCGCTCGTTGGTTCCGTCGTACGTGATGGTGAACAGGTTGCGCTCGCCGCCGCGCAGGGACGAAAACACCAGATGGTAGCCGTCGGGCGACCAGTCGGGGTTTTCGTTGGAGCCCTTGCTGGTAAGCCGCGCCAGGCCCGACCCGTCCGGAGCGATCGTGTACACGTCGAAGGTCCCGGTCTCCCCGCGTGACACGTAGGCGATGCGGTCGCCGCGCGGCGACCACGCGGGCGAGGCGTTATAGGATCCCTGATAGGTGAGGCGGCGAATGTTGCCTCCGTCGGCGTCCATGGTGAACACCTGCGGCTGCCCCAGCCGATCCGAGGTGAAGGCGATCTGCTTTCCGTCCGGCGAGATGGTAGGCTCCGATTCGATGGCCGGATGATGGGTGAGCCGCCGCACCGTCTTCCCTGACTCGGCGAGGAGGTACAACTCCGCGTTGCCGTCCACGGAGAGCGTGGCCACGATGTACCGTCCGTCGGGCCAGACGGCGGGTGCCGTGTTCAACCCCGGCCGCGCGGAGATCTTCTGCGTGCTGTTGTTCTTCAGGAGCAGCAACCAGAGGTCGGGGTTCCCCTCGCGATACGACGTGAACACGATCCGGTCCCCCGACGGAAACCAGCAGGGCGAAATGTTGATCTCGCCGTAGTTGGTGATGGGCCGGGCCCGGTGGCCGTCGTAGTCGAGCAAATACAGGTTTTTCGCATTCCCCTTTTGCCAGGTGGCCGCGATCTGCGTCTCGAAAATCAACGTACGGCCGCCCCAGAGATAGTAGATGATTTCGCCGGCCACCTGGTGCGCCGTCTGACGTGAACGCTCCCAGAGTCCGGTGAACGACTTCTCGAAGATGACCTCGCCGGACAGGGTGCCTTCCAGCTTGAGCAGAAGGCGAAACCCGTCGCCGGATGGGGACACGCGCCCCGTCCCCAGGTACTCCGCTCCCAGGTGACTCCAGCCCTTGCGATCCATCTGCGACGTTCCCATAAGCTTGAGGTACAGCGAGTCGAAGCGCACGATCTTGAAGTACCCGGAGAACGAGAGATCCTGACGAATGGTCTCGATGAGGTCGGCCAGGATCAGTTGCTTCTCGGGCGTCATGCTGCCGCCCGACCATTCCGGCTCCTGCAGGGCCACCGGCAGCCGGTAGGCGCTCTTGGTGGTGACACGCCCCTGCATTTCCGTCTGCGCCCAGGCAGGTACGGCAAGCAGCCCTGCGGCTGCCAGGCTAAGAAACCAGTGTCTCACGGCAGATACTCGAAGATGACGCGCATGACGATGTATTGTTCACTCATACCTCGCGGAAAGGGTGGATAGGGTGCGGCCTCGTACACGGCGCGCACGGTGGAGTTGTCGAAGACCGCCATGCCGCTGGATCTCTCCAGCGCCACCTGGCTGGCCTGACCTGTGGGATCGATCCGGAATACCACACTGCAGGTGGCGGTGTCCTGCAGCTTGGCCGGGTTCTTCCAGGTGTAGTAGATCTTGTTGGTGATGCGGTCGGGGTAGGTGGACGGTCGACCGCCCGGGGTTCCGCCCCGGAGCCCGAGAAGGCTCCCCCCCTGCGCCCCGGACCCGGTCTGCACGCGCGACTCGTATACGCCGGTGGCTTTCGGAGCGGGATCCGCCGCTTCGTCCACCGTCCTTGAATCGGGTGCGACCGGCTCGTCGGTGGCCTTCGGCTTGGGCTTGTCCCTGGGTTTGTCTTTGGGTTTGTCCGCGGGTTTCGGCTTGGGCTTGGGTTTGTCCGCCTGTTTGGTCGGAGGCTTCTCGGGAATTTTGACGGCTTCCGTGGTGGCCGAAGGCGCAGGCTCCGGCGCGCTTGCTTCGGCCTCCTGCGCCTGGGCCAACAGCCCCGCGGGAAGCGCATCGACCGGAGTCACGTTCATCACCTGGTCAGAAGGAATCGGAGGAGGCAGACTCGCGCCGGGCGACGAGGCGAACACCAGAAACAGGAAAAGAGAGAGGTGCGCCAGGGCGGAGGCTGTGATTTCGCGCTTCATGGGCGCCCTTCAGGGACGCCGGGCGTGCTGGCCCTTCTCATCGTACGGTGACGTGACCAGCCCCAGGTTTGCGAATCCGGCCTGTTTGATCCGTCCCACCACTTCGATCACGTCACCATAGGGAACATCCTTGTCGGCCCGAAGGTAGACGGCCTGGGTCCCCTTCTGCTCTCCCAGTTCCTTGAGACGCGACTCGAAGTCGGCCGGACTAACGAAATAGTCGCGCCCGTCCACGGAGAAGAACAGTGCCCCCTGTTCGTTGACGGTGACGAGCAGTCCCTCGTTGAAATCGGAGTCCTTCGTGACCGTCTGAGGCAGCTCCACCTCGATGCCCGATTGCAATAGCGGCGCCGAGATCATGAAGATGATCAGAAGCACGAGCACCACGTCGACCAGGTTGGCGACGTTGATCTCAGACAGGCTTCGGTACGTCGGGGGATTTTTGACCCTCCGCACGCAGTGCCTCTTTCTTTAATGCCGTCAGGAATTCCGTGATGAAAGCCGACGTGACGGCGTCGATTCGTCCCAGCCGCGCACCCGCGTAGTTGAAGCCCACCACCGCAGGGATGGCGGCCGCCAGCCCCACGATCGTGGCGATGAGCGCCTCGGCGATGCCCGGCGCCACCACGGCCAGAGACGCGGACCCGGTGAGGCCGATGTCCATGAAGGCGTCCATGACTCCCCAGATGGTGCCCAGAA
>DAIOGN010000066.1:8718-18196 GCA_036745245.1 Candidatus Zixiibacteriota bacterium
GGTGGCCACGGCGGTGTTCGCGGTGGTGGCAAGAAACGTGGTGGATTCAGCGAGGTGCAGGTGCTCCTCGCTCTGGGAGCGTTCCATAGCCGACATGATGGTCTCGAGTTCGTCGGTCACCAGGTCGGTGCCGCGACGCACGGAGCTGGACAGCCGCAGCATCCGCAGGTCCTCGTACTCACGCGCGCCCGCTTCGAACACGCGTGCCAGCGTGCTCTGCTTCTGGGCCACCAGTTCGTTGTACACTTCCGAGATGCGGGCGCGGCGACGGAAGATCTCGAGGAACTTCCGATTGGCGGCTTCCACGCGGCGAAACTGGCGCCAGCGCGACACCATGACGGCCCACGACACCACGGACATCGTGGCGAGCAGGCCGAGAATCAGCGCGCCAAACGCTGTAGATTGTGTAATGAGGTCCCAGATCCGGCTCTGGGCCAGTGGTATGACCGTATTCAGGTGTCCCCTCCTTCAACCTGGTCAGTGACGCAATCTCCGGGCTGCCCCAAGTCGATGCAAGCAAAATCGACCAGCCGGTTGTACACCGGGGGAGTGGGCGGGTTCCGCAGGTGCGCACTCTTCTGTGCAGTCGGCTCCCGGGTGCAGACCCGTGCGCTTGACTCGCCCCACATGCCCCTCTAAGTTGCGTACATTCTATGACTTCAGGCGACCGAAAGCGACTCGCTCAACTGCGAGAAGAGATCGCCCGGGCGGACCGCGAGTACTACCTGAAGGATCGCCCCTCCCTCACGGATGCCGAGTACGACATACTCATGGATGAGCTTCTGGAACTCGAGAAGCGGCACCCTGAGTGGGTCACTCCCGACTCGCCCTCGCAGCGTGTGGGGGCTCCACTGGACGACACCTTCTCGCCGGTCCGGCACCTCGAACCTCTCCTCAGCCTTTCGAAGTGCACGACGCGCGAGGAGTTTGAGGCCTTCGAATTACGCATCCGGCGGCAGCTCGGCGGTCACGCGGATCCTATCGAGTACTCGTGCGAACCGAAGTTCGACGGGCTCGCCGTGGAACTGACCTATGAGAAGGGGCTACTGCACACAGGTTCGACACGCGGCGACGGAGACGAGGGTGAGAACGTCTCCGCGAACCTGCGAACCATCCGCTCCATCCCGCTCTCCCTGTCGGAGAGGCCGCCAGACCTGGTGGACGTGCGTGGAGAAGTGGTGCTGGGCAAAGGCGACTTCGAGCGGCTCAACCTGGATCGCGAACAGGAAGAACTCGAGCCGTTCGCGAATCCGCGCAACGCCGCGGCCGGATCCGTCCGCCAGCTGGATCCGCGCGTCACGGCTTCGCGCCCGCTTCAGTTCTTCGCCTACGGCGTGGGTCGCCTGAACGAACGGGCGCCCGCGACCCAGAGCGCCCGCCTGGACCTGCTGTCGCGCTGGGGCTTTCAGGTACACGCTTCCACCTGCGTCTGCCGCGACGCGGAGGGAGTCGAACAGTTCTACGAGCGCATGCTCTCTCTTCGGGCCGAGTCCGATTTCGAGATGGACGGGATCGTAGTCAAGGTGAACTCGATGGACCTTCAGCAGGAACTCGGCGTGCTGTCGCGCGCTCCGCGCTGGGCGATCGCCTGGAAATTTCCGCCGCTCGAGATGACCACCGTCCTCGAACACATCGAAGTGCAGGTGGGCCGCACGGGCGTGCTCACCCCGGTGGCCCACCTGACGCCGGTGCGCCTGGGCGGCGTGGAGGTGAAGCGCGCCACGTTGCACAACGCCTCCGAGCTGGAGCGCAAGGACATCCGCGTGGGCGACACGGTCGTGGTGCGCCGGGCGGGCGACGTCATTCCAGAAGTGGTGAAGTCCTTGCCCGAAAGGCGCAGTGGGCAGGAACGGCCGTTCGAATGGCCGACCGCCTGCCCCGCCTGCGGCACAGGCGTGGTGCGCGAAGAGTCGGCCGTGGCCCTGCGCTGTCCCAATCCCGCCTGCCCGGCGCAACGCCAGGAGAGGCTCCGCCACTTCACCAGTCGCGCCGGCATGGATGTGGAGGGGCTCGGCGAAAAGCTTCTGGCCGAACTGGTGGCAAGGAATCGCCTGGAGGATCCGGCGGACCTGTTCTTCCTGTCGAAGGAGGATCTCCTCGAACTCCCCCTGGTGGGCGAAAAACGCGCCCTCAATCTGCTGTCGGCACTCGAGAAGGCGCGAGCCCGCCCGCTTCATCAACTGCTCTCGGCCCTGGGCATTCCCAACGTGGGAACTCACACGGCGCGCGTGCTGGCGCGACATTTCGGTTCGCTCGATCGCCTTTCTGCGGCCACCGTGACCGACCTTCAGGAGATCCGGGACGTGGGTCCGGTGGTGGCACAGAGCGTCGCCGACTTCTTCGCCAGCCCGCCGACGCGAACACTCCTCGACAAGTTCCGGAAAGCCGATGTGCTCACGCATGTGGAGGCGGAGGCCCCCCGCACCGGTTCCCTGTCGGGCCTGGTGTTCGTGCTCACGGGAACGCTGGACGGGCTGTCGCGGCCCGAGGCGACGGCCAGAATTGAACAGGCGGGCGGCCGCGTGACCTCGTCGGTCACCGGCAAGACCGACTTTGTCGTCGCAGGCGTTGATGCCGGCACCAAGCTGGACAAAGCCCGTTCGCTGGGCGTAAGAGTGCTCTCGCAGGCTGAATGGGAGGAGATGCTGCGCCATGGCTGATCACCACGAAGGTCAATCGTCACCCCACACTCCCGACCCATCACGACGGCAGGGTCGCGGACGCAGACGGAGAACGCGCCCTCCCAGAGCCGGTGGGCCGTCACACGGTCAGGGACACACCCCTGTGGATGTTCCCGGCGACCATCATCTCTCGCTCACCGCCATCGCCACTCCCTTTCTCGCAGTGATGGCGGCGGCCGCGTTCTGCTACTTTGCGCGGCCCATCATGGTGCCCCTGGTCACGGCTTTGACGTTGGCTTACATCCTCTCGCCCATCGTGTCGTTCCTCTCGAGGAAACTGCCGCGCACGATTGCCGTTCTCCTGGTGGTCGGACTGGCGGCGGCGATCCTGGGTGGTGTAGGCGTCCTGATCGTCCAGCAGGGAGGCAAACTCGTAAGAGAGGCCCCTGTCTATCTTCAGGAGTTGAAAGCCCGGCTGGGCGAGCCCGAAGGCTGGCCGCAACTCTTCCCCCAGCCGCTGTCCGGAATGATCTCGGATGCCCTGCCTGAACTGAAGGAACAGGTGGGGTCGGTGAACGTTCCCGCCATGACGGGCTGGCTCTTCGCCGGCCTCGGCTCCGTGCTGGGGTTTCTCGGGTGGGCGTCCCTCGTGGCACTTCTGGCCGTCTTCATCCTGCTCGACATGCCGCGCATGCAACAACAGCTCATGCGGCTCATGGGACCCCGTCACGAGTCGGCCATGCAAGCGGCGCTGGACGACATCAACGTGCAGCTGCGCACGTTTCTCACGATCAAGATCGGCATCTCGGCGGTCCTCGGCGTCGTGGCCACGATCGGCATGGTGCTCATGGGAGTCCCCTACGCATGGGTGTGGGGGCCCCTGACGGGCGTGATGAACATTGTGCCTTACGTGGGCGGACTGCTCAGTTCCATTCCGCCGGTGTTGATGATGGCGATCCAGCGCGAGTCGCTGGGCCCCGCGCTCTGGGTGGCGGTGTTTCTCGTGGTGCTGCAGCAGATCGAAGGCAACATCGTGACGCCAAAACTCATGGGCGACAAAATCCAGCTCAACGTGGTGTCGGTGCTCGTGTCGTCTCTGGTGTGGGGATGGCTCTGGGGAGCTCTGGGCATCCTCCTCGCCATTCCCATCACCGCCGCGATCAAGGTGGTGTGCGATCGCATCGAGCCCCTGCGTCCCATCGCGGTACTTCTGGGCTGACCGTGACTGCGCACAAGCCGGGCGAGGCGCACCACTTCTTCGAGTTGCCACCCTGGCTCTGGGAGGCTCCGCACACGGCGGCCCAGACCTTTCTCGTGGTGCGTGAGGCCGTGCGACGCGTGCTCTTCGAGGAAGCGCTCTCCATGCACGCCGCGGCGATCGCCTTTTTCGGTCTGCTTTCGTTCGGGCCCGTCATCCTGGTGATCCTCTCTTTTGCGGGATTCTTCTACTCCGCCGACACCGATCTGGCCGGCGAGCTGCAGCGCCAGCTGGCGCTCGTGTTTCCCTCGGCGCGTCCGGACCTGCTCGACTCCGTGATGGACGCCGGAGCGCGTTCGCGCGTGTACGGCCTGGTGGGCCTGGTCATGCTCATGTGGAGCGGCAGCCGGATTTTCGCCTCGCTCGACACGTCGCTCAACATCATCTGGCGCGTCAAGAAGACGCGGCCCTACTGGCAGCAGCGACTCCTCTCCGTGGGGCTCGTGCCGCTGGTCCTGGTGCTGTTTCTGGGGCTCACGTCGGTGACATCGCTCCAGCAGCTGCTGAAGAGCGTCGTGGCCGAATCCGGTCGCGTTCCGGCCACTCTGCCCCTCATGTCCGACTTCGTGCGGCACGTCGTGCCGCCTCTGTTCTCGTGGCTGGTGCTCTTCGCCTTCTACTGGCTTCTGCCGGCCCGGAAGGTGATGGTGCGCTCGGCTCTCATCGGAGCGGGTGTGGCCACGGCGCTCTGGCAGGTGGCGCGCTTCGGCTTCGATTTCTATCTGCGGAACTTCGCCGGCATGGACGCCGTGTACGGCGCCGCCGCCGGCCTGGTGATCTTCATCCTCTGGATCTACTACTCCGCGTTCACGCTTCTGGTGGGGGCCGTGGTGGGAGCGTCCGACCTGGATCGGCGGATCACACAGAAGGCGCGCAGAACCGTGAAGAAGGGATCGGGCTCCTCGCGCTGAGTCGGGCCCGAGGAGAAGTCAACTTCCCGAGGCGGAGGCGGACTTTTTGTGGCGGCTGGGTGTGAAATGCAGTGCGAAGCGGTGCACGGTTCCCAGGCCCGCGGAACGCGGCACGATGGCGTAGTCGAACCCGAGTCCGCGCCAGGTGAGCCCCGTTCCACCCGACAGCAACTGCTCGTCCTGTCCCGCAACACCACCGGCTCGAAGCGCAAGGAAGTCCACGGGCCGCCACTCCACACCCGAGGCGACGCGCACGCTCCGTTCACGCACCGACCACACGTCGCCGTACACGGAGAGCTGCGTGCGCGGCTGCCAGGCCAGTCCGGCGCGCATGGTCAGGGGCAGGGGTGCGCTGGCTCCCTGGCCCCAGTCGAGCGCAGGACCGAGATTGTTCATGCAGGCGGCCAGCGTGAGTGTACGTGCGGCCTGCCATGACAGGCCCACGTCGAACGCCGGCGCCGAAGCTTCGTACACATAGACTTTCTGTGACAGCCAGCGCGCGGTGGCGCCCAGCGACACCTGTGACGTGGCTCGGTACCCTGCCGATAGCCCCACTCCGAAGTCGCGCGCTTCGAAGTGATCGAGAGGTGTGGAATAGGCCACGGGCACGCCGGCCGAAAGCGGCCTCAGCGGGATGTCACCCGTGGTGACCAGCTGAGTCGACAGGCCGAACGTCAGGCGGTCACCGCCCAGCACCGCGCCGAGTTGCTCGAGCCGTGTGTCCTGGAACCATTCGGTGTGCGTCGCTCCCACCTGGCCAGCTTTCCCCGACAGGATCGCGGGATTGGCCCACAGGGCCAGCAAGGCGTCGGGATAGGCGGACGCTACGCCCCCGAGGGCCGAACTCGTGGGCCAGAGGTCGAACTCGCGTGAAACCAGTGCGTTGGTGCCCGCCGCCGTGGCTTCGGTGGCGGTGAACACGACGACGGCGGCCAGAAGGCGTTTCAGAACGTCACCCCAAGCGAGAGTACATGATCGGGATCGAGTCCTGTGGGACTCGCCACGAAGGCGTAGTCGAGGCGGATCACGCGACGTCCCCAGGTGGGCGCGAGGCCAAAGCCGAACGCGGGCTGCAGATCGGCCATCCCCGCGCGCACCAGCAGAATGGAGTGCAGTTTCCACTCGGCGCCGGCATACAGGCGTGCGTGCTGATCCTGCACCCAGCTGCCGTCGACCGACACCAGCAGTTGTTTTTTCGAGAGCAGCCGGTAGGCCATTCCCGCGCGCACGACGATCGGGAACGATTCCGAGGTGATCGATCCCGAGCCCAGGCCGCGCGGTTCATAGTACTCGCCCGAGTCGAAGCGCAGCGACATGCCGATGTGCTGCACCGACGCCCCGAGAGTGAGCCGCTGCAGAAACTGGGAATACGGTCGGCGCGCCTCGCGGTCGAAGCGCGCGTGCAGGCCGGCCGACAGGCCCACCGAACCGGCGGCCACATCGAAGAGGTTCTGCTGCACGTAGTGGATCGAACCGCCCACGATCACGACACGGCCGAACTGCTTGGCGAACGCCAGCGTGAAAAAGTTCTCCGCGAACGAATGGGTCTCCCCGGCCGCGCCCTGGCTGTTTCGTTCCACGATGTCGCCCACGCCACTGTGGATCCACGAGACGCCCAGGCTCGCCTGTTCCCGCAACGGCACGGCGAGGTTGAAGTATCCCTGACGGCGATCGAGGTCGGGCATGACGCGCCAGGCGAATCCCACCTCCGGGCGCACCAGTTGCGCGATCCCCGCCGGATTGTAAAAGAGCGCCGATTCGTCGTCGGCCACCGACACGAACGCCTGTCCCATTCCCAGCGCGCGCGCACCCTGGCCGAGGCGCAGTGTGGCGCCGATCTGGCCTGCGTCGCCCGTGGCGGCCACGGCCGTGGCGCTGCTCAAGGTGAGCCACAGCGCTGCTTGAATCGCTTGTCTGCGCATGGCTTCCCCTAGGGCAGGATCACCAGTTTGCCCCAGTGTGTTCCGTCCGCCTGCTCCACGCGGAAGAAGTACACACCGGTGGCCACCTGCTGGCCCTTGTCGTTGGTGGCATTCCATTCTTCATAATAGTGATTCGTTCCGAACGGATCCCCGCCGGGCCGGCCGTCCCTGTACTCCCCGTCGAGGATCGTGGCGACCTTCTGCATGGCAAAGTCGAACACTTCGATCGTGACGGGGCCCGACACGGCGGGCTGATAGTGAAGCCGCAGGCGGGTGGAGGCAGACGGCGAATAGGGGACCGGCGAGGCGTACACATGCACGTCGGTGCCGCCGGCCGCATCGGTTCCAAGCCCCACGAAGCTGCGGAGGATCGACCACGTCGAGCCGAGATCGGTGGAGCGTGCGAGTCCGTCTTCGGAGCCCGCCAGCACCGTGGTGTCGTCGATCTGCTGCACCGACAGGACTTCGATGCCTTCGAAAAACTGCGTTCCCGTCTGAGGATCCACCACCGGCACCAGGGCCCAGGACACTCCCGCATCCGTGGTGTGGAACAGCCCGTCCGAGGTGGCGGCCCACACGTGCGGACCGTGCGAGTCGATATTCCAGGTGATCCGCTCGGTGAGGGACACGGTCCACGTGCGGCCGAAGTCTGTGGAGCGTGACACCGCCAGGAACTGAGGCGACTCCACCGGCCGGGTGGAGGCCCACACGGTATGCGTTCCGGCGTTCTCCTGAAGATTGAGCGCGATCACGAAGTTGCCGCTGATGGAGGAATCGCTGCCGGCGACAAACTTGGTCGACTGGATCAGGTCCACGGAATCGCGCGGAATGAAGCGCGTGGCCTCCCAGTCGAAGTTGCCCGGCCGGCGGCGCGCCCAGCCGGCGTCCCCGCCGACGAACAGCGTGTCGCGGATGCGCGCAATGGCGCGAAACGGCGGCACCAGTTCGGTGGAGTCCGTGCGGCCCTGCGACGTTTCGAAGACACGCACGACGGTGTCGGTGGTGTACTGGCCCGAGGGAAGCGGGACCACCAGGAGCCCTCCCTGCGTGGCGCCATACACCGTGTCGCGCAGGAATGCGAAGCCCCACGGCAACAAGTCGCGATGCACGGTTTGCCAGGTGACGCCCGAGTCGTTGGAGAAGAGACTGGCGGCTCGCTCGAGCAAGCTTCCCTCTGCGGGTTGCGTCGCCGCCCAGAGCAGAAGTTTGTTGCTCTGGCCATAGAACACGTCGAGTGCGCGCACGACGCCCGCCCGCGTGGTGTCGCCGGGGGTGTACGTGTACAGGGCCGGTTCGCGATCCGCGACCGCATCTCCCGCGCCCAGAGTGAGCCGGTAGATCCCGCGACGGGTGCCCGCATACATGCAGAAATTGAGCGAATCATAGGCAAGCGCGTACACGCGATTGGGATCGGCGAGGGGCGCCTGCACCAGTGTATCGAGGTACACGCGCGTCCAGGTGTCACCCAGGGGCACACTGTTGCTGCGCCACAGCCCCGAATCGCCGGCGGCGACCCACAGTGCCTGATGCGTGAAGAGCACATCGTACGGCCCGGAACGCACGCCCTGAAACTGGGGCGGGTTCAACAGGTCCCACGTCCCGCCGCCGTCCGTCGTGCGCAACAGTCCCTGCCCCACCGTGTCTGCGCCGGTCGTGTCGAAGGCTCCGAAGGCAGCCACTTCATCCTGCAGGGGTGTGATGCCGCCCGCCGAAGAGAGGTACAACCCGTTCGGCACCGCGCCTGCCGTGGTGCTGTCGAAGTACGACGTGGTGATGTACGGCTGTGACCTGGTGACGCGACTCACTCCGCCCGACGTGGCCATCCAGTTGTACAGGCCGAGCGGGTTGGTGTGCAGGCTGAACACCGGTGCGCCGGCGAGTTTGCGCTTGGCGTCGATCACGAGAAAGCGATTGATGCCATCCGCCGTGCCGGCATACGCCTGGATGGTATCCGGACCGTTCAACGGGCCGGCCGTCACGGCGAAGAAACGGTTCGCCAGATCGGTGTAGGTCTTGGTCTCGAAATCCACACGCGACGAATCCGAGGGATACACGGTGAACCAGTCGACGCCTCCGTTGGTGGACCGGATCAAGCCGCCGAAAAAGCACGCGGCCCACATCCCACCCGGATCGGTGGCCAGATCGAACGGGAGCATGCCGAAGATCTGCTGCGAAAAGTAGCCGATGCCGGTGGCCTGGGCCGGACGGCTGGGCACCCATGTCTCGCCAAAGTCGGTGCTGAGACTGAAGCCGTCGCCCACGGGAAACAGACTGCCGCCGAAGTCCTGGTTGTGTGCCATGCCCACGATGGCGGTGGTGGCAGACATGGAGACGGCCGACACGGAGTTCGACGACAGCCCCGAAGCCGTGGTAAAGGAGCGCCAGGTACGCCCGAGATCGAGCGATACGGAAGCGCCCGAACCGGTGCCCACCCACACGGTGGGCTGCCCTCCGACAGTGTCGTAGACGATGTCGACAATGGAGTTGCCGGCGAGGAAGAGCAGTGTATCGGAGGTGACGCCCAGGGAGAGCGGACGTGACTGGGCAGGCGCGGTCCACAGGGCCGCGGCCAATAGAAGTATCGCGATGCGCCTCAAGCTATATCCAGATCCTCTGGGGCTCCCCTACGGGAGCACGTGACTATTTAAAACCTTGGCGCAATCGTTCGATGCCTTCTCCTTTGTGCTTATGTACCACCAAGTTAGCAAAAAGTTCCGCGTCGTCAAGAGGCAATTCCTTTAGCCCGGTATGGACCTCTGGTGGAGC
>DAIOGN010000067.1:0-10985 GCA_036745245.1 Candidatus Zixiibacteriota bacterium
CTTGCGGGACGGGCCTTCGTCCCCTCCGAGTCGGAAGCGCTGATCGCCGCACACAAAGGTGCCACCTTCAGCCCCCCGCCGGAAAAGTGCATGCTCTGCGAGCGCGGCGTGCTGGTGGATGTGGAGGGCGAGAAGGTCCGGCCGGGGCGCCCGAACCGCTGCATGTTGTGCCTGGAAGGAATTCCGGCGCCGGGCGACTGCCTGTTTCACCTGAAAGATGCGCTCTCAGGCGCGCGCGGGCCGGCGGTTACGTCTGCTTCGAGCGAGACACCATCCGAGGCTTCTCGTGAGACCTGACACGGGCCCGACCGCGCGTCGTGGCCACACCCACACGCGGCACCCACTGATACTTCGACAACATCACCCGACCCCCCAGGCCGAACTCCACACCTTCCGCTTCGAGCAATACCTGCTGGAAATCGTCTGAGCCCGGCCTGGCCCGCAGGCTCACGTGTCCCGAGGCGTTGAGCACGCGATGCCACGGGAGCACCACATTGTCCGGCGCATGGGCGAGCGCGTACCCCACCTGTCGCGCGTGGCGCGGCATGCCTGCCAGCGCAGCAATCTGGCCGTACGTCGCCACCCGGCCGCGCGGTATGCGACGGACGATGGCGTAGATCCGCTGGTACGTGGCTACGTCGGGAGACATGACTCCACCGTACTAAGGGATTCTCCCTCACGGAGCAGCCAGCCGAGGTCTTCGAGCTGCTCGATCAGCAAATCCTGCAGCGCTGCGCGGTACTTCAACCCGGACACGCTCGATTTCAGCATGATCGCACGGTGTGCGTATAGCTCCTCCCAGGGGCACCAGCGGGCTTCACGAATCTCTTCTGTGTCCTGTGCCTCCACTTCGCCTGAAACATGTCGGGCGCTGAACACATGCGACGTCCAGGGAATGGTGTACGACTCGCCGACGAACTCCACATCGATCCGGAGGTGGTACTGGAGAAGCTTCATTTCCACGCCGGTCTCCTCCATGGCTTCGCGTGCCGCACCCACTTCCAGCGGCTCTCCTGGAACCAGTCCACCCGACGGAATGCGGTACAGGCCGCGCGGGTACCACGGCTTGGCGATCACGATCACGCCGGGCGCGCCCAGGATGGCCAGCGTGATGTCGTGTTTGCGGCCGTTCTTCTGTGAGTCGCGCACGAGATCCATCTCGCGCGGCGTGGCCGGATAGCTCATGGCATACGTAGCGGGACGCCCGTAGCGAGCTTCGGCTTCCGCGATCATCTCGCGGGTGACGTACGCCATCAGGACTTCCTGCGGTACACGAGATTGGTGACGGTAGCATAGGCGCAACGCATGCCGTCGGCGCGCACCACCTCTACGGTGGACACCGACGTGGTGCGGCCGTGGTGAAGCACGCGTGCCTCCGCCTCGAGGTGGCGACCCGTCCCCGCCGCCAGGTAGTTCACCTTGAGTTCGATGGTCACGGAGTCTTCGAGTTCGCCGATCAGGGTGTTGGTGGCAAACGTCGCAGCCGTGTCGATGAGTGCCGCGAGTGCGCCGCCGTGCGTGACGCCCCGGTATTGACGAAACTCGGTGCGGTTGGGCATCCGCAGCACCACGCGCCCGGGCGCGATCGAGCGCAGCTTGAATCCCAGGAGTGCGGGAAAGGGTGCCCGCTTGAGCTGGCGCTTTACGCGCGAAATAGTCTCCTGCTTCATAACGTCTCCGTAATCACCACACCCACCACCACGAGGAGGCCGGCCGCGATGAACATCGGGCTGATCGCCTCACCCAGAAGCCACCAGCCCAGGAGGGCCGCCACCACGGGCTGAATATTATTGAACACAGCCACGCGCGCCGCTTCGATGTAGCGCAGGGCCCAGTTCCAGAGAGTGTAGAAGAGCACCGAGGTGACGAGAGCGCAATAGAGCAGTCCGGTCCAGGCCTCAGACGACACGACCGCCGGGTTGAAATCGGCCAATGACCACACGCCGATGGGGATGAACAGCAGTGTGCCATAGGTCATGGCTCGGGCCGTCACCACCATGGCGCCGTACTTCAGGATGAGCGGCTTGCACAACACGGTGAAATAGGCCCAGGCCACCACGGCCAGGAGTGTGAGCATGTCGCCGCGAAGCTGGGAGGACGATATCCGGACGCCACCCTCCACGAACACCAGGGCCACTCCCGCGATCGCGATCAGGATCCCTGTAAGTCGGCCAACGGTGACACGCTCGCCCAGTCGGCGAGCCGCAATCACCATGACCAGAAGCGGCGTGAGACTGTACAGGAGTGCGGAGTGCCCTGTGGTGGTCCACTGCAGGCCGTACAGAAACAGACCCTGATTGAGCGGAATGGCCAGAAAGCCCAGTCCCCAGAGCCGCCACTGGTCCTGCCGTTCAATGCTCCGTCCACGACGAAAGTACTCACCCAGCGGCCACAGCACACTGGCGGCGATGACGAAGCGCAAGAGCGCCATGCGAAACGGGCCCAGATCGGCGATGGCCACCTTGGCCGCCAGAAACGTGCCCGACGCCAGGATCTGCCCGAAGACGACGACCGGAAAGTAGTACGCGGGACGCTTTACATCCGAAGTAATGGCAGAACCTCTGTCTGGAGCGGCAGCGTGGTGACCTGCGGACCCGTGGGGGTCATGAGTACGTTGATCTCGGAGCGGATGCCGAAATTGTCGAGGTAGATTCCCGGCTCCACGGAAAACAACAACCCCGTCACCAGTGGCCGGATGTCCTCGGTTTCGAAGTCGTCGAGATTGGCGCCCGGCCCGTGCAGGGTGGTGGTGATGGAGTGTCCGGTGCGGTGGATGAACCTGTCGCCGTGGCCCGCCTTTACAATCACCGCGCGAGCCGCCCGATCAGCCTCGGCTCCGGTGACGGTGCGCCCTGCTGTGTGAGCCGTCTTGATGGCGGCCACGGCCGCGTCGCGCGCCTGGCGCACCGCCTGAAACACTTTGTCGATGTGCGCCGGCACCTGGTCGCCGAGAAACCCAGTCCATGTAATGTCTGCGAACACTCCGCCCGGTTCTCTTCCCCACAGGTCGATGAGCAGGAGGTCGCCCTTGCGGATGGGCGTGTTGGTGGCGCGGTCGGGTTCGTAGTGCGGCAGGCCCGCGTGCGCGTTCACCGCGACGATCGGACCGTGGTCGGTGACGATGCCAAGCTCTTCAAAGCGCTTCAGCATGAATTCCCGGAGGTCGTACTCGCCGAGCGTCTCGCTCCGTGACACGGCGTCCGCTGCGCGCGCAAACGCCGCTTCCTTCACCAACAACACTGCAATGCACGCACGCCGGTGACCGGCGATTTCATCTTCGCTCAGCACTGCAAGGAAGTCCTGCACCAGGTTGGCCGAGGATACCACTTTGGGCCCCACGCTCTCTACCAGTTCCACGGTGCCGCGATCCACGCGCGACAGTGTTGGCAGAGCCGCGCGCGGGGAGTATTCCATGGCCACGCGGGCGAAGCCTCCGGCGGCCTTGCGCAAGCCTGCCTCAAACGTCTCGCGATTGCGATACACGATCCGGCTGCCGGGCAGGTGTGCCACGGCTTCGGGCTCCATGACGTGTTGAAGCGCCACGGGCTCGCCGGTGGCGGGAATGCAGTAGAACCAGCGGCGTGTGAGGATAGCGTGTTCGGGCGTGCTCAGTACTTCCCGGGCGAGGGTGTTCTGGCCGCGGAAGTCGTACAACAGCCAGGCATCGACTTTCTCACGTTTCAGAGCCTCTTGAATGCGGGGGACGTCGAGCATGGCCTTATGTACTAGTTGCCGTGCACGGTCACCGAATCGGCGGCCAGCACCCGGCCCTCTTTGTCTTCCACATGCACCGCCCACCGGCCCGCCATCTTGTCGCCGAGGGTTTTGACGGAGTGTGTGCGAAAGCGATAGCCCTGAACAGGAATGCGGATGCGCTGTGACGTCCAGCCGCGAATGCTCCACACGTGGTAGACTGTGTCGCCGGGTTTCGCGTCGCCGATCAATGCCCAAAAGTACAGTTTTCCGACCTTCTGGCTGAAGCTGGTGTCCACGCCGATCACGGTGTGGTTCTCGATGCCCGTCCCGAAGGCGGAATTAATCACCGACAGCGAGTCCGCGTACGCGGGCTGTTGCGTGCTCGAGATCAAGGCCAGGGTCAGAATCAGAGTGGCGCGCTTCATACAGGTCGACTCCTCGCAGGGTTCCTTCCTGCTATCGGCCGGACCGCATCCCAACATCGAGACCTAGTATGCGCCTTGTTCCAATTTCCGGCAACGGTGGATAAACCCTTACCAGTTGCTGATCGAACCCTGCACATGTACTCTCCGGGCATGTCCGAGCCGCTTCCCGATCCCGACGAGTACTGGATGGCCGCCGCCCTGAAACAGGCGGAGGCGGCGTTCGACCTGGAGGAAGTTCCGGTGGGCGCCGTGGTGGTGCACCAGGGGAAGATCATTGGTCGCGGACACAATCAGACCGAGCAGTTGCAGGACCCCACGGCCCACGCCGAGATTCTGGCGATCGGTGCGGCGGCCACCAGCCTGGGTTCGTGGCGGCTCACGGATTGCACGCTCTACGTGACTGTGGAGCCGTGTTGCATGTGCGCCGGGGCCATCGTGTGGTCGCGGTTGTCACGGCTGGTATATGGAGCGCCCGATCCCAAAGCGGGCGCTTGCGGTTCACTGTACGACATCGTGAACGACAAGCGCCTGAACCACCGCGTACCCACCACGCACGGCGTGCGACTGGAGGAGGCGGCGGGGTTGATGAAGGCGTTTTTTCAGAAGCGGCGAAAGCCGGAGGAGGCATCTTGAACTCCACGACGCAATCGACCACGCATGGCGCTGCGGCGCCCAGCCAGACGGAGATTCAGCAGACTCAGATAAAGGTGATGTATCTGGGGCTGGCGTACTCGCTCGGATTGCCTCTGGTATTGCTTGCGGTCGGCTACTTCGTTCGCCTGGGAAACGCTGACATCGAAGGCGTCCAGCCCCGGGAACGGGTCATGTTCTACGCGCTTCTCGCCGTGGCGTTGATGGAGATCCCGACGTCCCTGTTTCTGAAGAAGATCTGGCTGAAGCCGCTCTCGACATCGACGCCGGGCCAGGCCGTCCCCACGACCGCCTACGTGTTCTCCAGGTACCTGGTGCTGATGAACCTGGCTGCGGCCTGCTCTGCGTACGGACTGGTGTGGTATCTAATGGGTGGAACCCTGCCGGAATTCGCCTTGTTTGCGGTGATCGGACTCATAATTTTCCGCCTCGTGCGCCCCTCGACGGAATTCTTCTTTTCATTGTTCGGGGTGCGCCCGGCGATCGAGTAGATCGCCTTTTGCTTTGACGGAGGGGTGCCAGAGTGGTTGATCGGGGCGGTCTCGAAAACCGTTGACCTTGCAAGAGGTCCCAGGGTTCGAATCCCTGCCCCTCCGCCAGTGAATATGACGATGCTGATATCAGTACACATGGCCCGTTCAGCGGCGAAGCGCCTTTCCCACCCTCAAGGGGACGCGTGAGTTGAAACGCATCGCGAGGTTCCCCATTCGGCTCTGTCTACTTCTCTCCGCCCAGTGCGCCGTCGCTCAGACCGCCGACAAGACTCGCGATTCTCAGTTGCTCCACGCGAAGCTGTGTGACGTGGCCGCTTTCATTGAGAGGTGCGACAGCACTTGGCTGTGGAGGTTCAGGACCGAAGATCCAGAAGACTCAGGCAGGAGCCTGTCTGAACAGATAATCATTGGACTTGAGGAGACGGGCCGGTGCAAAGGAGCACACGGGGACGCCACTGTGATGGTTGCCTTGCTTCACATCGGAGTTGGATTGGACACTTGGGCGTTTCCGGCCGCTTTGGTGGCAGATGGGCCGGACACATCAGTGTACTACGGCTGCGAACCGCTTGGGGCCATTGCCTGCGATACCGAAAGGTTCGCGGATATCACAGGCGACGGGTTGCCAGAGCTAGTATTGAATTGTCACTTTGGGCAACGTGTTCGGGGTCTAAGGGTCCTCAGTGTTACGGGGTTGGATGCGTCCCTACGGGTATTGGGGCGCATGGATTCCGCCAACAGTCAAATGTATCCGGTGTTTTCCGGAGACGCCGGCGCCAGCATCGTCGAGACGGACGATTCGGAACTTCCGGTCATTGTAGTTCATGAGAATCACCAGAGGATCAGGGCGGGGCCGCTGGATAGCACGATACGCCGCACAGCAACGTACTTCCGATTCCATGACGGGAAGTATGAGGTTGCTCGGGAGGTGAGCTGGCTGCCCGGTGGAAGAGACACTGTCGAGGTGGTCTTTGAGCGCAAGAGTGACCGTAACTGACCTTCTCCAAAGGGCGCCTGGACAGAGTGACGACTATGCCAGTTCAATCAGAGTTCTATATGTATCCCAGGCTCCCCGCATTTCAAGTATATTCAAGGCACATCCTTTACACTTCATTCAAGGCACACGGTTTACACTTTTGGAGCACATCTACATCCTCAGTGACGTTCTCCCCAAAACGGTGCCATTTCGAGCCCGACAAGGGAAGGTGACGCTTTACAATTACCCGAGGACTGTTTAGATTTAGCGATCTTCCATTCGGAGGTCCGCCCATGGCCAACTGGAGAATTTCGGCCTTCACTTTTCTTGCGCTTTCGCTTTCGGCCAACCCGGGGATGGCGCAAAACCCCATACCTAATCCCGGCTTCGAGTCGTGGAGCTCGGGCCAGCCGGTCGGCTGGTTCACTACGAATTTTGGTTTTCCCCCCGACCCTGTCACGCAGACATCCGACCAACGCTCGGGGTCCTGGGCAGTGCGTGGAGAGGTGATCGAACGCAGCCCTGGGGATACAGCCATCCCCGCGCTCTCTACCGGAGGCATTTCTGGACAGCTTTTCCCAACCACCACGCGCTGGGCAGCGCTGGATGGCTTCTACAAGCTCAGTCCGCAGTTCGGTGACTATGTCCATATCACTGTAGTGCTGTTGAACGGAATCTACCAGGTAGGCGTGGGCAACCTGGACATTTCGATGCCAACCTCCACCTACCTGGCCTTCTCGGTGCCGATCGTTTACAACTACCACATCCAGCCCGAATCCGCATGGGTGGCCATCAACGCTTCGGGAGCGCTCGGAAATCTGGTTCCACACCTCGGTACATGGTTTCAGCTGGATGATCTTTCGATGTCCGGATCTGTGGCGTCGGTTTGCCCAGTGGCGCTCACAGGCGACGTGAACATGTCAGGCAATCGCAACACCGCCGACATCATCTACCTGGTGGGCTATGTGCTGAAAGACGGTGTGGAGCCGACTCCGTGCATCGGAGTGGGTGATGTAAACTGTTCCGGAAGTGTGACGACCTCCGACATTATCTATCTGGTGAATTCCGTGCTCAAGGCAGGCCCGGCGCCCTGCGACGTTTGCCCGCTCATCCCCTTTACCTGGGGCTGCCCGTAGGCGTCAAACAACTCCCTGCCCGTGGATGGAATTGAAAGGCCAGTCGTTCGTGAGGCTCGACAAGGTGGTGTGGTAGTCGTTGGCCAGGGTACGGCTACGTAGCCTCCAGGAGAGTTCTGTATGTATCCCAGGCTCCCCGCATTTCAGGTTTATTCCGGGGACATCGTTTACACATCATTCTGGAGAAATGAGGCTATATTCAGCCAAGGGCCACCCTGTCCATAGCACCTCTATCAGAGACTGAGACCATGAAGAACGACCTGTGTTCCCTCGTGCCCCTCGCCGTCTGCCTCCTCTGGGTTTGCGAATCCGGCCAAGCCGAGATTCCGACGTTCGCCCCGAGGGTGGCCCTCAAGGCGGGACCCAATCCCCATGCGGTGATCGCCGCGGATCTGGACGCAGATGGTGATCTCGACCTGGCTGCGTCCAGTTTTGCACCGGGATTCAACCTGGCTGTATTAAGGAATAATGGAGATGGTACCTTTGAGGATGCTGTGTTGTATGCCAGTGGCGGCGTATCGGCCGCATCCATCGACGCCGGCGACCTGGATGGTGACCTTGACCTCGATTTAGTCGTAGTGAATTGGGAGAGTATCAGTCTGGCCACCCTCGAGAACAATGGGAATGCCACATTCCAGCCGGCCATCGTGCAGCCCATCCTGCCTCCAGGCTACTACCCATTTGATGTAACATGCGCAGACCTAAGCGGAGATGATATACCCGATGTGGCTATGGCGAGGTTTGACATGACTGGAAGCCAGGGACGCATCACCATCTTCACAAATCTCGGAGACGGCGCATTGCTTCTGACGGGCGAATATACGGCGGATACCGCTCCCTGGAGGATCGCATCTGTCGATATCGACGGCGACACCGACCTGGACGCGCTCACAGCCAACACTAACCATACGGTGTCCGTTTTCGAGAACAACGGTGCAGGCTCGGTCTCCGCAATCACCTCGTATCCTGTGGGTAACGGCCCCAGGGATGCGCTCGGCGCAGACCTGGATGGCGACGGCGATGTTGATCTTGTTTCGGCAAACCAAGGAGGGCAGTCCGCCTCAGTGCTGATGAAGGGTGGCGATCCGGGGTTTCCGCCGCCGGTCCACTATGCGGCTGGGATCATGCCGGAATCTGTGGCAGCCGCTGACCTTGATCTGGATGGAGACATGGATCTGATCATCGGCGACAGTTACGCGTCCGACAGTATTTCTATCCTGGAGAATCTTGGTGATGGCACATTTCAGCTGCCCCTGCGAATTCAAGTAGAGGGCTATCTCATATCAGTGGCCGCCGCTACACTGGATGAGGACGTCGACTTCGACATCGTGGTCGCATCCTTGGACGCAGACTCCATCTACATACTGGAGAACCTTCTATGTGAGGCCGCTCGTGGCGACGTCAACTCGAGCGGTACCATTACCTCATCCGACATCATCTATTTGGTGAACCATGTGTTCAAGGCCGGCCCCGAGCCCGCCTGTAACGGGGCGAGTGGAGACTTGGAGTGCTCGGGTGCGATCACGGCTTCCGACATCATTTATCTGGTGAACTACGTGTTCAAGGGCGGCCCGGATCCATGCTAGAGTGCTGCTCTAGTTAGGGGACATCGTCTACACGTTTGGCCGATGCCCGACGACTGGTTGAGCTTGTTCTCAACTGGACTCGCCACTTGATCGTCGGCCGCGATGAGGTACATTGCCCTCGTCTTCCCAATGTCCCCGCGGAGGGCTTTCATCATGAAGCAACTGGCCACAGGTTGGCTGATCGTCACGGCCACATGGGCGCATGCCGCCACGCTCTCGGTGCCGGACGCGTACCCAACGATTCAATCTGCCATCGACGCGGCGGCGAACTCCGACACGGTGGCCGTATCGCCAGGCTTATACAAAGAGCACATCAACTATGCAGGTAAGGCCATTGTGGTGCTCGGGCTGGCGGGACGCGATTCAACCGTAATCGAAGGTCACCTCTTTCAGGTGGCCGTGGTGCGCTTCATCTCGGGTGAAGGTTCGGGTGCCATTCTCGACGGCTTCACCGTGCGCAATGCCAGAGACGCCGCCGGGATCGACTGCCTCAACTCAGGGCCGATCATCCAGAATTGCGACATCAGCCGGAACGAAGAGGAAGGTCGCGGGGGTCACGGCGTGTACAGCCGTGGATCGTCCATGCCCACGATCCGCTACAGTCGACTTCACGATAATGCCGCTCAAAAGGGTGGTGCCGTTCGTGCCATCCAGACGGGCGGAGCGGTCATCCACCACAGCGAAATCTTCTGCAATTGGGGCCGGAGTGGCAGCGCGGTAGCCGTGGATGTGGGGACGCTGCTCAATATGCATCACAATCTGGTGCATGGGAATCAGTTTGCCGCAAGCGTGGTCGAGAGCAGAAGTCAGTACACCTACATCCGCAACAACGCCTTCGTGGGGAACGGAGGCGGCCTGGTTGTGAGCTCCTCAGGTGCGGACGTGCGCAATAACATTTTTGTCGGTCAGCGCGGCAAAGCCCTCTCGGTACCCATCGGCACGGTCGGATACAATCTCTTCTGGGACAATGATTCGAATGGCACAGCGGGCATAGGCGATGTGGTAGCTGATCCCATGTTCAACGATCCGGCGGTCGGCGACTTTTCACTACAGCCGGGCTCGCCAGGCATCGATGCCGGTGATCCCGGTCCATCGTACAATGATTCTGACGGCACCCGTGGCGACATCGGGCCCGGTCCCGTGTGGGGCTTCCCCCACGTGCCCTACTGGCGGGACTGTCCCATTGTGCTCTCCGGTGACTTCAACGGAAGTGGCGCTATCACATCGGCCGATCTCATTGGTTGTATCAACTACATCTTTAGAAGCGGCCCTCCGCCTCTGCCCTGTCCGGCAAACGGCGATGTGACGTGCACGGGCACGGTGACGGCCTCCGATGTGATCCACTACCTGAACTATCTGTTTCTGGGAAACGGCGCGGTGGCTTTCAAGGGTGGCGGGGATCCACCCTGCCTGAATTGCAGAGTGATTTACTACGGACTCTTTACCTGTCCGTAGTCAGGGCGCAATCAAGTCACCCGCCCACGGACGAGCATGTGCCTGTCGCTTATGCGCTCCACGGTCGCGGGGATGCCTGCGGCAGCCACCTGAGCTTTCACTTCGTCCAGCGTGAATGCGGCGCACAGGGAGTTGAAGAAGTCCTCCTGCACCATGGGGTCCGCCTGCCCTGTGACTTCCTGCACCAGCTGCTTCACTTCACCCAGGGTGTCGGGACGGAAGAGATCCATCACGAAGACTACGCCGCCGGACTTCGCAAGTCGCTTGGCTTCCGCCCACAGGACGCCGGGATCGGGCAGGTGATGTAACAGGTCCTTCGACAGCACTGCGTCGAATGAGGAATCAGGCAGAGGCAGATTGGGCAGGCGCGCACACAGCATGGTGATGCGCCGATCCAGGCCTTCCGCCTGCACCGCGCGTTCCGCGAGGCGCACCATGGGCTCCGAGCCGTCCACACCGGTGATGGCGAGTTTCGGGTTGGCTCTGGCCAGCCGGATCATGACGTCGGCGGGGCCTGTGCCGAAGTCCACTGCGGTGCCCGCAAGCGCGGGAAAGTCCGACACGAGCTG
>DAIOGN010000067.1:10995-18133 GCA_036745245.1 Candidatus Zixiibacteriota bacterium
CGCAACGGCGTCGGCTATGGGCGCTGGACCCACATCGACGGGTTCAGCGAGGCGCTTGAAATCGACTGCGCCGACGAGCTCAGCGAGTCGGCGAGAGATTCCCTCCGTCGTGTCCGTGCCGCCGCGGAGCGCATGAGCAAGCTGATTGACGAACTGCTGATTCGACTTCGCGAAGTCGGCCTTGGCGTACGCGCCGGCGCGCTGGGCGTCGTCCATCAGTTCGGGTTCGAGAATGCGCTCCATGGACCCTCCTCAGGATCGCTTCGGGGCCGGGACGGTACGCCCCAGGTCCCTGCCGAAGACCGCAAAGTATAGTGTACCCGCCAGCCCGAACGCGGATGCCACCGCGAAATTCAAGGTCGGCGAGGCCACGCTGGCATACCAGGCTGCAAACGCGGTGCCGATTCCCAGGCTGGCTGTGCATTGCTGGAGCACGCTGGCGTCCCACAAAAGAGCTCCGCCGAATGCGGCTACAGAAACCACCAGGTCGCGCATAAGATAGTACAAGCCGAAGGCTGCCGCCTTGCGATCCTCCGGCGCGAGGTCCATGATGAGTGCTTTGCGAGTGGGTTCGCCGAATTCCTTCAGGCCGCGGATCACGAAGGCCAGGGCCATGGCCCAGAACGACTGCGAGAACAGAAGCACCAGTGGAAACAACGTGAAGAATAGAAACGTCGTGACCACGTAAGGCTTCTTGGTGCCGCGATCGGCGAGGTACGCCACGGGAATGTACACCAGTACGGAGGTGGCCATCTCAATCGTGGTGAGCAGTCCGAACTCGAAGGCAGAGATGCCCTTCATGCTCACGCACCAGATCACCACGAACGCGTAAGGAATCTGCTCGCAAAAGCGCACCAGCATGTCGGCCACGAGGAGCCGGCGCAGCGGGTGCGGCAGGAGCGATCCAGCGGATGCACGCGCGGACGTGGTGTGCGAAGCTCGCGGCGGATCGGGCGGAAGCAACCGTTCCTGAATCACCAGCGACAGGAGTGCCGTCACGAGCGCCAGCACGAACGCCAGCCGGATGCCCGTCACTTCGCCGAACACACCGATCAGGATGCCACCGATGACCGGTCCCAGCGCCATGGGAATGCGTTTTACCATGGAGTGCATGGAGACGCCCATCGTGCGCTTGTGCGCCGGCAGCGTCCGGGACACCAGATCCATGATGGCCGGAAGTGAAATCGCCGTCCACGAGATGAAGAACACAGCGCCGATCAGCACCGCCTGCCACGTGGGAAAGGCGATGACGATAACGTAGCCGAGCATGGAGACGACATTGAACCACCGCAACGCCCGCCTCGGTCCCCACCGGTCGGAGAGAGTGCCGCCCTGATACGAGTAGAGCGCGCTTAAGAAGTTGTCCATGCCGTTGAGCAGCCCCACGGCCAGAGTGCCTCCCCCGAGGGCCAGGAGGTAGAGGGGCAGGAACCGCTCGGCCAGTTTCTCGCCCAGGCCCACGAGAATCGCCATGGACAGAAGCCCGACCATGCTTCTGCGGAGGGCCAGAAGTTCAATAACCCGTTGGGCGTAGGGGAGGCGCAGGTGTAGGACCCTCAGGATACCTGGAGACCAGCTTCTCGAGTGGGGAGCCTCATGACAGAGAGTAGGGTGACCCCTTCGGAGGCCGCAAGGCAGGTTTCGCGAAGGGGGGCCGGGAATCGTTGACGGACACGCCGGCCCGGAGTACATTGAGAGCGACCAGACTGCAGATCCCACCGTCCTCTAGCGGATCTACATCTACAAGGTGCTTTTAGTTTTTCGAATAGTAAGGACGGTTTCAATGACATCCGATCAACTGAAGAGTATGACTCTGCGCTCCGCCGTGTGCACCGGCATGGCCGCCGTGTGTGTGAGCCTCCTGTGCGCCGCCCCCGTGGCCGCCGGACCGGGCGACAGCATCGTGACCGTGCAATTCGTCGACACGGTGGCCTCACCGTACAGCGAGTTCGTGACGATGGCGGTGTACATCACGTCCACTGACATTCCACTGGCCGCCATCAATCTCCGCCTGTCCGTGAATCGCCCGGACCTGGTGGAAATCCCTGACTCGGCTGTGTTGTTTCCCTCGTTGAATTTCACTGGCTCGGCGATCTCCGGCTGGGATTTCAAGGATGAGACCAAACTGTCGGACATCGTTCTCAACATTGCCGGGATCAACAATCTGCCGGGTGGACCCACGCCGCCGCCTTTGGCGCCGAGCCTGGTTCCTTACCGCGTCTGTTCGTTTACCATGCGCAGGATCGCACCCACCTCCGTGATGGATACGCTCCAGGACCGGTCGGTGACGGTGTTTGCCCAGACGGTGTTCAGCAGTTTTTCCGACCCCATCGGGAACCTCATCGGCCTGCGCGACACGGTATACTGCGCGAATCCACCGGCGTGCACCGACTCCACCGACGACACCTATGACGCCAACGAGTACGTGAGCGGCACACTCACCTTCGCGCCAGGTTGCGCGGCTCGGGGTGACGTGAACTCAACGGGCACGATCAATTCCGCTGACATCATCTTTCTGGTGAACCACGTTTTCAAGGGCGGGCCGCAGCCCGCGTGCGCAGGAGTCTCCGGAGACGTGAATTGCACGGGCACCCTCAATTCGGCGGACATCATCTATCTGGTGAACTACGTGTTCAAAGGCGGCGTGCCACCCTGCGGCTGAAGGGCGAGCAGAGTGCCGGGCGTTCTCCGTCCGCGCTGATTGTGCGGACGACTTGCTGAAACAGGTTCGGGGTCGCGGGGCTGGCGCGAGGCCTGCGATACCTTGACCGCGCAAAGTATTCGGCCCGAGTAACGCAGTTTCTACTCCACGATCACCGCTCGCCGTGTTAGTTTCCGCCATGGCTCCTGCTGACGATTATCGCCGCGCGCTGGATCGCGCGCATGCTCACGCCCTCGCGTACCTCGACCTCCTCGACACAGCGCCGGTGAGTGCCACGGCCTCGGCCGAACTCCTGCGTTCCCGGCTGCGCAAGCCGCTGCCTCATACGGGCGAGCCGCCTGAACAGATCGTCGACGAACTGGTGGCCGGAGTGAGCGGCGGATTGCTGGGAACCACCATGGGCCGGTTCTTTGCCTGGGTGATCGGAGGTTCGCTTCCCTCCACCGTGGCCGCGGAATGGATGGTGTCCACGTGGGACCAGAACGCAGGCATGTTCGCCGTGGCGCCGGCCATGGCGATCACGGAGGAAGTGGTGGGCGAGTGGCTCCTTGACCTGCTCGGCCTGCCACGTCACTCGAGCTTCGCGTTGGTCACGGGCTGCCAGATGGCAAACACCACGTGCCTGGCGGCGGCGCGACATCACGTGCTGGCGCGTCAGGGCTGGGATGTGCAGAAGCGCGGACTCACGGGTGCGCCGCGAGTTCACATGCTGACCAATCCGGAATTGCACAGCACGATGGATCGCTCGCTGCGCCTTTTGGGCCTGGGCACCGACTGCAAGGTGATGCTGGAGGTCGACGCGCAGACCCGCGTGCGCCGTGAGTCGCTGGCACGGGAGCTGGAAGCACGTCGCGGAGAGCCCATGATCGTTCATCTGCTCGCAGGCGAGATCAATACGGGGGCCTTTGACCTTTTCGAGCAACTCATCCCCCTGGCGCACGAGCACGGAGCCTGGGTGCATGTGGACGGCGCGTTCGGCCTGTGGGCTCAGTCGGCGCCGTCCTTGCGACACCTCAGCCGGGGTGTCGAGAAAGCGGACTCGTGGGCCACCGACGCACACAAGTGGCTGAATGTGCCGTACGATTCCGGCCTGGCGTTTGTCGCACATCCCGACTCGCACCGGGCTTCCATGACGCAAACGGCAAGTTACCTGGTGCACTCGAGTGACGTTCGCGACCAGCTGGATTACGTGCCCGAATTCTCCCGCCGGGCACGCGGACCCGCCATCTATGCGGCCCTCCGTGAGCTGGGTCGGGACGGCGTGGTGGACCTGGTGGAACGCTGCTGTCGCCATGCGCGGGAGCTGGTGGTGCAGATCGGCCAGTTGCCCGGGGCGGAGGCGGTGTTCGTGCCCACACTCAATCAGGGATTGGTGCGGTTCGTCGAGACCCGGGCCGGCGCCGTCGAAGCAGACCACGCGCGGCGCACTAACCTGGTGATTGACCGCATCGTGGCCGACGGCGAGGTGTTCTTCCGCGGCGTCGACTGGCATGGGAAGCGCTGCATGCGCGTGAGCGTCTCCAACTGGCGCACCAACGAGAGCGACGTGGCGCGCGCCGTTGCGGCGGTGAAGCGCGCGCTGAGCTGATCCACGCGCCCGCGGGCGGCATCGCGGGCCGCGCCAGAGCGCGATCATTTGCTCTTGTCTTGAGGAGACCGGGCAGGCCGCACTTCGGAGCGCGATTGTTCGCCCTTGCTTTGAGGGGACCGGGCGGGCCGCACCAGGGGGACAGCACCAGGCGCCCTGCAGCCTTTCTCCCTCTTGCCTCCACCCACCCCTGCGGTAAATTAGCGGCTTCCACGGTCGGGGAGGAACCCCGGCTCACTCACGAGCATCGCTGGAGGCGAAATTGAAGACGTTGAATTCTCTGAAGTTCCATGCTGTCGCGGCGACCCTGCTGGGCGCCGTCCTGTTCTCCGCGTGTCAGCCGCAAACCGACACTCAGACGCAAGCCCCGGCGGCATCCACTCCCGCCGCGCTCACGCAGGCGCAGGCCGTGTCCATCTGCTCCACGCTGGCCGTGGCGCGCAACACGCCCGACTTCAACAGCATGGCCCTGGTGCTGGCTGAGAACGTCGTCTCGAATGATCCGTTCAGCCCCACCCCCATGACGTCGTTGGAGCAGCTCAAGCAGTTCATTCTCGGTCAGCAGGCGTCCTTCCCCGACTTCACGGTGCGCTACGACGACATCGCGGTTTCGGGCGATCGCATTTTCGCGCAGTGGACTGCCTCGGGCACCCACAACGGCAGCTTCTTCGATCTGGCTCCCACGGGAAAACGTGTGACCTTGTCCGGTATTGCTGTGATGACGGTGGCTGACGGTAAAGTAACGATGCAGACGAATTATTTCGATCTGCTTACGGTTGCGCGACAGCTGGGCGCCCGGCTGGTCGCTGATCCTGACGCCATCTGAGGTGCAGGCGGCCTGCGGTCACATTCGCGCGACAGCTCGGTGCCCGGCCGGTCGTTGATCCTGGCGCGATCTGAGGTGTAGGCGGCCTGGGCCCGCGGTCTCGCGACGGCTGTGTACCCAGGCGGTCGTTGATCCCAACGCCCTCTGCGGTGAAGTCGGTCTGCGCTCATGCCCATTCGCCTGCGCCCACGTTGATGATCGCGTTGCGCGACCCCGGATCAATTCCTGAAGGCCACCCGCATCTTCGTTGATGTTCGTGTTAGGCGACCCCCGATCAATTCCTGAAGGCCACCCGCATCTTCGTTGATGTTCGCGTTAGGCGACCCCCGATCAATTCCTGAAGGCCACCCCCCATCATCTTTGAATTTCGCGTTTTTCATCACACCATCAATTCATGTTCGATCGCGATCAATTGTGGTATCCAAACGATCAAAATCGGACAGGCAAATATTGATCGAATCCGATCAGTTCGAATATCGAAACGATCACAATTTGGACGCCGAAAACTGATCGTTTGCGGTCAGCAAACGATACGAAACGTCGCCATTGTGATCGTGTGACGAAAAACGCAAAAAGCAACCATACAGCCTGTGGGCCGTCGCTGCCAGCGGACCATTACTGCCAGCGGACCATTACTGCCAGTGGACCTTTACCGCCAATGGACCACTACTGCCAGTGGACCTTCACCGCCAATGGACCATCACTGCCAGTGGACCATTACTGCCAGTAGACCGTTACTGCCAACGGACCGTTGCTGCCAGCGGTCCATTACTGCATGCCGGCTGTTCTGAAGCGTGTCCCCCGACCTCAGCCGCACTCCCGGGGCGAGACGACCGTTGTCCTGGCACTGTCTTGGGCGACCCGTAAGGATGGCTGGACGCACCTGACTTTATCCGCGCAAACGTCCGGGCCCGGGCGAGCGAGACGTTCAAGGATCAGATGTGATTCCAATCTGCCCGCGGAATCCCGATCTTTTGCCCATGTCGATCTCACGCGCCATGGCCCGCAGGAGCACCTAGGGTCGTGCCCATCCGCCTCTTGTTTCACCTGCGGCTACAGGAGGACAATTTACCCCTCACCTGGATCGCTCACGAAACGGGGCTATCGGTACCCACACTCCGTCGGCTGAAGAATGAGCGGTCGGCCTCTATCAAATTCGACATGCTCGAGAAGCTCTGTGAAGCGCTGCATTGTGAGCCCGGGGAGTTGTTCGAGTTCGTTCCCAATCCGGCTACGCGCCACGAATGGAGCAAGAAACGCGCCCGTCAGAAGCAGCTTCTCCGAGACAAGCTGAACGCCCCAGTCGTCCGGAATCTCGACCTGATGCTGACGGACGACGATGAGGAATGAAGTAGACGAAGGCCAGGACTCCCGGCAGATGGTAGCTCAGCAAACCGCGAACGCCTGCGGCAGCCGCTCCACCACGAGATCGCCGATCTCCGAGGTGGAATGCCCTGAATCGGCCCCAAGCGATCGGATGGCCCCCGATTGCAGGAGCCCTGCCACGGCCCGCTCGATGGCCTGCGCCGCATCGGCCTCGCCCAGATAATCGAGCATCATCGACGCCGCCATGATCGCGGCGATGGGATTGGCTACCCCGCGGCCCTTGTACTTCGGCGCCGAGCCGTGGATGGGCTCGAACATCGACACCTGCCCGGGGTGAATGTTGCCCGAGGCGGCGATGCCCATGCCGCCCTGGACCATGGCACCCAGATCGGTGAGGATGTCGCCGAACATGTTGTTCACCACCACCACGTCGAACCACTCCGGATTCTTCACCATCCACATGCAGGCCGCATCGATGTAGGCGTGGTCCTGCTCCACGTCGGTGTATTCCCTGCCCACCTCCGCGAACGTGCGGGTCCAGATGTCCATGGCGCGAACGGCATTCGCCTTGTCCACCAGGGTGAGCTTTCGCCGGCGGCCGCGTCCGCGCGCCAGATCAAAGGCGTAACGGATCGCGCGCTCGCACCCCTTGCGCGTGAAAAGCATCTCCGCGACGGCCACCTCATCCGGCGTACCGCGCTTGAAATGGCCGCCGATGCCGGTATACAGATCTTCT
>DAIOGN010000068.1:0-2035 GCA_036745245.1 Candidatus Zixiibacteriota bacterium
CAGTATTCGGGAAAGCAGACGAAGTCGGGACGCTTGCGCAGAAGGTGCAGGCTCAAGTCGAGATCGACGTCCCGGCCGGCTTGATGCTGCACCAAAGCCACGTTTACAAGCACGGAGTCTCTGGGGGCCGGCGTGTCACGGCCGACCGGCAGGAGGCGGGGCTTCGGGAGAGTTCTCGGCCGGGATCTACCGCCGGGACGCTTTGGCCGTGCGCCTCGGCCGGCGATTGATCGTGCCGCGGCAGCCGGGGGCTCCGCAACGACAGCGCCACACCTTCGCGTCGGCTTCGAGGCGGTAGTCGTACGTGAGTTCCTCGCCCGGCTGGATGGAGCGGTCGGCGATGATGAAGACGCGGCTTTCGCAGATTTCCGAGAAGCAGTTGGGACGACAGGAGTGATTCACGCACGGTCCCGGGAGCCGCGGGTCCCCGTCGATCACGTGACCGCAATCGAGATCGAAGAACCAGACGTGGTGCCGGCCCCGATCCCGGCGATCGGCTTCCTCGTCGGTGATGATCTCTCCGAGATACTCGACGATGCGTGTGCCCTTGCGGATGCGCTCGGTGGCAAACACGCCCCGTCCGTGAATTTTCGAACGCCCGATCCGGTATCGTATCTTTGCCTTCTGCAATAGGTCCCCCTCGAGTACGGCTGGAAACGGCACTGGTTACACCCGGACGGCTGCCTGCACAAGCGGATTCTCCCCACCCGCGTGAGTACGACGTGCTTGCGGCCAACGCGCCGGAGCTTTAAGGTGGCACTGAGAGCCCCATGAAGTCCCGTCGCCCGGATGACCGCGTGGTGTATTCCACACGGAAAGCGGAGTCTCCGCCTCCGGTCGAGCCCCCCCGTGTCTCGGAGGAGCCGCTGCCCGCGGGGCTGTCGGCACGCGTGCAGCGTGAGAAAGCCCACCGCGCGGGCCGCTGGGTGACCGTGGTGTACGACCTGGAGCTGCCCAACGCGCAGTTGCAGGCGTTGTGCGCCCGCATCAAGCGGCTGTGCGCCACGGGCGGCACCGTGAAGGACGGTCGCCTCGAGATTCAGGGAGATCATGCACAGAAGATCCTGGGCGAACTTGTGTCGCTCGGGATCCGGGCGCGGCGATCGGGCGCCTGACTCAGGCAGCCGGAACGGCGAGAGGCTCGGACCTGCCGTCCGCCGACCCGCTGGGGTCGGGCGAAGGCTTCGGCGGGAGCCTCAGAAACACCACCACGCTCATCACGAGGCACACGCACGCTCCGAGCAGGAGCGCCGCGCGCACTCCGAACTTCTCCGCCAGCGCCCCGAGCGTCACGCTGCCCAGGGGCAATCCGCCTCCGAACACAAGGCCCCACACACCCATGACGCGGCCGCGCAGTGCGTCGGGTACGGTGATCTGGATCTGCGTGTTTGCGGTGGAGATGAACACGATGAGCCCGGCTCCGGAAAACGAAAGCGCGAGAGTGGCCAAAAGAGGCCAGCCGGACAGGGCGAAGACTCCGAGAGAGAGCGAAAAGAGCCACAGCCCGCCGAATACCTGCGTGCGCGTGCGCCGCTTCTCCCCGCGGCTCGCCACGAAGAGCGCACCGGCGAGGGCCCCGGCCCCGTGCGCCGCCAGCAGCCCGCCGTAGCCCGCCTCGCGCAGCGCCAGTACGTCGCGTGCATACGCCGGGAGCAGCGCCACGTACGACCAGCCGAAGACACACACCACCGCCAGGAGAAACAGGAGCGTGCGCACGCTCCGGGTGGCGCGCACGTAGGCAAAGCCCTCGCGCAGCATCTGCATGTGGGAACTCGCCGGTCCCGTGCGCGGCGCTTCGTGCACGCGCAGGAGCAACAGACTTCCGATCACGGCCAGGAAGCTGGCGGCATCGGCATAGAAACAGGCGGCCAGTCCGAAGGAGGCCATGATCACGCCCGCGGTGGCCGGGCCGATGATGCGCGCGGCGTTGAAGGCCGCGGAGTTCAGCGCGATGGCGTTGAGCAGGTCACGCCGCCCCACCAGCGTGATGAAGAACGACTGGCGCGTGGGCAGATCGAATGCGAAGGCCGTACCG
>DAIOGN010000068.1:2045-10134 GCA_036745245.1 Candidatus Zixiibacteriota bacterium
CTGAATGGAGGCTGGGTCGCGTTCTCAGGATTCGCGGCGGAGCGCGCGTTGGCGTACGTGCGCGACGACTGGGCGCTCGTGGTCACAAGGCTTACGCCGACTGCAAAACCGATCAGGGCAGCGGACACCATCAGGTGCCACACGCGAATCTCCCCGGACGCCACGAGAATGGCCACTGTGAGAGAGACCACCATCATGGAACTCTGGGCCCACAACAGAAGTTGTCGCTTGGGCCACCGGTCGGCCAGCGCTCCGGCCACCGACGACAGGAAGAACAGGGGCAACAGGCCGAGCGCCGACACCGTGCCCAGGAGGAGCTTGGAGCCCGTGAGATCATACACCAGCCAGCCCTGGGCCGTCATGCGCATCCACGTGCCCACGAGCGAGATGCCCTGGCCGATGAAGAAGATCCGGTAGGGGCGGATGGCCAGAGAAGCGAACATGCGCTGCCACAGACTCTCGCCTGTCGCGTTTGACGCGGCCGGGGATTCGGAGGTCGGTTCCTCCGCTGTGACCTGTGACTCCGAGCCTGGACCGTTGACGCTCTCCACTGCGGATCAATATACGGAATCGAACCAACGGGCGCCCGCTCATCCTCCGGCAGGAGGGCACACGGACGGACTCACGGAGTCAGCGAACCGTGGAGCTTGAGGGCGGGCGCGGCAGAAGCGAATCGAGGCCGTCAGATGGCGCAGACGGCGTTCTTGCCCGAACTCTTGGCGCGGTAAAGCGCCTTGTCCACCAGCTCCACGATGTGGTCGGCCGTGCCGCCGTTGTCGGGGTACGTGGAGATGCCGATGGACACGGTGACGCGTAACGAGGGGAGGAGGCCCTCTTCGGAGAACACTGTGCGCTCCACTTCCGTGCGGATCCGGTCGCCGATGTCCGAGGCGTCGGCCGCGACGGTCTGCGGCAGAATCACGATGAACTCGTCGCCGCCGTAACGGCACACCATGTCGGTGTCGCGCACGATGCCGCAGACCACCCGCGTGATGCCCTTGAGCACCAGGTTCCCCGCCTGATGACCGTAGGAATCGTTGCACACCTTGAAGTTGTCGACGTCCACCATGATGAGCGACAGCGGCTGGTCGTACCGCCGTGCGCGGCGCTGCTCCTCCGCAAAGCGCTCGGTGAAGGCACGGTAGTTGTAGGTGCCCGTGAGCACGTCCTTGGTGGACTGGTCCTCGAGCTGCTTGTGCAGGCGCGCGTTTTCCAGCCCCATGGCGGCCGACGAGGCCAGGATGGTGAGGATTTTCTCGTCCACTTCGGAGAAGGCGCCCACCTCAGAGGATTCGGCGTTGAGCGCGCCGATCGTCACGCCGCGCGAGATCATGGGCACGGCCAGTTCACTGCGCGCCCCGGAGAGTCCGGGCTGGTAGCGATCGTCGGTGGACACGTCGTACAGGCGCTGCGCGCGGCCGGTGCGCGCCACGTACCCCGGGATGCCCTGCAGATCGAACAACACGGGCGGCTTGAGGCGCTCCGTCTGGCCCCGTTCCATGCGCGCCACGAGCAACAGGCCGTTGCGGTTCTGGTTGAACAGGAGCACGCCGAGGTGCTGATAGCCCAGGATTTTCAGAGCGATCGCCAGTAACTCATCCGTGATCTTCTCCGGGTCGTTGTGCTCGCCCAGGCTCTGCGCCGTCTCGTACACCGTCTCCAGCTCGGCGTGAGCCTTCTCCAGTTCGGAGGTGCGCTGATTGAGCGTGTTGAGCGCGCGCAGCAGGCGTTCCTCCGACTGGCGGAAGAACTCCGCCATGTACCCGGCGGCATACGCAAAGGCCCACAGGAGGGCCATGCGCAACAGCAGGTCGCCGAAGTACATCCCGGGGATCGCCTGGTTGTTCGTGAGCAGGTAGTTCAGCGTGGCGATGAAGCTCAACAACAGTCCCGAGTTCATTCCCAGGTAGTACGACCCGAACCCGATGGACAAAAAGTACAGGAGGAAAAAGTCCGACTCCATGCCGCCCGTGTAGCGGATGAGCACCGTCACGAGGAACACGTCGAACAGCAGCGTCCCCCAGTAGAGATTCTTGGTCGACAACCACTGGCGGCGCACCGCGAGGAAGAAGAGACCCAGGTGCACCGAGAAGCCGGCCAGGAGGTACTGGATGACGACTTTTTCCTCCTCCCCGGGGTGGGCGAAAAACCACCAGAGAACGATGCCCATGGCGGACAGGCCGCGGGCATAGAGGAAGAGCGTCTCGATCTGGGGTACCAGATTGGTGTTGCCGATCCTGAGTCGAGTCATGGTGGGTCGGGGCCCGGAGCTCTCCCTGCGCACAGGCTGCAGTGCGCTTACGGAGTGGGAGGCTCGGGTTGGCCTTTCAGTTGTTCGAGAGCGCTGCGATACCCTTCGCCGTCGCGGTAGACATAGGTGCGACCGTCCAGGGTAATGCGCGCTCTGACCGTTTCTTCGAAATCGTTGAGCACCAGAATCGAGATCCGGCGGTTGCGTGGATCGGCGGGATCATACCCCGTGCGCGGCCGGTTGGCGGAATAGCCGCGGATCTCGCGGATCCGACCCTTCGTCATTCCGGACGCCTCCATCGCGGCGCGGGCCGAGTTGGCGCGGTCGGCCGACAGTTCCCAGTTGGTGTAGCGTGAGGTGGCGGTGTACGACGTGCTGTCGGTGTGGCCCTCGATCACGATGTGGTTCGGCATCGCTGACAACTGGCTCGCGATGAGCGAGAGGACGTGGCTGGTGCGCGGTCCAAGTGCGGCCGAGCCCGACTGGAAGAAGGCTTCCCCCGTGTTGGGTTCGATGAGCTGGATGCGCAGTCCTTCGTCCGTCATTTCGATTTCCATGTTGCCGGACAATTCGGCCAGCTCGGGAGCAGCCTGAAGCTGACGCCGGATCTTCTGCCCCGCATCGGCGAGCTGCTGGCGTACCGCCTCTTCCGCCTCTTTCTGAAGTTGCTGAAGCGTCACCGCCACGGAGTCGGCGGGCGTGCCGGGCTTCGCTTCGAGAATCGCACCGCCGCCGGAGAGCGTTCCTTCGCCCTTGCCGAAGGCGACGGGGTCGCGGAAGTACCCTCCCACCGATTCCTTCACCGGCGCGCTCTGACCCACCAGCCACATCACCAGAAAGAACGCCATCATCGCAGTCACGAAGTCGGCGTAGGCCACCTTCCAGGCGCCGCCGTGATGACCGGCGTGCTCCTTTTTCCGGGCCTTGACGATGATGACCGGTTGCTTCGAGTCTTCGCCCATGGGCTAACCGGACTTCTGCTTTCGGCACGCGGCTTCGACGTCCGTGAAGCTGGGGCGCACTTCGTTGAAGATGTTGCGGCGGGCGAACTCCACCGCAATTGCAGGGGCGGCGCCCTTGTGGAACGCCAGGATCCCCTCCTTCATGCAGGCGAAGTAGCGGGCCGAGTCGGCGTTGCGATGCTGGATGTTGGAGGCCAGAGGCTGTACGAAACCGTAGCTCAAAAGAATGCCCAGAAACGTGCCTACGAGAGCCGCACCCACCTTGTGGCCGATCACTTCAGGCGGGCCGTCGATGGCGCCCATCGTGATCACCACGCCCAGCACGGCGGCCACGATGCCGAGGCCGGGGAGCGCGTCGCCCACCGAGCTGAGGCTGCTCACGGGCTTGGCTTTCTCCTCATGGTGCGTCTCGAGGTCTGCGTCCATGAGGTTATCCAGATCGTGTGTATTCACGGACCCGGTGATCAGGACACGCATGGTGTCGGCCAGGAAGCTGACGGCGTGGTGATCGCGCTGAAATTCAGGATACTTTTTGAACAGTGAGCTTTTCTTGGGATCCTCCACGTGGGCCTCGAGCCCGAGAACACCGTCGCGCTTGGCGATGGAAAACAATTCGTAGAGGAGCAGAAGCAGGTTCTGGTATTTCTGCTTCGAATAGCCCGCTGACAGAACCGACGAGAGGTCGCGAAAGAGCGCCTTGAGCACACCCATGGGCGTGGAGATGAGAATCGAGCCCACGGCGGCACCGCCGATGATCACGAATTCGGCCGGCTGGTAGAGCACAAGAATGTGCCCGCCTTCCATGACGTATCCGCCGAACACCGCGCCGGCGACCACCAGGATCCCTGCGAGCGCTATCAAGACGTGATCCCCCTCCAGGTTGGGCAGTCCCCCACAGCCGGGAGACGCCTCCGTTCAGGAGATCGGAAGACCACCAGCTCGGCATTACCACTGAATCGAAGTGTATGTGCCCCGTGGGCGGAGATGACATAACAGCAAGCGGCCGCCGCTGGACTCCCTCGCGTTGGAGCCGATACTTGAACTAAGGACCCGGGAGGCTTCGGGCTCTCCTTTGACTATGCTTCGAAACGAACGCGGTTTCACGATCATCGAACTGCTCATCGGAGCCCTGATCGCTTTTGCGATCGGCGCCGCCACCTTTGAGTTTTACCAGGCGCAGCATCGCCTCTATCTCGCGCAGACCGAGATCGTGGAACGCCAGGGCAATCTCCGCTTCGCCATCGAGGACTTGTCGCGCCTGGTGCGCCGCTCGGGGTATCGACTCGTGGGCGGTGATATTCTCCGGGTGTCGGCGACGTTCGACACGCTCGAAGTCTTCCTGGGGAACGATTCGGATCTCACCTGCGACACGGTGCGTTACTACGTGAACCGCTTCGACGATCCGCCGTCGCTCATCAAGCAGATCAATCAGACCACGCCTGCCGTGTTCGCGCAGGGGATCGACAGCGCCTTCTTCGTGCCGGCCGGCGGAACTCCGCCCGAACGGCTGGCCGTGTCGCTGGTGGCTGTGGAGCTCACGACGTACGACAACACGGCCCTCTCCACGCGCCGCCGCGTGGGCGAAACCATCAATCTCCGGAATCAGTAAAGTAGGGTCAGAGTCGACTTTCTAACTCATGGGGATTGTCTGGAGTCTGAACTGAGTCCAGTAGAAAGTCGACTCTGACCCTACTTTACCGTCACACGACGAAGTCGCCGTGCTTCTTGATGTGTGCCACGAGGCCGCCGTCTTCGAGAATGCGGGTCATGACCGAGGGCAGGGGTGGAAACTCGTAGGTGCGGCCGCGAGTGTGGTTGATGAGCCGCCCGGCCTCGAGTTGAACTTCGAGCTCGTCGCCGTCCTGGATGTCGGAGGTGTCGAGTTCGATGGCGGGCACGCCGACGTTGATGCAGTTGCGGAAGAAAATCCGGGCGAAACTTTTGGCCACCACTGCGGAGAGTCCACAGAGCTTCATCATGAGGGCGGCCTGTTCACGGCTGGAGCCCATGCCGAAGTTGTCATCGGCCACCACGAAGTCGCCGGGCTTCACATTGGGGGCGAACTCCTCGCGCGCGTCGCAGAGCGTGATCGATCTCAGCTTTGCGTTGTCGGAGAGAAACTCCACGTACCGGCCCGGAAAGATCAGGTCGGTGGACACGTTGGCCGGAAAGGTCCAGGCCCGTCCACGTTTAGCGGCCATGCTTCACCTGCTTGCGCACGTCTACGATTTCGCCGGCCAGAGCGCCCGCGGCGCAGGTGGCAGGGCTCGCCAGGTAGATGTTGGCCTTGGGGTTCCCCATCCGCCCCTTGAAATTGCGATTGAGCGTGGAGAGGCAGTTCTCGTCGTCGGCGAGGATGCCGGTCTGCACGCCGGGGCAGGCACCGCACCCGGGGGAGTTCACCAGCCCGCCCGCTTCGAGAATGATGTCCCAGATGCCCTCACGCGCAGCCTTCATATATACATCGCGCGAAGCCGGCGTGGCCACCAGGCGCACGCCGCGCGCCACCTTGTGCCCCTTGAGCACGGCCGCGGCCTCGCGGAAGTCTTCGAGACGTCCGTTGGTGCAGGTCCCGAGATACACCTGGTGCACCTGCACGTATCCCACTTCGCTGACCGGCTTCACATTGTCGACGTTGTGCGGGCAGGCGATCTGCGGCTCGAGACGTGACACGTCGATGTCGTACTCTTCCTGATACTGTGCCCCCGGATCGGCCGCCCAGGGCGTGTAGTCGCCGGCGCGTCCGTGCTCGGCCAGGTACAACTTCGTCTGTTCATCGGAGGGCACCAGGCCCACCTTGGCGCCCGCCTCCACCGCCATGTTCGGAAACACCATGCGGTGGTACATGGGCATCTGGTCGATCACCGGACCCACGAACTCCATGGCCTTGTACGTGGCCCCGGACACGCTGATCTTCCCGATAATGTGCAGCATCATGTCCTTCGGGTAGACGCCGGCCGGTGTGGTGCCGTGCAGGAAGAACCGCTGCGACGGCGGGACACGCAGCCAGGTGCGGCCGAGGTACATGGTCATGGCCACGTCGGTGGAGCCCATGCCGGTGGCGAAGGCGGCCAGCGCCCCACCATGGCACGTGTGGCTGTCGCCGCCCACCACGATCTGCCCGGGCTTGACCAGCTCCTCCACGGCCACTTGATGGGAGACCCCGTTGCCCACGTCGTAGAAGCGCACCTCGTGTTCGCCCGCGAACTCGCGGATCCGCTTGTGATCGTTGGCGGCCTGACGCGTGGAGACCGGCGAGGCATGATCCAGGAAGAACACGATGCGCTCGGGGCGCTTGAAGCCCTTGAAGCCGATGGCCTCGAGCTGCGAAATCGCGAGGGGTCCGGAGAGGTCGTGAGCGTAGATGAGGTCGACCTCGGTGAGCACGAGCTCACCCGGGCGCACCTCTTTCCCCACGTGTGAAGCGATGATCTTTTCTGCTAGAGTTTGTGCCACGCTATTGACTCCGGTTGTTGCACGCATGATAGGCACGCGCGCGGCCGCATGCAAGCCTCACGGCCGCCCTTGACCGGGCGGTGCCGACTCTGCCGACTGAAGTCCTTCTCCCGCCTTCCATTCGGCCACCCGGTTCAATAGTACATTGTTCCGGCCCAGGAGTTCGAGCTCGGTGTAGGCCACCCACACCTGCACCACCAGGCAGAGCCAGAATCCCGCATGGTGCCACAGCCAGGACAGGGAGGACGAGTACACCGCGGCCCCCACCACCGGTTCGATGATGAACACCAGGCACGCCAGCTGGGTGCGTCCCGCCAGGACCTTCTTGAAGCGATTCGACTCGGCCACGAAGTGCTGCGCCTCGGGCCGGCCCTGGCACTCGAGGCGGATGGCCTTGGACGTGCCGATGAAGAAGAACAACGTGAACGTGTGTGCCAGAAGTGCCCACAGCGACGTGGCCATGCCGAGGTACATGTGGAGGGCCAGGCTCCCCTCGCGCGTCCAGCCCACCACGGCCGTCGACAGAAGCAGCCCCACCACGAGAAGCTGCGACACGGCGAGAACCACGGGCATCATGGATGGGGTCCGGGATCTACGACGCTCGGGTGCAGGGGGCGCGTCTCAGGTATACTCATACACGCCGCGGCCGCTCTTGCGTCCCAGGCGCCCGGATTTCACATACTTTTCGAGCAGCGGACAGGGCCTGTACTTGTCGCCCAGCGTGCGGTGCAGGTGCTGCAGGATGAACAATCGCGTGTCCAGACCCACGAGATCCACCAGCTCGAACGGCCCCATGGGGTGATTGAGCCCCAGCTTCAGGGCGCGGTCAATCTCCGGAGCCGTGGCCACTCCCTCCTGCAGCATGTAGAACGCTTCGTTGCCGATGAGCGCGTTCATGCGCGTGGTGATGAATCCCGGGGATTCATGGATCACCACCGCCTCCTTCCCCAGCGTCTGCACTACGCCCTGAGCCCGCGTGACGGCGTCATCGGACGTCTCCAGGCCGCGGACGATCTCTACCAGCTTCATCTTGTGCACCGGGTTGAAGAAGTGCATGCCGAGCACGCGCTCGGGGTGCGCCACCGCCGAGGCCATTTCGGTGATCGACAAGGCCGACGTGTTGCTGGCCAGGAGTGTAGTGGGAGAACACACTTCGCTCAACATGGCGAAGATCTGCAGCTTCAGCTCGATCGATTCGGGCACGGCTTCCACCACGCCCACGGCGTTCGCCACGGCGCCTTCCACACGCGTGTCGGGCTCGATGCGGGAGAGTGCTTTGCGCGCCGTCTCGTCGTCGTACAGACCGCGCGCGCGCGCCAGATCCACGGTGCGCTCGATCTCACCGCGAGCCCCTTCCAGCTGCGTCTCCGACACGTCCATGAGCTTCACGCGGTAGCCGCCGAGAGCCGCCGCCAGGGCG
>DAIOGN010000068.1:10144-17872 GCA_036745245.1 Candidatus Zixiibacteriota bacterium
GGCGACGTGATGTCCCGAGAGCGCGGCGACGTGGGCGATGCCCCGTCCCATCGTACCCGAGCCCAGAACGCCGAATACTTCGTCACTCATCACGTCACTCCGGAATCAAGACCAGTTTGCCGAACGATTCGCGGCTCTGCATGCGCTCGAAGGCTGCGCGGCCGCCCGACAGAGGGTAGACCGAGTCCACCACGGGAGACAGCCGGCCGGCCTCCAGCATGTCCCACACCTTGTGAAACTCGGCGCGGCTGCTCATGTAGGACCCGAGCAGATTGAGATGGCGCGCGAACAGGAGTCGCAGGTCGAACTGTGCACGAGGTCCTGAGGTGGCGCCGCAGGTGACCAGCCGGCCGTTCTTCGCCAGACAGGAAACGCACGACTCGAAGTAGTCCTCGCCCGTGTGTTCGATCACCACGTCCACTCCGCGTCCCAGGGTGAGGTCGCGCACGCGTTTGGGCCACTCCGCTTCCCGGTAGTTGATGGTTTCGTGCGCGCCCAGCTCCCGGGCCCTCGCGAGCTTGGCATCCGACCCCGCCGTGGCGATCACCCGCGCGCCGAAGAGCCGCGCGATCTGAAGGGCCGCGATCCCCACGCCCGACCCGGCGGCCATGACCAGGCAGGTTTCGCCGGGCACCAATCGCGCGCGGGAAGAAATCATGTGCCATGCCGTGAGGAACACGAGGGACGCCGAGGCCGCCTCGGGCCAGCCCATGGCCTCTGGCTTTTTTCGCAGCTGGTTGCCCCGCACCACGGCGTACTGCGCCAGCCCACCGTTGCGCTGATACCCATACACGAAGTAGTATCTGCAGAGCTGATCGTTGCCCGAGGCGCAGTCCACGCACAGTCCGCACCCCACGCCGGGAGCGACCACCACTTCATCTCCTGGTTTGATGTGTGTGACCAGGGACCCTGTCTTCTCCACCACTCCCGCCATGTCGTTGCCGGGAATGTGGGGAAAACGGAGCGTGAGGCCCGGCACCTTGCGTACGGTCCACAGGTCGAGATAGTTGAGGGCAGCGGCCTTCACGCGCAGGAGCACTTCGTCGGCCGCGGGTTCCGGCGTGGGCAATTCGCCGTACTCCAGTTGATCCAGGCCGCCGTGACCTTTGAGGTAGAGTGCTTTCATGGGGTCACCGTTTCAGAGCGAGCATGCGGTGGGCATTGTCGTAGACGATCTTGCGCCGGCTTTCCTCGGACAACGGCAGGGCCAGAAAGGCGCGCAGATTGCCGGCCAGATCGGGCACGCCGGGCCCGGGCCAGTCGGTTCCCCACAACACCTTGTCGGCGATCTCTTCGATCCGTGGAAAGTAGTCGAGGAGCCGCGCGGGCGGTATGCCTGAGATGTCCATGTGCACGCGGCGGTGCCGGCGCACCAGAAAGAAAGCCTCCTGCATGTACAAGGGCCTCCCGCCGTGCGCCATGATGATGTTGAGATCCGGGAAATCCAGCGCCAGGTCATCCACCGGCATGCACGACGCGAAGCGGTTGCGCGCGCCGGGGAAAATGGACGTGCCTGTGTGAATCATGACGGGGAGGCCGGACTTCTGGCACTCGTCGTAGATCTCGGCCTGGTGCGGCAGACGGTCCTGATAGTCGTTCACCGCCACCAGCTGGTGGGGCGGGTGCACCTTCACGCCGCGCAGGCCCAGGTCGATCAACTGGCGCATGCGCGCGCCGCAGTCGGTGCGCAATCGGGGGTTCACCGATCCGAACGGGATGAGGCGGTCGGGGGCAGCTTTGGCATACTCGATGACAAACTCGCAGCAGCTGTCGTCGAATCCCATGAGATCCGGCGCCACATAGTTGATGAGGCCGGCCTGTTCGATGCCGGCGTCGTCCATGAGCTTCAGGAAGCGCGCGGGCTCCTTCATCATGAGCAGAAGTTCGTCGTAGTGCGCCCGACCCTTCGCCATCGTGGCGGCCACGTCGGGTCGCATCTGCCACCAGGGCTGGATGTGCACGTGGATGTCGATCACCGACAGCGCGGGCCGGGTCACGACAGACCCCACACGGCCGCAAGCACTCGCGTCTGCGCCGCCAGGGCGGCCGGGCGGTGCCCCTGGAGCGCCATCTGCACAAAGAGCGGCGACGAATTCACTTCGATCACGGTAGCATCCGCCGGATCCGCATCCACCGATGGCGCCTTGAAGTCGATGCCGAAGTAGCGCAACCCAAGGGCGCGTCCTACCGCCAGCCCGTGTGCGTGCCAGTCGCCGGATATTGAAGGCAGCGGCTCTGCACGCGCCCCCAGCGTGAGGTTGAGAATCAACGATTCGCGATCGGACGCACCGGCTGCGGGTGTGCGCGTGTATCCCACGAGGTAGTCGGCGTCGAGAAAATCGAGTCGTAGATCCACTCCGGCGTGGGGCGTCTGCACCAGGGCGATCGAGTCGAATTCCCACACGCGCCGGACCGCCTCCACCAGCTCCTGTTCGTCGTACACCAGCTGCACGTGTCGCCCATGCGAGAGACGATTCGGCTTCACCACGAAGGGGAAATCGTTTCGACGCGTCCAGTCCTGCGCGGGTGCAAGCCCCACCAGCCCCGCGTACTCGGCACCGAACGCTCCCGGCTTGAGACAGCGAACCGACTGGGGCACGCGAAATCCCGCACGGCGCAGAAGCAATTCCGTGTAATACTTGTCGTCGGCGATGCGCGATGAGACGGCGTCATTGAGCGGCGAACGCCCGCCCAGAAAGGTGCGGGTGATGCGCCCGTCGGACAGTTCGAACAGGTGCCCGCCCTCGGGATCGAGCAGGCGAAACGACAGTCCCAGAACGACTGCGGCCTCTTCCATGAGCCGGACGGCCTCCGGCAGAACGTGCGGCACGCTGTGCATACGTGAACTCTGAACCGGCATGGACAGGGATGGTACAGCCGCTCCCAGCGCAGGGCCAAGGCGAATCTGCCCGCCGCGTGACTGCAGCCGGTGTGTGGGGCGAGTCGAAGCGTCTCGCCCGGTTCAAACTACGTTCCGAGTTGTGTGAGGATCTCGTCGTGCGCCGGGAACCGGCCCGTCTGCTTCTTGGAATAGATCAGGCGGCCGTTCACTTCCACGTCGAACACACCGCCCTGTCCCTTCCTCAATTCAGGCATGACGCCCACGGTTTCTTGAATGCGTGCCGCCAAACTGGTGGCCTGGGGCAGATAGTTTCAGGGAACGCAGTACGTGATGGCAATTTTCATGGTTCGCCTCCACCCGCAGAATAAGAACTGCCGGCGGCCGCGTCAAATGTCGGCACAAGCCGCACGAGGGGCCGATCAGCGCAACTCGGGGTACTCGAGCCGCAGTGGTTGTTTCAGTCGTTCCTCGAGGGGACGCAATTCGGACCGGTCGTCGGGGATGCCTTTCACGAGCAGCCCCGACGGAAACGTGGTGCTGACGAGATTCGTGGCGAACGGTCCCCTGGCGGCGCGCGAGTACGTGACCAGGGATCCATCCGGCGCCACAATTGAGCGCGACCATTGGGCGCGTCCGGACCCCACCAGCTTGAAGGCTACGCCCAGGGCTCCCTCCAGGGGGCGTCCCCGCAACCCGGAGATGCAATCGTTGAGCACAATGTCGCCGTAGTCCACGAGCCAGTAACTGATGCAGTGCTCGTTGGTCACCTCCATGTCGGGCGAAGCCGCGGTGTCCACGAACGTATACTCCGTGGCCACTCCTTCACCCTCGGGCCACCCGGAAGTCACGTGGACGATGAGCAGAGGCGTCGGACCCTCCTCCACCTTCACGCCCGCAGGCGACCTCTGAACATACCGATCCTGGTGATGCACGCGCTGGAGATCCACGTAGGCAGGCACCGCCGCCGAATCCAGCCCGAGGCATACGCGAAACGCTTCGTACCAGTCGTCGTGGTGAAGCAGAAACCCCTGGGGGGTGGAATCGAGACTCTCTCCGCGAGCCAGCTCGAGCAACACCGCCGAGTTGAAACGCCCGGCGTTGGTGGAGACGAGAAGATTGTACCCCTTGGACACTTCGACCTGCATCGCCGCCTGGATCTCTTCACGCGTCAGGCGGTCTGCCTTTGCCGGGACCTCATGCGTGCAATCGGACGCCCGGGCCACGGCGGCCCACCCCAGCCACACCACCACCAGTCTGCCAAACAGGTTCAATCCGGTGAACTCCTCGGGTCCCCTGCCGTGAGGCGGCCAGAAAAAGGCCGCCCCGGACCCGCGGGACGGCCATGCTCGCCTGATTCCTACAACCGTCCCCGGTCAGCCGGCCGGGACGGCCGTTCTACGAATCGAAATCGCGGTCCATGACGGTTTTGCGGCCGTCGGACTTGGCGCGCTCAATGGCCTGCGAGCAGAGCTGCTTTACCGCCTGCGACAGGCGCGGGGCCACATTGCCTGCCGTGTTCATGCCGCTTGTGTCCTTGATGTACTTCTTCAGCTTGGATACAACGACCAGCACATCAGCTGCTTCAGACATGTCCGTCCTCCAGTTTGCGTGTTTGATTCAGAACTCTGGCGGGCCGGCTGATGGGCCGGCCGGACCCCCCCCAATCGGGTTTCGTGCCGGATGCAAACTGCGGCAAGCCGCCCCCGCTGTCAACCGTACAGCCACCCCTCAGGGAGCGGCCTCCAGAGGGTGGGCCGACTGGCACGGCAGGTGCATCACCATGATCAGGCAGGGGTTGACGTCACCCCACAGGCGGTTCTCCTCCAGCGGAACGAAACCGCACTTTTCATAAAACGCTCGCGTGGCGGCATACGCCCAGCTCTCCCTCGATGGCCCAAGGGTCTTCACCTGAAAGAACTTCACTCCCTCCTCCCACAGGAGGTGCTGTGCATGCCTCACGAGGGCAAGGCCGGTGCCGCGGCGGTGGTGCTCACGCAGGACGGCCAGAACCTGAATCTCTACGGAGTGCGGATTGTGCCGGCGCAGCGTGATGAACCCGACGATGCGATCCTCCTGCGCGGCCACGTACGTGTCGAAGGTTTCGACGTCGCGCGCGTACGACACCAGGGCGGACTCGATGCCAAACCAGTCGGGCAGATCGCGCATCACGAGCTCGCAGGAGGATGCTTCGCCCGGCGCCAGTCGGCGAATCACAAAGGGCGTGGGGTTCACTGCTTCTTCGACAGAGGCCTCATCGGCCGGCTGGAATTCAGGCGCCGCGCCGGAACAGGAGGCGCCACACGAGCAGGATGAGAAACGCACCGGCCACCGCCGCGATGAACCCCGACACCTGGCCCGCGATGGTGATGCCGAAGACCTCGCCGAGGAACGTGGCCAGGTAGGAGCCGCCGATGCCGATCAGGCAGGTGACGATGATGCCCCCCGGATCTCTGCCCGGCATGATGATCTTGGCGACGATGCCTGAGACCAGGCCGATCACCACGGTGCCCACGATCCCCATGGCGCCCAGCGATTCCAGCATCCCCTGAAGCGAGCCCGTGTCGATGTTCTGTGGGTCCAAACTCCCCTCCTTATATAGGTGAATGCTGGGCGGCCCGCGCCAGGCAGGCCTCCGCGAAGGCCCGGGCGAGAGGCGGCGTGACCCCACGCAGAGCCGCCCGCTCGGGCTGAAACAGGGTGGCCATGAAGAACGGATGGCCGGAGAGTTCGAAGGCGCGAACCTCCCCTGCCCGATCCCGTCCCGTCACCTTCATTGGGCTTCCATCGAACAAGCGCTCCTGCTCGTTTGCCAGGCCGAAGGAGCAGTGATATTCCTCTTCGATCTCGAACGAACCATAGATGGTGGCCATTCTCGAACCCGGAGCAAGCCGGATGGTGCCTGACTTCTCCACGAGCGAACAGGAGAGCGGTGCGATGAGATGATGGTGTGATTCCGGGTCCACTTCGGCATGCACGAGGTGCGGCAGCTTCAACTCATGGTGCGCGAACTCGAGCAGCGCGTGCTGGAAGCCGCCGCACGTGCCGAGAAACGGGGTACCGGATTCACGCGCCCAGCGGATGGCGTCGAGGGCCGCCTGCATGTTTGCGTATGGACTGGCCGGAACGCACCACACGCCATGAGATGCGTGGAGTTCGTCATGCGCCCCGCTGGCCAGCTGGGCCGTGTTGAACCACTGACACGAGAGCGGGACTGCGAGATCCCGGGCCGCCAGCTCGATGGCCCTGGGGATAGCCCGATGGGCGATGACAGCCGGTTGATGGTCGCCCACCAGCGCAATCCGAACGTCAGTTGGCATGCCGCCATCTAGCAACACGGCCGCCCTGGCCGGGCCAAGTGATTTCAGCGGCGGCGGATGAAGGTGCCGGCGCCCAATTCCGCGTAGGCCTGGCGGAGTTCTTCGTCGGTGTTCATGACGATCGGTCCGCGCCACGCCACTGGTTCCTTGAGTGGTTTGCCTGACACCAGAAGAAAGCGCATGCCGGAGTCGCCCGTGTGCACCGTGATCTCGTCGCCCGAATCGAATTGCACAAGCGACCGGTTGCCGGTGAGATCGAGTGTTTCCCCGCTCGGACCGGTCACTTCGGTGGCCACGGGCCGCGGTGCCGAGGCGTCGCGAAAGGATCCCTCGCCGTCGAAGACGTAAGCGAATGCGTTTCGCGAGCTCTCCACAGGCAGCGTGCGCCGGGTCCCGGGCGGCACGTACACGTCGAGATAGCGCGGATCGGCGGCGATGCCCTTCACGGGACCTTCCTGACCCCAGAAGGAGCCACACACGACTCGCACCTTCGTGCCGTCGTCGTCGGTGACCTCGGGAATGTCTCCCGCCAGCACATCCTGGTAGCGCGGCGCTGTCATCTTGTGCTCACGCGGAAGATTGGCCCACAGCTGAAAGCCATGCATGCGTCCTGCGCTGTCGCCCTTGGGCATTTCCTGGTGCAGAATGCCACTTCCGGCCGTCATCCATTGCACATCGCCTGCGCCCATGGTGCCACGGTTGCCTAATGAGTCGCCGTGCTCGACGGTGCCTGCAAGCACATACGTGATGGTCTCGATGCCGCGATGCGGGTGCCAGGGGAAGCCCGCGAGAAAGTCTTCCGGTCGATCGTTTCTGAAATCATCCAGAAGCAGGAAGGGGTCGAACTCGTTGTTCCCGAAACCGAACGCGCGGCGCAGATGCACGCCGGCGCCCTCCAGGGTGGGACGAGACGCTGTGATTCTGCGAATGGGTCGGATGGACATCTTGTCACTCTCTCTTGTCTGGCGTGTGCCTTTTGTACGCGTGACAGGCGACCCAGGTTCCCCGGGGCCGTGCCGAGCCCCTGTTACGCCGGACCCGGAAGCTCCAGCGGTCCCTGGATCCCCAGGAACTCGAGCGCGTCTCCGAGCGTTTTGAACACGGCCACCGTCTTTGTGCTGCGCTCATCCAGCTCACGGTGTGTCTGAAACATTCTCCCCAGGCCGAAGCTCAGATGCGCGGGGGCCACAATGGCAAACTTCGATGCCTGGCCCGGGAGGTCCATCTCCGCGGCCAGCGTGGCCAGATCCTTGATGCGTTCCGGAGAAGGCAGGTGGATGTGTGCGACATGCGACATGTCGACCAGCTCGTTGTACCCCGCCACTTCGGGCCGTGACCACACATCCTTCTGGTAGCCGAACACGTCGGAGTCCACCAGGTCGCCGTGACCTGCAGCCACCACAAGCCGCAGGCCGTGGTCGATGCGGTAATGGATCGGCATCAGGGACCCGCCAATTGCGGCATGAGCCCCTCGAGGAACATCTGCACCGCCACGGCCACGAGCACCAGGCCCATGAGCCGCTCCATGGCGATGAGTCCACGCGGACCGATGACGCGCGAGAGCCGGCT
>DAIOGN010000069.1:0-17838 GCA_036745245.1 Candidatus Zixiibacteriota bacterium
GGACGCGATTTTGGCCCTCTCTTCGATGTTGCAGAGGAGCACGCGCAGTTGCCCACCCTCCACCTGGTACGTCACGTCCATGCCCTGCGCCCTCGCGGTCGGCTCGACATGCGTGATGGTGGCTCCCTCCGTGTTGAACACGAACAAGGCCGCCCCCAGGTCGAAGTCGGAACGGGTACTTACGGTGGTCTGGCCCGCGTGGGTTTCGGCGGACACACTCACGTCGCCCAGAGTAGTGGCCTTGGGTCCACCGCCCAGGAGGTCATCCGTAATCGGCAGCTCGTCGCCCGTGATCACGCGGATCAGGTACACCAGGTCGGCCACCGTGAGCGAGACGCCGTCGGCGTTCACGTCGGAGGCGGCGATCTGACCCAGTGCGTTCACCACGAACACGCTCGGTCCGCTGATGAAGTAGCGCGAGTACAGCACGGCATCCGCGATCTCGTAGGACACCGCGTTGAGGTTGAGATCTCCGCGTGCATCGATGTCGCCGGGGCAGATCACCTTGATCTTCCCGCCGCAGAAGTGCGTGCACTCCTGGGGTTCGCCCTTGTCGGACGGGCAGGGGAAGGGCGGGCCGCCAAAGGCGCCCGAGCCCGTGAGATCCACACCGTCGAAGTTCACCACGGACCCCGGTCCGCTGCCCGCGACGTAGAGCGTGTCACCCAGCGGGTTGGAGATGCTGTTGTCGCCGCAGTCGTTCCAGTACCACTGGACGAGCGCGTCACGGCAGGACAGCGTCCAGTCGTTGGTGACCCGGAAGTTGAGGCAGAGAAGCACGTCTCCCGGTCCCGGCGTGTTGCACAGCGGGTGATCGTTGCTGTTGTTCATGTCGGCAATCGACACCACGCGCACGAGACCCGAACTGGAGGTGCCGCCCACCATGCGGTAGGTGAAGTACTCCCAGTCGCAGTCGATCAGGAACTGACCCGGATCGACGCCCAGGAACGTGAGCATCGACGCGTCGTAGTGGAACAGGAAGTCGAATCCGCCCCACGGCACGCCGCCGCCGGAGACAGTGACGCACAGGCTGACCAGCGAGTTGGGCGCCGCGGTGGTCGTATCGATGCACACCGACGGACACTCGTCACACAGGCCATCGGTGTAGACGGCCACCGTGAATGACTGCTGACACGTACCGCCGCCACAGCCGGTGCCGCATTCGATGACCACGTCCACGGTGTCGAAGAGGCCGGACGGCGTGAAGCAGTAGACCCCGTTCACCACCGACCCGGGTCCGGAGATCACCTGGCACGTCGCCTGTGTGTTCAGCTGCACGCACACGGGGCCCACATCGCAGATGCGCTCATACAGTGTGTCAGGCAAGGTCGGGCACGACACCTGCTGCCCGCCCGTGACCGTGATATTGATGGTGTCGCGATCGGAGGCCGAGCAGGGATCGGTCACCTGAACGATGATGGTGTAGTTCCCGGGTCCGGCAGGGGTGAAGCACACCTCATTGAGCGTGGTGTTGATGGCCGCGCCTGCAGGGCCGGAGACCAGGCTCTCCACCAGGCCGGTGTTGCCGTTGGGATCGGACACATTGTAGGAGGCGCAGATCTGGGCCGGGTTGCACTGCTCCTCGCTGAAATCAGCTTCCAGCGTAACGACAGGCGGCTGGTTGTTGTTGGTGACGGTCACGAAGGCCGTGTCGCGTCCCTTGGCTCCGCACGCGTCGGTGGCTTCCACGATGATCTGGTAGTTCCCGGGTCCCGCGGGCGTGAAGCACACCTGGTTGCCCACGGTGTCGATCGTGGTGCCAGCCGGGCCGGACACCAGGGCCTCAAGCACTGGAGGCGGGCCGGCATCGGTGACCGTGTACGGCATGCAGATCTGAGCAGGCACGCACTGATCCGCGTTCACCGGGCTGGTGGGGAAGTTCACCACAGGCGGTTGGTTGTTGTTGGTGACCGTGACCACAATCGTGTCGCGATCTTCCACGCCACACCCGTCGGTGACCTTGGCGATGATGGTGTACATGCCAGGTCCGGCGGGCGTGAAGCACACCTGGTTGCCGGCCGTGTCGATCGTGGCTCCGGCAGGTCCGGAGACCAGCGCCTCAACGAGCCCCGCAGGGCCATTCGGATCGGACACATTGTAGCCCGCGCAGATCTGGGCAGGCGTGCACTGATCCACTCCGAAGTCGGCGCCGAAGGCGATGGTGGGCGGCTGGTTGCTGTTGGTGACCGTCACGAAAGCCGTGTCGCGACCCTTGGCACCGCAGGCGTCGGTGGCTTCCACGATGACCTGGTAATTCCCGGGTCCCGCAGGTGTGAAGCACACCTGGTTCCCCACGGTGTCGATGGTCGTCCCGGCCGGGCCGGACACGAGGGCCTCAAGCACTGGCGGCGGACCCGCGTCGGTGACCGTGTACGGCATGCAGATCTGGGCGGGGACGCACTGATCCACGTTCAGCGGGCTCGTGGGGAAGTTCACCACGGGCGGCAGGTTGGTGTTGTTGATCGTGACGACAATCGTGTCGCGGTCTTCGGCGCCGCAGGCGTCGGTGACCTTCGCGATGACGGTGTACATCCCCGGTCCGGCGGGTGTGAAACACACCTGGTTGCCGGCCGTGTCGATGACTGCTCCTGGCGGACCCAGGACAAGCGCCTCGACCAGACCGGCCGGGCCGTCCGGATCGCTCACCGAGTACGGAGTGCAGATCTGGGTCGGGACACACTGATCGGCATTGAAGTCGGCTCCAAAGGCGATCGTGGGCGGGTTGTTCAGTGTCACCGTGACGACGATCGTGTCTTTATCAATCGCGCCGCAGGCATCGGTGACTTTGGCAATGATGGTGTAGATACCGGCCCCGGCGGGGGTGAAGCACACCTGGTTGCCGGCGGTGTCGATGGCGGCGCCGGCGGGACCTGAGACCAGGGTTTCCACCAGGCCGGCCGGACCGTCGGGATCACTCACGATGTACGGCGCACAGATTTGAGCCGGAGTGCATTGTCCGACACTGAAGTCGGCGCCGAAGGCGATGGACGGCGGGTTGTTGAGCGTGACCGTGACGACGATCGTGTCCTTGTCAATCGCGCCGCAGGCGTCGGTCACCTTGGCAATGATGGTATACACACCGGCTGCCCCGGGCGTGAAGCACACCTGGTTGCCGGCGGTGTCGATGGCGGCACCGGCGGGACCTGAGACCAGGGTTTCCACCAGGCCGGCCGCGCCATTGGGATCGCTCACCACGTACGCGGCGCAGATCTGGGCGGGCGTACACTGGTTGACGTTGAAGTCGGCGCCAAAAGCGATCACCGGCGGACTGTTGAGGGTCACGTTGATATTGATGGTGTCGCGATCTTCGGCACCGCAGGGATCGACCACTTTGGCGATGACCGTGAAGGACCCGGAGGCGCCGGGGGTGAAGCACACTTCATTGGTGCCGGTATTAATGGTGGCACCTGCCGGAGCCGAGACGATCGATTCGACGTGCCCTGCGAGGCCGTCGGGATCGGTGACCGAATACGTCACGCAGATCGGACTGGCCGTGCACTGGCTGACTGCCGTGTCAGGTCCAAAGGCCAGGACGGGAGCACTGTTAAGCGTGACATTAATATTGATGGTATCACGATCCTCGGCGCCGCACGGATCGGTCACCTTGACGATGACCGTGTAGGATCCGGACGCGCCGGGGGTGAAGCACACCTCATTGGCACCGGTATTGATGACGGAACCAGCAGGAGCGGAAACGGTCAATTCAACGTGCCCTGCGAGGCCGTCAGGATCGGTGACGGAGTACGTCACGCAGATCGGGCCGGCGGTGCACTGGCTGACCGCAGTATCGGGCCCGAACGTGAGGACCGGCGGACTGTTGAGAGTGACGTTGATATTGATGGTGTCGCGATCTTCCGCACCGCAGGGATCGACCACTTTGGTGATGACCGTGAAAGACCCGGAAGCGCCGGGCGTGAAGCATACCGTATTGGTGCCGGTGTTGATGGTGGCACCTGCCGGGGCCGAAACAATCGATTCGACGTGCCCTGCGAGGCCGTCAGGATCGGTGACTGAGTACGTCACGCAGATCGGGCTGGGGGTGCACTGGCTGACCGCGGTATCGGGCCCGAACGTGAGGACCGGCGGACTGTTGAGAGTGACGTTGATATTGATGGTGTCGCGATCTTCCGCACCGCAGGGATCGACCACTTTGGTGATTACCGTGAACGACCCGGAGGCGCCAGGCGTGAAGCACACCGTATTGGTGGCGGTGTTGATGGTGGCGCCGGGCGGGGCAGAAACGATGGACTCGACGTGGCCCGCCAAACCGTTGGGGTCGCTCACGCCATAGGTCACGCAGATCGGCGAGGGTGAGCACTGGCTGACCGCGGTGTCTGGTCCAAACGTCAGAACCGGAGCGCTGTTGATGGTCACCGTGACGTTGATCGTATCACGATCTTCGGCGCCGCAGGGATCGACCACCTTGGTGATGACCGTGAAGGACCCGGAGGCGCCGGGCGAGAAGCACACCGTGTTGGTGCCGGTGTTGATCGTGGCGCCGGGCGGGGCGGACACGATGGACTCGACATGGCCCGTCAAGCCGTCGGGGTCGGTCACTCCGTACGTCACGCAGATCGGGGAGGGAGAGCACTGGCTGACCGCCGTGTCGAGGCCGAACGTCAGAACGGGCGGGCTGTTGAGCGTGACATTCACCACGATGGTGTCACGATCCTGCTGGCCGCAGCCGTCGAGAATCCGGGCAATGATGGTGTACGATCCGGACGCCGCGGGAGTGAAGCACACCTGATTGGTTCCGGTGTTGATGGTGGCTCCGGGAGGGCCACTGATCAGGGACTCGGTTCCAGAGCCCGTCGTGCTGTAGGTCACGCAGATCTGCGCGGCCGTGCACTGATTCACCGATTGGTCGGAGCCGAACGCAAGCGTGGGTGCCGGGGTGAAGTCGCAGGCTGTAGCCGGACGAGCGTTGCCGATGCCGGCCATGAAGTCGTCGTAATCGAAATTGGGAGCGGTGTGGTCGTCGTCGGCGAAGATCACCAGATCGTAATCGCCGGAGAAGGAGTTCACCTGTCCATCGCCGTCGTGCCAGCGGTAGTTCTGGAAGCCAAGGCTGGAGACGTCGTAGATGTAGAACCAGTTGTACGTATTGTTGGGCGAGGGCCGCGACAGGGTGTCTTCGGAGAAAAGCTGTGCGTCGTCGGGAGTGGTGTACAGAGAGTCGGTGAGTCCCGCGCCCAGGTTGACGTCGTCCAGCAGCACCAGGCCAAACGGATTGGAGGGCGCCGAAGACCGCGTGGCGCCGGCTCCCAGGGCCGCGCGAATGACGGTATTCAACTGCCGGGTGTTGGGCGGCGTCCAGCCGAACCAGTTGTTGTCGTCCCAGGGTGTGTTCTCAGCAATCACCGTCACCTGAATGGAATCGGCCGTACGCACGAGGTGCTCGGCCGTGACCAGGGTGCCCACAGGAGTGTTGCTGTTGTTGGTGAGCTGGAGCGTGAGGGCAAGCGCAGGTGTGCTCCCCATGCCCAGCCACAATGTCACCAACAGAGATTTGGAAAGCAGTCGCTTAGCTCTCACTATGCGGTACTCCTAAGGTGCGGCACCGAAACCGACGGCTCGAACTTCCCGGGAAACTCGCGCCGACGCGGGTCATGGTTCCTTCCAAATCCAGGCGTCGGGAACAGATCGGCACACCTGTCGATACCGACTGAACCTGGATCGCGTCTCTGTGAAGGTCGACCTTGAGTTGTTCTGACTTCGACTATTGCTGGGACATCGACCGCACAATGACGCAACTATGTTTAACAGCGGTGACTAAGGTAGTACTTGAGGGGGCTTTCCCCCCGTGGGCTTCAATATAGCCGCTCCCGGACCATCGTCAAGGTCCGTTTGTCCCCTTTCAGGCTGATCCGCAAACTAAATTGAACTTGCGACTTACAGTGAGTGTCGCATATTTACTTCCGAGGGGCAAAGCGAGGCTCAAGACAAGTTAACTATTTGTAGTGCAACAGTATAATCGGTCGGGGGACCACGACTGGCGATTTCGGGAATAACTAGCGATCTGGCGGCACCACGTTGAGCAGGCCATGACCCATCGTCAAGAGTCCCCAGCGCGTACCCTGGCAGCGAGGTTCTCCTCTATATATATATATGTAGGCGCCCTGCTTCTGGCGCTGTGCACTGCCCACCTCCCCGAGGCTCTGGCTCAGGACAGCCTTCACATGACGGCCCGCGACATCTATGCCGTCGGGGGGATGCGTAACGTCTGGGGGTATGAAACCGGTGGGCAACGCTACGCCCTGGTGTGCGTGGGGGACCGCCTGGACATCGTCAATTGCACCAATCCCTCCAACGTCACGCTCACCCGAAGCGTGTTTTCCACCTCGGCCGACCTTAAGGAGGTCCGGACCTACCTTCACTATGCCCTGGCAGTGAATCAGTTCGGCCCCCTCCAGGTGATCAATCTGGCCAATCCAGCAACCGCGTTCACGGAAGCCCAGTACAGCTCCCCGTCCATGCCGGGGGGCCACACCATCATGGTGGATGCGGCCCAGGGCTATGCCTACGCCTGCAACAACGGGGCAGGGGTGGCCGACATGCGGATCCTCAACATTTCGGCCCCGCTCGCAATCACTCAGGCCGGCTTCTTTGGCCATCCCAATCAGCCCACTCTGTTTGCCGATGCCCACGACTCGTACGTGCGCAACGACACCGCCTGGGTGTCGTACCTCGACGGCGGCTGGGCCATTCTCGACATTCGCAACAAGTCGGCGCCCGTGGCGATGGCCTACGTGTCCTACCCGGGCACCACCAGCCACAACGTGTGGGTGGCCGATTCGGGGCATTACGTGTACACCACCGACGAGCGCTCCGGCGGACACGTGAGGGTGTGGGACACGCGCGACATGAAAGCCATCAAGCAGGTGGCTTCGTACAACGCCAATCCGTCGGGCTCCACGCACAATGTGCACATCAACGGCAATTTCTGCTTCGTGGCCTACTACACGGAGGGCGTGCGCGTGCTCGACATCGAGGATCCCTCCGACCCGATCGAGGTGGCCTTCTACGACACCTACCCGGTGGCCGGCAGTTTGTACTCGGGCTGCTGGGGCGTGTACCCCTATTCGTCCGACGGAATGGTGTATGGAAGCGATCGCACCTACGGACTGTTCGTGCTGGAATGGGACAGCACGCTGGCCGGGACCGTGGCCGGACAGGTGACCCTCGGCCCGTCAGGCGCACCGGCGCACAACGCGCTGGTAACCAAGAAATCGCTGGGGCGCTATCACCTGGCCGATGCGTTCGGGCTCTACCGCTGGCGACTGCGCGCAACGTCTGACACTCTGATCTTCTCGCGTCCGGGGTTCTGGCCCGAGACGCTGGCGGTGGCCGCCGCTCCCGGCGTGAACCTGGTGCAGGACGTGGAGCTAACGCCATTGCCCACGGCCAGGGTGGTGGGTCGCGTAACGCGCGCCGACAATGGTCTCCCGCTGGCGGGCGCCGCGGTGGGCGTCATGGGCGAGGACTTCTTCGACGTGACTACGCAAGCGGATGGTCGCTATGAACTCGACTTTGTGCTGGCCGATTCCGACCAGGTGGTGACTTCGGCCCTCTGGGGGTTCAAGTTCGATTCGGTGCGGGTGCATCTTGCTCCCGGGTCCGAGGACACCGTCGATTTCGTCCTGGAGCGGGGCTACGTCGACCACTTCGAACTCGACCTGGGATGGCAGATGGGCGCCTCCGACGACCTCGCCAATTCGGGCTACTGGGAGCGCGTCAATCCGGTGGAAACCAGGAATTTCGCGGGGTACCAGGCTCAACCGGAAAACGACTATGACGCCGGTGCGGGTGCGAAGTGCCTGCTCACGGGACAGGCGCGTCCCGGCGACCAGGTGACCATCACCGATGTCGATCTCGGGCACACCTCCGCGGTCTCGCCCTTCTTCGATCTCGGCGGGATCACCAATCCGGTGCTGACGTTTCGGTACTGGTTCGTTAACGATGCGGGAGACAATCCGTCCCTCGATACGCTGTGGTTCGAAGTGTCCGCCGACAGCGGGCAGACCTGGACGGACGTGGGCCACACCCGTTTCCCGCTGTCCAACTGGTGGACCTTTAACGCCAGCCTCAATCAGTACAAGGTGTGGCCACAGCCGCTCAAGTTCCGCATTCGCGCCGGAGACGTTGAAGGCGAGAGCGTTGTGGAAGCGGCCCTCGACGCCTTCGCAATCACGGGAACCTATCTCTCATCGCCGCCGGGCGACATGGATCAGAACGGCTCCGTGACGGCCGGAGACATCGTGTACCTCGTGAATTTTGTCTTCAAGGGCGGTCCGGCGCCTCTGGGTCCGGAGACCGGGGATGTGAACGGCTCGTGCAACGCGTCGTCGGCCGACATCATCTATCTGGTGAACTTCGTCTTCAAGTCGGGGCCCGCGCCCTTGCCTCCGTGCGGTCCATGAGCACCATGTTCCCCGTGCGTCGGGCCCTGTGGCTGTCCCTCTTGTGCACGGCCTGTGTAGCGTCCTGCAGCTCTTCCACGCCGGTGGATCCCGACACGCGTGCGCCCTTCGTGGGCTGGCTGACTCCCACGGTGACAGCGGGCGACACGGTGTTCGTCTTCACCGAAGACACCACCACGGTGGTGCTCAACGCGGGCGACGATGGCGGCATCATCAGTCGCGTGCAGGTGTACCTCGATGGCGCCCTGGCGGCCACGCTGACCGCCGCACCTTACCAGACGCAATTGTCCCTCGCGGGGATTCGCAACAATCGCTCGGCGCGAGTGTGGGCTACGGCCACCGATCCCACGGGCAAGATAGGATCCACGGCCGACACCCTCCGGTTCGTTCACAGCGTGCTGCCTGACACTGCGACTTGGTCACAGCTTTCGCCCGCGCAAAGTCCCCTGGCCCGGGACGGGTTCACCTGGGAACTGGATCCCGCAACAGAGACCGCTTATCTGTTCGGTGGCTACTCGATCTTCACGTTCTCGAGCCTGGGCGATCTATGGTCATTCGATCTCTCCACGAACCAGTGGGACTCGCTGTCCCCGCTGGGAGTCGCTCCGCCGGCTCGAGTGCGACACGGGGCCGGCCTGGCCGCGGGAACCATGGTGATCTTCGCCGGTCAGTTCTTCGATTTGTCCGGAGATTCTCTCCTGGAAGACTATGCGCTGCTCGACCTCGGCACGCTCACGTGGAACGCCGGCCAGTTCGACCTTGCTTTGCGTCCCACTCAGGCGATGTCGACCGCGACCTTTGGCAACGACGTGTACGCATTCGGCGGCGTGGACATCTCGGGACAGGCCCACGACACCCTGCTGCGCTACCACGTGACCACCGACCAGTGGCAGTCTCTCTCGCCCGTCAACAGCCTCCCGGGAGCGCGGGCATCGGCCCTCGTGGCGGCCAATCTCGAGGATGCGGACCTGTTCCTCTTCGGCGGCAACTCGGGGGTCATCACCGATCCGCCAGCGAGCGCGTCGAACTACCGGCTCGATCTGGGCAGTCTCACGTGGGCGAGTACGGCCGCGCCGGGTCCTCCCGCGCTGGCCGAAGGCGGGGCCATCTACGATTCCGCGCTGCACCGCATCCTGGTGTGGGGCGGGCGCGACGGAGCGGGCGGTCACCCGGTGGAGGTGTGGGAGTTCGCCCTCGGTGCCTTCTCCTGGCGTCAGGTGCCCACGATGGGGACGTCGCCCACCGGTCGCACCGGACACCGCATCGTCTATGACGCTGCACGTCGGCGGCTGGTGATGTTCGGAGGCAGAGACGGTGCCACGTTTCTCAGTGAAACGTGGGAACTCAGCTGGTAGAGTTCAGTTCCGCGGCGCGGCGTCAGTCGGCCGCGTGCGCCAGGGCCGGCACCGACGGATCCGACGCGATTCGAATTCGCGCACAGGCGTCTTCGGTGGCCGGAACCACGGCCAGGGTGTCGGAACGACCGTCGCCTCGCACTTCCACTTTCACAAGCGGCATGGATCGCACGCTCGAATAGCGCGCCACGAATTCCGCGGCCCGCCGCACTTCGCTTTCATCGACCGGTCCCCTCAATAGCGCCACCGGACTCCCGGCGTCGGGCACCTCCAGGACGAGGTCATTGAATTTCACCTGAGACTCGATGCGCGCATTGTCGGTTTCGTTCCGTCCGATGATCACCTTGGCGCGCGGGGACAGCCTGAACTGGCGACCCGTGCGCAGGAGATTGAGGTCGGAGGTGTCGATGAACTCACTATGGTCGAACAGATCGCGCAGACGGGCGGAGTAGCCCGGATCGGTGAGCAGACAGCCCGACGCGGGATTGGGGTAGTCCACGAGGCCGAGCTGCCGCGCCAGTTCCATCTGCGGTTTGCGCGAACGGCCCTGAATGTCGAGGAGCGCCTCGCGATTCACCCAGCCTTCCTGTTCCGCCACGGTGGGAGGAAGCAGGCGCGCCGAGAGGGGGCGCAGGAGTCTTCCTTCCAGCCCGGCTTCGCGCTCCGTGAGCGCCAGCTTGGCTTTCACCTGGGAGAAGGGCCGCTGGCCCATGACTTCGCCCGTGACCACGAAATCCGCTCCCGCCATTTCCATGTACGATTTGGCCTGCGAGAGCATCATGATGCGGCAGTCCACGCACGGGTTCATGTTGCGGCCCCGGCCGTGAGGCGGATTGCGCACCAGATCGACGTAGTCCTGACCCAGGTACATCAGCTTCACTCGGAATCCAAACGTCTGCGCCGCGGGGAAGGGGTTGTGGCCGCAGGACGAACGGTCGGACAGGTCGCAGCCGAAAGACGTCATGAACGTGAGTGCGGTGACCTCGACGTTCTGCCGCAACAGGAGGAGCACCGCCAGGGCCGAATCGAGCCCGCCTGAGAAGAGAGCGATGGCGTGAGGCTTGCGGCCGTTGCCGGGAGCGCTTTGGGGCGCGGTCATGTCAACACGTTAGGCGCGTATCTCGTTGCGTCAAGCCCGGATTGGCCGCTTAGGTCTTGACTCTCCCGGGCCTCCGTGGCACTCTTGAGTGCCCGGTTCACACCGGCACACACTCCATGACCGCAGCCCTGGTCCGCCTCAACGATTCCGCGAAGGGGTTCATCGAGGGACTCCAGGACCTCACGCTCATTACCCTGCGGGTGGTCAAACGGATCTTCACTCCGCCGTGGTACTTCCGCGAAACTCTGGAGCAGATGCACTTTATCGGCGTGGGATCCCTGGGACTCATTGTGCTTACGGGGATGTTTGCCGGCCAGGGCATGGCGCTGCAGTTCTCCTACGAACTTGGAGCGTTCGGGTCGAAGGACTACCTCGGCACCGTGATGACGAATGCCATCGTTCGCGTGCTGGGGCCGGTGCTGGCGTCCATGATGGTGGCGGCGCGCGTGGGGGCGGGCATCACAGCCGAAATCGGCGCCATGAAGACCACGCACCAGATCCAGGCACTGGAGTCCTTCGGGATCGATCCGCTCAAGAAGATCTGCGTGCCGCGGTTCGTGGCGCTCGTCATGATGATGCCCATTCTGACCATTGTGTGCGACGTGGTCGGCATCGTGGGAGGCTGGATCATCGCGAAGTACATCAGCCACGTATCCACCATCATCTACTGGGCGGCCGTGAAGGATCGGCTCACGTTCGGGAACATCACCGTGGGATTGATCAAGCCCTTTGTGTTCGCCGCCATCGTGGCCTCGGTCGCCTTCCATAACGGGTTCGCCGTGACCGGGGGCACCAAGGGCGTGGGACAGTACACGACACGCTCCGTGATGATCTCGTCCATTTCGATTCTGTTCGGCGACTTCTTCATGACCAAGGTGATCTTCGGCGCCCTGGGGTGGAAGCTCTGACATGATCGAATTCGAGGCGGTCAACTTCTACATCGGTCCGCATCACATCATCCGTGACGTGACGTTTCAGGTCGAGGCGGGCACCACGAAGGTCATTCTGGGAGCCTCGGGGTCGGGAAAGAGCACGCTGTTGCGGCTCATGATGGGGTTTTACCGCCCGGCGTCGGGCCGCGTGCTCATCGACGGGGAGGACACCTCGAAGCTCTCGGTGGGGCAGTGGAGGGAACTGCGGAAGAGCTTCGGCATGGTGTTTCAGGAGGGGGCGCTGTTCGACAGCATGACGGTGGGCGAGAACGTGGGGTACGCCCTGTTCGAGGAGCGCCGCCACGACCCGGCAGACATCGAATCGCGCGTGCGCGAAATTCTGAACTTCCTCGGCCTGGGCGAGCAGCTGATCGATCGGATGCCCGACCAGCTGTCGGGCGGCATGCAGCGGCGTGTGGCGGTGGGGCGCGCCATTGCGGCCCACAATCCCCGCTACATGCTGTACGACGAACCGACCACGGGCCTCGACCCGCTCACCGTGGAGACCATTACGGAACTCATCCTGCGGCTCAAGCAGCAGAAGGGCGTGACGTCGGTGGTGGTCACTCACGAACTGATGGATGCGTTGAAGGTGGGCGACACGTTTCTCGTGCTCAATGAAGGTCGAGTGGTGTTCGAAGGGTCCGACCGGGACCTCTGGTCGAGCACGCAGTCGTACGTGGTGCAGTACCTTGCGCCGTTCCGGAGAGCCATCAAGGAACATGCGCTGTCCTAGAGAAGGATGACTACAAGGTGACGATGAAGCGAACGGACCGGGTGAAGTGGGGGGAGCTGAAGATCGGCCTGTTGGTGGCGTTCGGCTTGCTGTTTCTCCTGTGGGCTTCCTTTTCGGGCAGCGGCTCGAGCATTTTCTACGATAAGAAACCTCTGCACACCGTGCTGAACACGGCCAACGGGCTGATCGCCGGGGCCCCCGTGAGGCTGGCGGGAGTGGAAGTGGGCAAGGTGGACGAGATCCGCCTCATCGGCAAGTCGGCTGCAGAACAGGTGTTTGTCACCATGCTCATCGAAGAGCGTGCGTGGTTCAACGTCAAGGCCGACTCACGGGCCACCCTGGGCACCATTGGCATGCTGGGCGACAAGTACATCGAGCTGTCGCCCGGGTCCACGGAACTACCGGAATTGAAGCCGGGCGATTTCATCGAGGGACGTGTCGCCGGCGATCTGCTGACGATCATCGATCACGCCCCGGAAATGATCGGCAATCTCGAGCACCTGGCCAAAGCGCTCGGGGATCTGGCCACGAAGCTCGAGGGCACCGACGGCACGCTGGGCAAACTGATTCACTCTGATTCGCTCCACCAGGCATTGACGTCGGCCTCCCGCCAGGCCGCCGAACTTCTGGCGCGCCTCGATGAGCGGGTGCCTCCCCTGGTGGACAAGGCGGCCACCACCATGGACGACTTCGGCAAGGTCGCCCGGAGCGCTTCCGATACGTCAGGCACCCTGGGAAAACTGCTTCACGACAACTCGGCCTACGAGCGCCTGAATTCGCTCACCGCCCGACTCGACTCGCTGGTGTCGGGATTACAGGCGGGACAGGGCACCGCGGGTGCGCTGCTCAAGGACGAGGCCGTGTATGCGGATCTTCACAAGACGATTCTCGATGTGCAGTTCCTGTTGCAGGACATTCGGGAAAACCCGAAGAAGTACGTGACCTTCAAGGTGTTCTAAGGGTCGGGAGCCGCCGCCGGGCGGAAGAGCGGGCGCGAGGCGCGCTAGTGCGACTGAGGCGCCGACTCCATGGCTTTCGCCAGGGCGCCTGCGAGGTGATCCAGTACGTACGGCTTTTGCGCGAAGCCGGCCATGCCTTCGTCCAGCACGCTTTGCGTCACCTCATCGAGCGCGTAGCCGGTGGAGAGAATGGCGCGAACGTCCGGGCGAATCTTCTTCAATTCCAGGAAACAGTCCCGGCCGCCGAGCCGGGGCATGGCCATGTCGAGAATCACGACGTCGATCTCATCTCCGATGTCCCGAAACCGCTCCACGGCCTCGGCCCCGTCGCAGGCTGTAATGACCCGATAGCCCAGGGTCTCGAGCATCGTGGTGGCCACCTGACGCACCAGTTCCTCGTCGTCCACGAGCATCACCGTGTTGCCGGCGCGGGTCCTCACCGTGTCCTCAGGGTCCTCCACCACCAGGCTGGGCCGGTTCACGGCCGGCCAGAGGATCTCGAAGCGCGTGCCTTTGCCCGCCTCGGACGAAACGCAGATGGAGCCGCCGTGGTTCTTCACGATGCCGTACACCATCGACAGCCCCATGCCGGTCCCTTTGCCCTGCTCCTTGGTGGTGAAGAAGGGCTCGAAGATACGTGGCTGCACTTCCTCCGGAATCCCGCACCCCGTGTCGGCCACCGACATCCGGATGAAGTCGTGCGACGTGTCCTCGGGATCGGACGGCGACCGGGTGGACAGTTTCACGCGGTCGGTGATGAAGCTAAGGGTGCCGCCGCCCTCCATGGCGTCGCGCGCGTTCACGGACAGATTGAGGATGACCTGCTGGATCTGAACCGGATCGCCCAGCACGAACGGCTCGTCGGCCGACAGCGCCGACTCGATCTCGATGTTCTTGTCGAGCGTGCGGCCCAGAAGTGACACCACCTCGGCGATCGTGGCGTGCAGGTCCACCGGGATGTTCTGATACTTTCCCTTGCGGGCAAACCCCAGAAGCTGCTGGGTGAGTTCGGCGGCACGCCGGGCGGCGCGCTCGATCACGGTGGCCGCCTTCTCTGTTTGTGCCGGGCTCAGGCTGCCTCCACGCAGGAGGTCTGCATAGCCCAGGATCCCGGTGAGCAGATTGTTGAAATCGTGGGCGATGCCGCCGGCCAGGGTGCCCACGGCCTCCATCTTCTGCGACTGGCGCAACTGCTCCTCGAGCGAGGACTTGTCGGCTTCGGCCCGGCGGCGTGCGAGTGCGTTGGCGAACAGCTCGCCTGCGATGTGCAGGAGCGAGACCACGTCGGCGGCCCAGAACTTCTGAGTGCGGACCGAGTCGAAGCCGAGAAAGCCCCACACGGACTTGCCGTACACGATGGGCACGGCGATGAGCGACTGGACCTCCTGGGCCACGAATTCGGCACGCTCCGCGGTCGCCTCCTCCGGCAGGTCGGACACCGACGGCACGTGCACCACCTCGCCTTTGCGGATGCGGTCGATGAACCAGGGGAACGCCGAGACGGGAAGATCCTGCACGCGCTCACGCTGCACCGGAATGCCCGGGGCACACCATTCGTGCGTGTTGCTCACCCGATGACCGCCATCGGAGAACAGAAAGATGTAGCTGCGATCCACTCGGGCAAACTCTCCGAGGGAGGCCAGCGCTTCGTCGATCCCGTCGTCGATGTCCCGTGTGGCCAGATTGATGAAGTGCGTGGACAGGGTGGAGATGAGGTTTTCAAAGCGCAGCCGGTACTGCAGCTTGGCCTCGGCGCGTTTGCGTTCGGTCACGTCGCGAAAGCTCCACACGCGGCCGACCTCCTGGCCCCCCATGCGATGGGGCTGGGAGTACCGCTCGAACACGCGGCCGTCCTTGAACTCGATTAAGTCATGACTCTCCGAGCCCGGCTGGCTGTAAAGTTCCTTCACCTTGCTCAGAAAGGCTTCCGGTTCCGACAACTGGGGCAGCACCCAGGCGAGCACCTGGTGATCCTCTCCGTGCGACACCACCTCGCCGGGGATGTTCCACATCTGGAGAAACTTCTGGTTGTAGCTGGTGATGCGTCCGTCGGTGTTCACCACGAGAATGCCGTCGGCGGTGGACTCGAGCGTGCCACGCAGTATCGAGAACGACTGCTCGAGGTCGCCTTCGGCCTTCTTGCGCGCCGTGATGTCGCGCAGATTGCACATGATGAGTTTCTGTCCTTCAAACTCGAAGGGCAGGGCCGACACGATGCAATAGAGCAGGTGACCCGCCGCGTCGAGGATCTGGCAGTCCTCCGGTTCAAAGGGCCGGCCTTTCTCGGCGAGTGCATAACGCTCCGACAATCGTGGCCAGTCCTCGGGCCGGTGCAGCTGATTCAAGCTGAGATGTTTCAATTGCTCCTGGGTGTAGCCCAAAAGCTTCACCGTGGACGGGTTGGCCATGACGAGGCGGAAATCGGTAGGCGACGCCATGAAGATGGCATCGAGGGAGGATTCGAAGAGCAGGCGGTAGCGCGCCTCGGATTGCTGAAGGGCATCCAGCCGCGACAGATCCTGAACCATGAGCAGGGTTTCGGCGACGTGCCCGGAACTTCCTTTGATGGGCACAGCCGTGGCATACAATCTGCGGCGCTCCGATCCGCAGGACGCCTGGATCTCTCCGCGACGGGCCTCCCCGGACGTCTGTGCGGCTTTGGCGGGACACCCTTCGCAGGGCTGCGCATTGCCACAGACGACCTCCTGGCACGATTGCCGGAGGATGCCGAACCCGGAGGCGGCCGCATTGAGCTTGAGGGCCATGGCCGGATTGGCCCAGGTGACGCTGAGTTGGCCGTCGAGTACGAGAAACCCGATTTCAGCATTGTTGAGAACGGCCGCGAGTTTCTGGCGCTCGAGATCGAGCACTCGCACCTGGCGATCGAGGGTTTGAAATCCCCGTTCGTACTGCGACACGAGCGTGCGCAGGCGCAGAAGTTCGCTGCGCACCGACAGGGCCGTCTGAAACAGGGGCAGCCAGGTCGAAATCCGCGAGGACAAAAGGACGCTTCCGGCCGACGGTTGCAATGCCAGCACTCCAATGCGCTCGGAGCCGGTTCCCAGAGTCCACACAGAGCCGGGGCGATCGGGTTCCACCACCCCGTTCACGGGAAGGAGGTCCAACCCGGAGGCCTGTCGCGCGGCATCTGAGAGCGCTGCGAGGTTCGCAACACCCTCGGGTGAGGCGAAGGTCCAGGTCTGTTCGGACAGGTGGGACGACTCCGGCTGAAGGAGCACGGCCGCCGTCACTCCCAGCGTGCGGCCGAAATCGGACAGGAGGCTCCCGATCGCCCCGTCGGGATCTCCGCCGATGACGACCTGTGCCCAGCGGTCCAGGAACGGACCGGCGTCTGTGGCCGAAGCGGAATTAGGTGCGGTGCTGTCCTGTGACACGGACCTGCTCCGCGGAGGTGACCTGCGATGAAGCGTAGGCGTCGGCCAGGCAGTCGGCCACCGACTGCACCAGAGCTTCAGACACCGGGTCGAAGGCCGCGTACTCGTGGCTGTCGATGTCGATCTGCGCGAAGATGCGGTCGCCGCGACGGATGAGCACCACGAGTTCCGACCTTGTCTCCTGGCTGCACGCCAGATAGTTGCTCTCCTTGGAGACATCGGGAATGTTCATGTTGCGTTTCTGCGCCACGGCGCTGCCGCACACGCCCTGGCCGACGCAGATGAAGACGTGATTCGTGGGCGCGCCGATGAAGGGCCCCAGGCGCAGCACTTTGTCGGGGAACAGCTCGTAGATACCGGTCCAGTGAAACCGGGGGTTGGAATGATGCACCCTCTCCACGGCCTGCCGTAGAATTTCGTCCAAGGGTGCACCCTGCTCCCGCAAGCGGGTCAACGTATCGACAATCGCTTTTGCCCCTGAGTCCATCGTCCCTCCCTGGGCAGTCCTGTGCCTGTGGCGAAAGCGCAGCCAAAACGCCTCCGCGTCTAACTAAGTATATCGGCCGCTGGAAGTTATTGCTTAGGGACAGCCCGTCCTGCGCGGGCCCGGGGAGGGCCCGCACCGCTGTTCACGAATTGAACAACCGACCCGGATCAACTTTGCGGAAGCACGCGGGGCGTGATCATGATCATGAGCTCCGTCTGCTCCGTCTCGGTTCGTGTGGAGCGGAAGAAGGCGCCCAAGAGCGGAATGTCGCCGAGCAGCCAGACCTTGGACACGGTCTCGATATTACGCTCACGCGTGAGGCCGCCCAGAATCAGCGTCTGACCGTCGGGGACTTTCACCGTGGTGTTCACCTCGCGCTTGGCGGTCACCGGCGCCGGGCTCTCCGCGGGGCCCACGAGGGCGAGAATCTCCTCGAAAATCGGGTTCACCGACAG
>DAIOGN010000070.1:0-17773 GCA_036745245.1 Candidatus Zixiibacteriota bacterium
TGGCGGAGAAAGTGTCGGCGTGGGTGCCCGGGGCCGAAATGCTGCGCTTCGTCTCCTCCGGAACTGAAGCCGTGATGTCGGCAGTGCGGCTGGCGCGCGGTTGCACCGGGCGCACCCGCATTGTGAAGTTCTCCGGTTGCTACCACGGCCATGCAGATTATCTGCTCGTGGCTGCGGGATCGGGACTGGCCACGTTCGGGCGCCCTGACTCCGCCGGTGTGCCCGCGGCATTCGCCGAGCACACGCTCGTGGCCTCACTCGATGATGAAGCGGCTGTTGAACAGCTGTTCCGGGTTCATGGCTCCGAGATCGCGGCTGTGATCATTGAACCTGTGCCCGCCAACAACGGCTTACTCCTGCAACGTCCGGAGTTTTTGAAATTCCTCAGAGACATCACCACGAAGCACGGCGCGTTACTGATCTTCGACGAAGTGATCAGCGGATTCCGGCTGGGGAAGGCCGGCGCCTCGGGTCATTACGGCATTCGACCCGACCTGTACACATTTGGCAAGGTGATCGGAGGCGGCCTTCCCGTGGGCGCCTACGGCGGATCGCGTGAGTTGATGAGCCGCCTCGCGCCGGAGGGCGACGTGTACCAAGCGGGCACGTTGTCAGGAAATCCTGTGGCCATGGCCGCTGGGCTGGCCACGCTGAATGTGCTGGAACGCGATGCCGGCTTCGAGCGATTGGAATCGCTCGGGGCTGTGTGGGATCGCACGCTGGGGCGTGGGCTGAAGGATCGCGGTCTGCACTACGCTCGGCTGGGCTCCATCTTCTGGACCGCCTTTCAACGCCAGGCTCCGCGCCGTGTGGAAGAAATCGATTCGGGCAATCGCACCCGCTATGCCAGGCTCCATGGCGCGCTGCTCGAACGGGGAATCTACTGGGCGCCCTCTGCCTACGAAGTGGGGTTTCTCTCCCTGGCGCAGACGGAGCCGCTGTTGACTGAAGCGGCCGCGTCGATTTTGAACGCCTTCGATCTGGGGGCAGAGTGAGCGCCACTGTGTCCGCCACTCGCCACGCGCTGGTGGAGGCTGCCTTCGGCCGGCCCCACGAACGCACTCCGGTGTGGTTGATGCGGCAGGCCGGACGCTATCTGCCCGAGTACCGGGAAATACGCAAGCTGCACACGTTTCTGGAAATGTGTCATACGCCTGAGGTGGTGGCGGAGGTCACCCTCCAGCCGGTACGCCGGTTCGACCTCGATGCGGCCATCGTGTTCTCCGACATTCTCGTGTTCCTGCCGGCTCTGGGATTGCCCGTGGAGTTTCCCGAGGGCGGTCCAAAAGTGAGCCGGCCCATTGGCGCGCCTGAGGACGTGGAGCGTTTGGGTTCGCTGGACCCTGGCCGCCACATTCCGGAGATCTACGACGCCGTTTCTCTGTGTGTCGAGCGGCTTGACGGGTCGCACCCGCTGTTCGGCTTCTGCGGCGCGCCGTTCACGCTGGCCTGTTACGCCATCGAGGGCCAGGGATCCAAGGAGTTCGCACGGGCGCGGGCCTTTCTCCTGAGGCACGAACGCGCGGGGCACCAGCTGCTGGACAAGCTCGCGGAGTCGGCGGCGGCTCACCTGGTGGCTCAGGTGAAAGCCGGCGCCACGGCAGTGCAGGTGTTCGACACCTGGGCGGGCCTTCTTGGGCGAAGAGACTTCGACGAGTTTTCGCGCCCCTACCTGGAACGCATCGTAACGGCCGTAAAACCGCTGGGCGTGCCGGTTTTTGTGTTCGCGCGCGGCGTACCCGCCGCCTGGCAGGCCGGCCTCGGCGCTCACGTGCACTCGCTCGACTGGCGTGCCGACCTGGCCGAATCGCGCAGAGTGCTTGCTCCGGCGGGCCTTCAAGGCAACCTTGACCCTGTGTTATTGGCCAGTTCCAAATTGCGCGCTGTGGCCACGGCCACAGCCATGTGCGAAGAGATGCGCGATACGCAGGCCCACATCTTCAACCTCGGCCACGGCATCCTGCCCGAGACGCCGGTGGAGAACGTGGCGGCCGTGATCGATGCCGTGCACGCGGTGAAGCTCGCGCGGAGGGCCGCATGAGCGGCAACGCGATTCATGTTACGCCCGACCTTCTGGTCCGCTTCGACAAGCCGGGACCGCGTTACACCAGCTACCCCACGGCTCCGGAGTGGAAAGAGAAGTTCGGAGAGCCCGAGTATCGCCTCGCACTGGCGGATGCCGCCCGCAGGCCCGACGAACCCCTCTCGGTATACGTACACATCCCGTTCTGCCACGAACGCTGCATCTACTGTGGTTGCAACGTGGTGGTCACCGAGAAGGAGGGCGTGGCCGACCAGTATCTTTCCTACGTCGAACGGGAGCTTGAGATGGCGGCGCGTGCGCTCGGAAAGCGCCGTGATGTGGCGCAGCTTCACTGGGGCGGCGGCACACCCACCTACCTCGATGTGCCGCAGATTCGCAGGTTGTTTGGGGCGATCACCCGCCGGTTTCGCCTCTCGGCCGACGCGGAGATCGCGCTCGAAGTGGATCCTCGCGTGACCTCGAGGGAACAGCTCCTGGCTCTGCGTGAACTGGGCTTCAATCGCGTCAGCATGGGCGTACAGGACCTCGACCTGGCGGTGCAGCGCGCCATCACCCGGTATCAAACCGAAGCTGAAACCACGGGCGTGTATGAGTGGGCCAGGGAAGCTGGCTTCCGGGGCATCAACTTCGACCTGGTGTACGGATTGCCGTTCCAGAATCTCGAATCCTGGCAGCAAACGGTCGAGTCTGTGATCCGGCTGCGCCCCGACCGCCTCGCCGTGTACAGCTATGCTCACGTTCCGTGGATCCGCCCGCACCAGAAGTGGATCCCGCAGGAGTCGTTGCCCCTGGGACGCGACAAATTCGAGCTGTTCGCCGCGGCGCGCGAGAAGCTCTTGGCGGCCGGCTACCTGGCGATCGGCATGGACCACTTCGCTTTGCCTGAAGATGAACTGTCGCACGCGGTGGCCGAACGGCGGGTGCATCGCAATTTCATGGGCTACACCGTGGTGCCGGCCTCGGAAATGATCGGATTCGGCACCTCCTCCATCGGCGAAATCGGCGGGTGCTACGCTCAAAATCATGTGAAGCTCTCACGTTACTACGAGAGCATCGATCAGGGACAGCTGCCCACGGCACGTGGCTTCTCGCTGTCGCAGGACGACCTGATCCGCCGTTACCTCATCCGCCGGCTCATGTGCGACTTCCACCTCGACACACGGCAGATCGAAGAGCGTTTCAACATTCGTTACGACGAGTACTTCGCGGCAGAAGAGGCCGCCCTCCGGGAATTCTACGACACCGGGTTCCTCGCTCGCGACAACGGGGAGATCGTTGTGCTGCCGCTCGGCCAGGCCTTCATTCGCAACGTCGCCATGGTCTTCGACGCGTATCTGAAGAAGCCCGAAGGCCACCGCCAGTTCTCCCGCACCGTCTAGAAAAGGGGCCAGCACACTTTTCCGAAAAAGTGTTCTGACCCCTTTTCCTTCACTTCCCATGTCCTCCCACTATCGCGCGGCCGTGGTGGGCGGCGGCGTCACGGGTTTGTGCGCGGCCTTCTACCTGGCTCGAACGTTTGGGCGCGACCGAGTGGTGCTGCTCGAAGGCTCCGATGACGTGGGAGGGCAGACCCGCACGTCCCGCTCCCAGGGGTTCGTCAACGACTGGGGTCCGAACGGCTTTCTCGATCGCGAGCCGCTCACTCTGCAGTGGGTGAGCGATCTGGGACTCTCCGATCAACTCGTGCAGGCACGCAGCGAGGCGGCGCGGCGATTCATTCTGCGCGGAGGGAGACTGCGCGAGATTCCGCTCTCGCCGCCCGGGTTTCTCATGTCCGACGTGCTGTCTGTGCGCGGCCGCCTGCGCGTGTTGTGCGAACCCCTGGTGAAGAGTCGGGGCACGGAGACGGAATCTCTGTGGGAGTTTGGCGCGCGCCGCATCGGAAAGGAGGCAGCGGACTTCCTCATCGATCCGATGGCCTCCGGCATCTTTGGAGGCGATTCCAGGAAGCTCGCCCTGGCCGCATGCTTTCCTCGCATGATGGAGATGGAGCACGAGCACGGCAGCCTGTTCGCTGCGATGAGGGCCAGGCGGAAACAGGGACGGCGAGCTTCAGCGGCGGGACCGGCCGGCACGCTTACTTCGTTCGCGGACGGGATCGGAGTATTACCAGAGAAGGCCGCCTCGCGCGATGACTTCGAGAAGAGAACCGGCGCCGCAGTGTCATCTGTCACCAGAGCGTCTGACGGCTACTCACTCAGACTCGCATCGGGTGAAGAGGTGCGAACCGACGCCGTCGTCGTGGCGCTGCCTGCTTATGCGGCGTCCGACGTATTGCGTGAACTCGACGTCGCACTGGCCGCTACGTTGCAGGAGATTCCCTACGCGGGCATGACGGTGATCTGCGGCGGTTACCGTCGTGATAAGGTGGGCCACCCGCTCGACGGCTTCGGGTTTCTCGTGCCCCGCCGCGAAGGACTTCGCCTTCTGGGTTGCATTTGGACCTCGTCGGTGTTCGACCACCGGGCGCCCGACGGCTGGGTGCAGCTGCGCACCATGGTGGGAGGCGCCACCGATCCGGAGGCCGTAAAACTGTCCGACCAGGAACTCCTGGCGATGTTCCGGCGTGAAGCCGGGCGGCTATTGTCGATCGACTCCGACCCCGAGTTCCTCGAAGTGTACCGCTGGAAGCGCGCCATCCCGCAATTTGTGCCGGGACATGTGGATCGTGTGCGGCGCCTCGAGCAGGCGGAGTCCCGACATCCCGGGCTCGCGCTGGCGGGCAACAGCTATCGCGGCGTGGGGCTGAACGATTGCGTCGTCTCGGCGCACCGGGCCGTGGAGCGGATCTCTGCCACGGCCCCCCGCTGACGGCGCATGCCTACATATACCGGTCGAACCACTCCTTGATGAACTGAAGTCGTGCCATGCGGCGGTCGGGCCTGCCGTAGCGCGACAACCCGTGCGGCTCCTCCGGAAAGCGCACGAACTCTACGGTGCGACCGAGAAACTTGAGACACGCGAAGAGTTCCTCCGCCTGCTCGATGCCGCAGCGCAGATCATTCTCGTTGTGCAGGATCAATAGTGGCGTGCGGACGTTCTTCACGTACGTGAGTGGCGACATGCGCACCAGCTCTTCAAACTTCTCCCACGGCGTGGCCTGGAACTCATCTTTGATATCGTAGCCCACGTCTGACGACCCGAAGAAGCTCACCAGATTCACCACGCTGCGCTGAGTCACGGCGGCTTTGAATCGGTGCGTGTGGCCCACCACCCAATTGGTCATGTAGCCGCCGTAGGAGCCGCCGGTGATGCCCACTCGCTTGCGGTCGATGTAAGGCAGTTTGCACAGAGCGTCGGTGCCGGCCATGACGTCTTCGTAGTCGGGGCCGCCCCAGTTGCCCACGATGGACCGGGTGAAATCCTCACCGTAGCCCTGGGAGCCGCGCGGATTCGTGAAAAACACCACGTATCCGGAGGCCGCCAGGTACTGCATTTCGTGAAACAGCCCCCATCCGTACATCGCACGCGGGCCGCCGTGCACCTCCACGATGGCAGGGTACTTCCGGCGCGCATTGAACTTCGGCGGGTGGAGAAGCCAGCCCTGCACCTTGGTGCCGTCGTAGCTCTTGAACCACACCTGCTGCGGCACGCCGATGTCGATCTGCCGGAAGAGCCGGCGATTGACGTCGGTAACTTTCCGGGGGCTCGCCTTCTTTTCCTTGCCGAACTCGAGCGTCCACAAGTCGCCGCCCGACTTCGTGTCGCACACCACCATGGCGAGCGTCTTCCGCGCGCGATCGGCGCGGATCGCCTGAACGTCCCACTTGCCGCCGGCCACCAGGCGCGGCGTTCCGCCCGTGCGGCGGATCGTGTACAGGTCGTTGGAACCATGGCGCGGAGCTGTAAACAGGAGGTGCCGGCTGTCGGCAGACCAGATGGCAGACGGGGCTCCGTGCCCCACTTCGCCCATGTCGGTGATGCTCGGGTCGGTGAGCGTGGTGTCGAACTTGCGCGTGAGGTTCTTGGTGCGGCCTCCCTTGACGGGCACCACCCAGAGGTTGTCGTTGGTGGCGCCCCAGGCGTCGTGCGGATTGTCGTGGCCGATGTAGGCCAAAAACTTCCCATCGGGTGAAAAGGAGAGCCCGCCCACGGGGCCGTCGGGCTTGGCGATCTTGCGTTCTTTTTTCCCGGACAGGTCGCAGATCATGATGTCGCGATACTGCATGTCGCGGTCGGGGTCCTTGCGGCGGTTGGTGGTGAAGGCGATGCTCTTCCCATCGGGAGAGAAGACGGGCTCGCTCTCCTCGTACTTGCCGCGCGTCACCTGAACGGCGCGCGAACGCGTGAGGTCGTACCGCCAGATGTGAAACCCGTCGGCGGGCCTCCAGCCGTCGCCGTCGAGGCGGTAAAACAGGCGCTTGATGTGGCGATACACAGGCGCTTCTTCGCTCTTTTTTACGTCCTCCGCCGATTCCGACGCCGGCTCGATGTACGGCGCGCGGTACATGAACAGTAGTTGTGTGCCATCGGGCGACCAGGACACCCCGCCGATCGAGCCGCGCTGCTTGAGCACGGCGCGCTCGGAGCCGCCTTCGGTGCCGATCAGGTAGATGCCATTCTGTTTGTCGCGAGACGAGCAGAAGGCCACCTGTGTGCCCCCGGGGGAAAACACGGGTGAGTGGTCCTTGTGCTTGCCGTGCGTGAACTGGGTGTGGCGATCGTTGGCACGGTCGTACATCCACAGGTTGGCGTAGTACTTGTTGTCCTTGGAGTCGATCCATTCCCTCCCATACACGATGCGTGAGCCGTCGGGAGAGATATCGAAGCCGCGAACCCATTGAAAATCGAGGAGGTCTTCGCGGCGCATTGCGCGCTTGGCCGTGGGCATGTTAGTATTCCTCTATCGTACGAATCAATCGTTCTGTGACGGGAGCATGAGTATACCCGAGAGCAACAACGCAGGCAAAGAAAAGGTGGTCGTGCGTCGGCCGTTGGGCGCGACGACTCTGTCGTGCTCGCCGCTCGGCTTTGGCGGCTACCGGATCTCGCGTTCCGTCGACGTGCACCGGGACGCGATGCGTCGATTCCTGTCACTTGGCGGAAACCTGATCGACACGAGCGCCAATTACGGGCTGGGCGATTCGGAACTCCTGTGCGGCGAAGTTCTGCGCGAGACCGACCGCGAGTCGGTGGTGATCGTGACCAAGGCGGGCTACATCCAGGGGCAGAACAAGATCACCGCGGCACAGCAGGGATATCCCGACCTCGTGAAGTTCGCGCCGGATGTGTGGCACTGCATCCACCCGGCGTTCCTGCGCGACCAGTTCGACCTTTCGTGCGCGCGGCTCGGGGTGAAGCGGATCGACGTGTTTCTGCTGCACAACCCTGAGTACTTCCTCAAGGACGCTGCGAACCGCGCGGCCGACACGGCCTCCGCACGCGCAGAGTTCTATCGGCGGATCACCGGTGCCTTCGAGTTTCTGGAAGAGATGGTGGCTGCGGGGAAGCTGGCCTGGTATGGAGTGAGTTCCAACACCTTCGGCTCAGCCGACGGTCCGGAGCACGTGAGCCTGAAGACGTGTCTGGAGTGTGCGCGGCAGACTGGCGCGAACCATCACTTTCGCGTGGTACAGCTTCCATTGAATCTGCTGGAGACAGGTCCTGCCACACTACGCGCGGAAGCGGGGAAGACGGCACTGGAGTTTGCCCGGGACGAAGGGCTCGCCGTACTCACGAATCGCCCGTTGAATGCCATTGTGGAAGGGCGGCTCATTCGCCTGGCGGACCAGGAGGACCGGCCGTCATCGCCCGAAGCTGCGGCCGGGGCGCTGGGTCGTCTCGCGCAGCACGAAGCGAGCTTCACCTCACAGTTCGACTTTCCGCTGCTCGGTGGCGGCCTGGGCGCGTCCGGCTGGCTGGCTCCCCTGGTGGAAGACATGCCGTCGCTCGAGGAGTTCCGGACGGCCGTGACGCACGCGTTCACGCCGGCCGCGAACACCTGGTTACTCAATGCCGATCGTACGCTGAATTCGGACGCACGGTATGCTGCATGGCGCAAGGAATTCGGCGCGCGCCTCGATGCCACGTTGATGGTATTGCAGAACCACACGGCCAGCGGCCTGCACGCGCGGGCCAAAGCGATGCGCGGCGCCCTCGAGCGCGCGGGGCTGCCGCCCTCACCGCACACGCTCTCGCAACTGGCTCTCGCTGTGCTGCTCAATCTCCCGGGAGTGAGTTGTGTGCTCAACGGCATGCGGACTCCGGCCTATGTGGACGACAGCTTTGGAGCACTGGACATCGAGCTTTCCGATGCCCCGTCCTTGCTTCAGAAATTGGGGAGCGACCCCATTTTCAACTCACCCTCGGGCGTGTAGCCAGGCTACCCTATCGTCATGACTTCCACGGGCATCACGAGCCTTGTCGACCTGGTCTTTCCCAACCAGACCAATCACCTGGGGACGCTCTTCGGTGGCCACGCGCTTGCCATGATGGACAAGGCGGCGTCCATTTGTGCGCACCGCTACTGCCGCAACACGGTGGTGACCGCCTCCATCGAACGCACCGACTTCCTGGTGCCTGTGTACGAAGGGGAACTGACGGATGTCACCGCACAGGTCGTGAAGACCGGGCGCACGTCCATGGTGGTACAGGTAGAACTGGTGGCAGAGAACCTGCTCACCGGCGAACGCAGGCTCTGCACGCGCGGCACCTTCAACATGGTGGCGCTGGACAAGAACCGCAAGCCCATCCCCGTCCCACCGCTGTAGCTGGGGTCAGACCCCGGTCGGCAGTTTGCACACACTGAGCAACATGACAACCGGGGTCTGACCCCAGGTCACCACTCCAGATTTTCGATCGCGGCCGTTAGCTGACCGGCGGTCCGATAGCTCGAAATAATCAGATCGTATCGACGCCCTCGGATCAGTCCACGAATTCCCTCCGGCAGCTTGCTGTACATCTCCTTCCCGCCCAGGAGATAGCTGAAGAGCAGAATCAACTGATACACGTCGTTCTGAAGTCGTTCTCTGGTGGCGCGACCCAGATCGAAAAAGTCGATCAGGTGTACGTCGAAACCCACGCCGCGCCTCTTCACCATGATGTTGGATTCGTGGATGTCGGCGTGATACTCGCCCATGTCGTGGATCTGTTCCACGCCGTGCGCGAGAGCATGCAACAATTTCAGCGCCTCTCCGGCCGGGAGGCGGCGCCCCGGCATCGTCTTCAGATAGTTCGCGAGCAGCTGACCTTCAACGTAGTCTGACACCAGAATGGGCAAGGATGTGCCCGCCACCCGCGCCACATCGCGGTGATGATAGAGCGTGACGATGGGGCAGTGACGAAGTTTGTACAGCTTTCGCGCATAGCGACGAATCTGATCTCGCCTGAGCGTGGGGCGATCGTAGAAGATTTTGGCCGCGCGGAGAATCCCCGTGTCGCGTTCCTCCACCTTGTAGACTTCGCCCTCCCAGCCCGAGCCCAGGAACTCGGACACAAAATAGTTCCGGCCCAGCGTCGTGCCGGGCTGGAGGTTCAGGCGGGGGACGTTGCGTTTGAGCTTTGTCATGGGACTGCCCAAAGGAAAGGCGCCGGACCCGAATTTACAAGTGAGCCGCGACGGCTCCTTCCCACCCCGAGGATCAAACTCTGGGGGGGTCACGGCATCCGCTGCGCCCGAGCGCGCCTTCAAGATATCGGAACGCGCGGTCGTGTACCACAGATAGACGACGCCCCGCGCGAATCGGGCCGAACCGGTGCGCGGTGGGCCTTTCCTGGACCGACCGGCAGCGGTTCGCATGAGTCCTCAAAGCAGTAGTTACGACCCTTGGCCGGCCATCCTATATTGGCCGCCCGGATTCGGCCAGGGACCCCTCCCGCGCCGACGAATTACCCCAACGAAGACACGAAATCACGGAGGAATGATGGCCCTGGCCGGTGGCACCAGACTGGGACCCTACGAAATCGAAACCGCCCTGGGTGCGGGCGGCATGGGCGAGGTGTACAAGGCCCGCGATACGCGCATCGACCGCACGGTGGCAATCAAAGTGCTGGCGTCGCACATGGCCGCGAGCGAGGATCTGAAATCCCGTTTCGATCGCGAAGCGCGCGCCATCTCCAGCCTCAACCATCCAAACATCTGCGCCCTCTACGACGTGGGCCACCAGGATGGCATCGACTTTCTGGTCATGGAATACCTGGAAGGGCAGGAGCTGTCCCGAGTGCTGGAGAAGGGCCCTCTGCCCGCGTCGGACGTACTCAAGATCGCCGTCCAGATTGCGGATGCCCTCGACAAGGCGCACCGGCAAGGGCTTGTGCACCGCGACCTGAAGCCGGGCAACATTGTACTCACGAAGAACGGCGCGAAGCTGCTCGATTTCGGATTGGCCAAGTGGCAGGCTTCTCCCGAGGCTCAGGCGCTCTCCGGCATCACGCGCACGTCGTCGCCGCTCACGGGCGCCGGTACCATCGTGGGCACGTTCCAATACATGTCGCCGGAGCAACTCGAGGGCCGAGAGGCTGATGCGCGCAGCGATCTGTTCTCCCTGGGCGTTGTGCTCTATGAAATGGTCACAGGCAAGCGCCCGTTCGAAGGCAAGAGCCAGGCGAGTCTGATCGCTGCCATCATGCGCGAAGACCCGCGGCCGCTTTCCGCGCTTCAACCGCTCACGCCGACGTCCCTTGAACGAGTCGTGAAACAATGTCTGGCCAAGGAACCGGACGATCGCTGGCAGACCGCAGGTGACCTGAAGCGTGAGCTCAGCTGGATCGTGGAGGCAGGATCGCAGGCGGGCGTACCGGCCGCCGTGGCCAGCCGTCGTCGACGCCGGTTGCATCTGGGCTGGACGCTGGCGGCTGTCAACGGTCTCGTGGCCGCGGGGCTGGCGGCCTTCGTGTGGATGCAACCTGCACCGCCACGCGACACGGTCCGCGTGGAACTGCCCACGTGGGCCGGCATTCGCTCCATGGGCTGGCCGATGATTTCGCCCGACGGCAGAATGCTGGCGTTCCGCGCCACGGACACTCTGGGCAAGAATCTGATCTGGGTGCGACCCATGAACTCGCTTGAGGCTCAGCCCATTCCCGGAACCGAGACGTCGGTGCGCCCGTTCTGGAGTCCAGACAGCCGCTACCTGGCCTTCGTGATCAACGGGCAGGTCAAAAAGATCGCAGCCACCGGCGGACCCGTGCAGCTGATCGGCGAAGCCAAGGGCACCGCCGACGGAACCTGGGGCCGGCGCGGTGTGATTCTCCTCGATGGCAGCGCGCGCGACTCCATCCAGCAGATCTCAGTGAACGGCGGGTTTCTTACGGCCGCCACGACGCTGGACCGCACGGCAGGCGAGATGTATCACGCCTGGCCCTGCTTCCTGCCCGACGGGAACCATTTTCTTTTCCTGGCCGCCAACGACAGCACGGTCGCCCAGGGAGCCACGCAGTTCACCGTCAAGGTGGGTTCACTGGATTCCAGGGAGAGCAAAGCGTTGTTTGTGTCGAATTCGCGGTTGGCTTACGACCCGGCCGGCTACGTGCTCTATGTGCTGAATGGTGTGCTCATGGCGATGCCATTTGACGCCGATCGGCAGGAGGTCACAGGCGAGCCCAGGCCCGTGGCCGAGAACATGTCTCGCTCGTTTGCGGCAGCAGGCGGGCCGCGCGCTGGTTTCAGCGTGTCGGACGCGGGGATGCTGGTGTACCAGACGCAGGGCGGAACTGAACTGTCCGAGCTGACCTGGGTGGATCGCGCAGGCAAGGAGCTGGGAAAGATCGGCGCACCGGGACCCTATCGCGACCTCATGCTGTCGCCAGACGGCTCGCGATTGGCGTATGGGTTCGCCGATCCTCAGCTGTCCACCGAGGACATCTGGGTTCGCGATCTTGTGCGCGACGTCGCTTCGCGCTTGACGTTTGATCCCAAGGATGACATCTGGCCGGTGTGGTCGCCCGACGGGCTGCAGATCGCGTTCTCGTCGAACCGCTCGAACCTGTTCGCGGTGTTCCGCAAGCCCGCCAACGGCACGGCGGAAGAAGTACGAGTGTCTCCCCCCGACACCCTGGGTCATGTGGGGCCCACCGATTGGTCCCGCGACGGTCGCCGGCTGTTGTTTCAGCGGAGCCTCTCCGGCGGGTGGGATCTCGGCGTGTACGACGTGGAATCAGGATCTCCCACCGCGGTCGCCACGAGTTCCTTCAATGAGACATCTCCTGTCCTTTCACCGGACGGGAGGTTTGTCGCCTACTCGAGCAATGAAACGGGTCGGCTCGAGATCTACCTCACCGAGCCGGGGCAGGGCGGTGGAAAATGGCAGGTGTCCAGCAACATCGGCGGCTTCCCGACCTGGCGCGCGGACGGGCACGAACTGTTTTTCCTCGGCCGCAATGGAGTGATGATGGCCGTCTCGATCACGCCCGGTCCGACCCTGCAGGTGGGAACGCCCAAGGAGCTGTTTGAAACCCGGATCGAGACGGAGGGCTTCCGCCAGCGGCGCTACGATGTATCGGCCGACGGCCAGAAGTTTCTGCTCAACCGTCGCACCGGCACCGGCGATCCGGTGGGCTTCGTCGCCGTGATGAACTGGAGCGCCGAACTGGAAAGGTCCGAGCCTTGAGCGCAGCGTCCCGGACCCTGTGAGCTTGACGATTCTGCTTCTGGGTGCCACCGGTATGGTGGGTGAAGGTGTTCTTCACGAATGCCTGCAGCACCCGCAGGTTTCGTCGGTTCTCGTAGTGAACCGCCGACCTTGCGGAATCGCTCATCCTCGTCTGAAAGAGATCATTCACCACGACTTCCATAACGTCCACCCTCTGGAGAATCGGCTCGGAGGGTTTGACGCCTGCTTCTTCTGCATGGGCGTATCGTCCGTGGGGAGATCGCCCGAAGAGTACCTGCGCACGACCTATGACCTCACGCTGCATGTGGCCACGGTTCTGTCGCGCCTGAATCCGCAGATGACCTTCTGTTACGTCTCGGGTGTGGGCACCGACAGTTCGGAGCAGGGGAGAAGTCGTTGGGCACGCGTGAAGGGCAAGACCGAGAACGATCTTCAGAAGTTGCCCTTCAAGGCAGCCTACCTCTTCCGTCCGGGATACATTCAGCCCACACCGGGGCTCAAGCGAACGTACAAAGCCTACAAGTTCTTCGCTCCGTTCTATCCGGTGATCAGGCGTCTGGCTCCCCGCTACGTAACCACCATGGAAGAACTGGGCCTGGCCATGATCGGAGCCGCGCTCTCCGGGTATGATAAGCCGATACTCGAGTGCGCTGACATCGTTCGTCTGGCCCATTCGGCGCGGAAATAGAAGGTTGCAGCGGTCGTATGGCAGGGTATCGTAGGTCCACCACATTTCTGGAAGGGCAATCTATGCGAACGAAGCTGTTGCAGATCGTATTCATGATGCTGGCTACGATCACCCTGGCCGGCGTGAAGCCGGTCTGTGCAGACACGTTTCTGAAGTCGGTCCTGCGCACGGGCCCTGTCGTCATCATGGAACAGGAGATGCCAGGTCAGGTAGATACAGCCACCACTTGGATCGCAGCAGACAAAGCCTACCAGAGTCACGGCGACGGCACGGCCTCCCTGTACCATTCGTCCGACAGCGTGTTCTATCTTATCGATCACGGCAACCGAAGCGTGTTTGTCGTAGACCTCACAGAAGGGATGGATTTCGCCGCCATGATGGGTGTTCAGATGAGCGACACCAATGAGGCGGGCCAACCTCTGTCGGAGGCGGAGAAGAGGGAACAGGAGGAAGCGATCATGCAGGCATCGCTTCTGGCCCAGTCCATGATGGAGTCTGCGACCGTCAGCGTGGAAGCCACCGACGAGACGAAGACCTTTGGAACGTGGGAAGCGAAGAAGTACACCATGGACTTCACGATCGCAGGCATGCAGTCCACAGGCGAGCTGTGGGCGGCCGCGGTGGCACCTGAGATCTACAAGGCCTACCAACGACTGGCTTATTCCCAAATGGCCGCCTCGCCGGGATTCCACCGCCTCCTGGAGGAGCTTGCGGAAATCGAAGGCGTAACGGTGTACTCGAAAAACACCATGACCATCATGGGGGTGAACATGGACGTGGAGACCGAGTTGCTCGAGATGTCTGAAGCCGACGCGCCCGAGGGTATCTACGAGCTGCCGGCGGATTACACAGTCACCTCGCGGCCGTAAACACCGGCGCCGCCCACCAACAAAAAGGCCGGCTGTAACAGCCGGCCTTTTGCTTGCCTGAAAGGTGAATCAGCGGGTGGCGGACAGCGACTCCACCTTGCGGTTGAGAGCCTCAAGCTGCGCCCGCAGTTCGGCATTCTGCTTCTGCAGTTCCTTGATGGCCGCCAGGGCGATGCCAGACGGATCGATCGTGGAGATCGACTTGTCGTTCGCGCCCACTCCGAAGGCCGCCTGAAAGTCCTGAGCTGTGGGGCCGATGTGTTCCACGCCCGGCTGGCTCTTGTAGTTCCAGCGCGTGATTTCCAGATCGGCGATCTGCTCCAGAAGTTCTTCACCATCCACGCGGGCGAAATTCTCCTTCGCCGCCACATCGGAGGCGTTCGACCAGGTCGTGCCGTCGCAGTAGGCCCCACCCTTGACGGTGATCTTGTTCGCCGTCGGAATGGTGTCCACGCCGATCCGGCCGCCCGAGCCGTCGTCTATGATGCTAACGCCATCCTGTCCGCTCGAGCCGATGTTATGTACGACCAGTTTGCTGCTCGATGAGCCCACATCGATGGAGACTCCATCCTGGCCACTGGAGCCGATATTACCCACAGTGAGACGGCGGCTCGAAGCATCCACTTCTATTCCCACGCCGTCCTGGCCGCTGGAGCCGATGTTGCCCACGGTAAGGCGCCGCAAGGTCGACGTCACTTCCATGTCCACGCCATCCTGGCCGCTGGAGCCGAGGTTGCCCATGCGGACGCGGCGACTGGAGGCGTCGCACTCGATCGACACGCCGTCCTGGCCGCTCGATCCGATGTTGGCTACCACAAGGCGGGCGTCCGTGTCGTCGCAGTCCGAGGTCACGCTGCGATCGATTACACCGTCGTCGTCGGAATCGGAGGCCAGAAGCGTGCTGACCTTATCATGCGTGCACCCGGTGACATAGTACTTTTCCGCCACTCCGTCGCCATCGGAGTCCATGTCCATGGAGGTGCCGGAGGAGTCTCCCCACGATTCCATGGACTGCGAGGATCGCTGCGCACCCGTACCCTTGGTCTTGATGGCCATAGACGTAGTGCTGGGCGCCACGTGCATCTCGATGCTTCGATCGGAGATCATGTCACCGTCGTCGTCTATGTCCAGGGCGTCCACGATCTCACTGGCTGAAGCACTCATCCTGATGGTCCCTGTAGTGCTGCCGCTCATGTGCGAAAGCGAACTGCTCGCGCTACTGCCCGTGACCTTGGTTTTCGACGATGCGTCGGAGACGCCATCGTCATCCGAATCCATGTCCAGGTAATCCACTGTGCTGTCGGGGCTCGCGGCCATGCGGATCGTGCCCGTCGTGCTGCCGCTCATACCCGACAACACATGGTGCACTCCACCGGCTGTTACCGAGGACCCCTCCACGATGTCTGGTATGCCATCGTTATCTGCATCGAGGTCGAGGAAACTGGACACGCTGTCGGGCGAGGCCATCATCCGGATCGTCCCTGTGGTGCTGCCGCTCATGCCCGACAGAATGCCTCGGGCGCTCGACGAGTCGCAGGTCTCCTCGTAGGACGTTTGTCTCAGACCACGATCTACGCCCAGCAGCGCGGTGCTCCTGACGTTGCTGTTCATTCCCCGTCTGGTTCCGCCATACCCCAGAGCATCAAGGGATGAATGGTCTTCGTACGTTGAGTCGGGGGAGGCCGCCATTCGGATGGTGCCGGTGGTGCTCCCGCTCATCCCTCCCAGACGGATGCCACCGGATGAGCCCTTGGACTTCATCTGTGCCTGGCCGTTAGGAGTGCCATCCTCATCAGGATCGGATGTGATGTCCATGGTGCTGCCGTCGCTGAATGTGGCGGTCGCCGTCAACTGGTTTTCATGATGGGCATCTCCATCCTCATCCGTCCCCACCGTCAGGGAGGACCTTGAACTCGTGGCTTTGTAATCGAAATCAGCGGATGTGAACTGTCCATTTTTCCGTGCGTAAAGATACAATTGAGTCGAATCCTCGTTGCCACCATCCGATGCCGTCATGCGGATCGTGCCCGTGGTGCTGCCGCTCATGCCGTGCAGTCGAAGCTCGCCGGGACTGGTCTCCACGTCGCCGTCCATGCGGCTGGACGAAGCGGCGTACGGAACAGAGGCGAGCCTCATGCGCGGCGAAAGCACCTGGCCATCCACCGTCACCTCAAGCCAGCGTTCCACCGGACTGCCGGACGAAGGCGGTGAGAGCAAATCGCTGCTCACGGGAACGGTGGAGCCCAGGAGTACCGTGAACAGTCCTTCGTCCACCACCACGCCGGGGTGACTTTCGGTCCAGAGCGCTACTCCGCCCGAGGACACCTCGTACACCGTGAACGTCAGCGAATGGGCTCCCGTCTCCGGCGTGCCATCCGTTTTGAGCAGCCTTCCCTGATGGGAAATCAATTCAGGCACAGACCCCGCCTGCGCGGCGAGACCCAGCGTGAATAGCAGAATGCACGTATACAGCGATGTTCTGAGATGCATACACTTCTCCGTTGCAGGTGTGCGGTACGTTTGGACAGTGGCCAGGGGTCCGAGCCTGGCGCCAATGCCGGGACAGGCGCCTCAATACTGGCGTCATGATACCGGTTTCTGAGAGCGAAAGCTAACAAACTCCGGCCCGGGACTTCGAGCCCCGAGGGGTCATCGGGCTCTGCGGTAACCTACCGAACGGTCAATTAAGGCGGCTGAAGGCTCGGTTATAGAGGCAATGCGGCAAGCCTCGGGTTACCAGCATATCGCTTGAGCTTTTGATCAAAATGAAAAGGCCGGCTTCCTGGGCCGGCCTTTCGCATGAACCTCAGTCATCAGCGCGTGGCCGCAAGCGCACGCACTTCGCGCCGGAGACTCTCAAGCTCCCCGCGGAGCGCGTCATTCTGCCCGGCCAATTCTTGATTCTGTCGCTGCAGTTCCTTGATTGCCGCAAGCGCAATACCCGACGGATCGATCGTGGAGATCGACTTGTCGTTTGCGCCCACGCCGAAGGCTGCCTGAAAGTCCTGAGCTGTGGGGCCGATGTGCTCCACGTTGTCCTGCCCTTTGTAGTTCCAGCGCGAGATCTCAAGATCTGCGATCTGCTTCAGAAGGTCGGCCCCATCTACGGCACGGAAGTTCTCCTTGGAGGCCGCATCAGACGCGTTCACCCAGTCGGTGCCATCGCAGTAGGCGCCGCCCTGCACGTCAATGAAGTGGCTCGAGGCGACACTCCCGAGTGACAGGCTGCCCGACACGGTGACGGTGCCGCCGGTGGACAGGTGGACCGTTTTAGCGCCCAGGTCGTCGAACAACTGCACGCCGCTGTCGGAACGAACCACACAGCGGTCCGTGCCATCCTGGGTCACACGGAGCTCGGGCGCAGTGTTGCCGACGGTGAACTCCAGAGATCCCGTGCCCACAGTAAGGTCACCGTCCACCTTGAGGGTGGACTTCGTAGGGTCACAGCGGCTCTCGATGCTGAAGTCGGACACGCCGTCATCATCGGAGTCGGAGCTTACCATGGTATTGCCGTAGGCGTCTCGCGCGGTCACCCGCACCGTGTGCTCGGCAATGCCGTCGCCGTCGTCATCGTAGTCGAGATAGTCCACCACCCCACTGTCCACGGAGGTCGCCATGCGGA
>DAIOGN010000071.1:0-15556 GCA_036745245.1 Candidatus Zixiibacteriota bacterium
CCGACGTTCACGGTGACGGTCGCGATCCCGGTCGCGGTCACGATCCCGGTCCCGATCCCGCTCACGCTCACGGTCGAACGTCGGGCGCGGACGACTCGGGGCTGCGCCTGATGCAGCGACGCGTGGTCCGGACTTCTCGGCCACCAGCTGGATCCCCGCGCGCTGAAACTCCGACTGGATCGCGCGGCACAGTTCGTTGCGTGCCCAGAGGGCGTCGCTGTAGGCGTCCACCCACGCGCGCAGCTCATACTGAGCGCCCCGGGGGGTGAACCCCATCATGAAGGCCTTGGGCGACGGCGAGCTGCGCACACGGTTATTGCGCTCGGCCGCCTTGCGCAGTGCAGAGATCACTTCGCCCGAATCGCAGTGCGGCTGCACGTCCACGGGAATTCGAAGTCCGAATCCACCTTCGGTTTTGGAGCGATTGTGGATCGCGTGGCGCGTGAGATACGAGTTGGGCACATGAATGGACATGCGCTCCTCCGAGCGCAGCGTCGTGGCGCGCAATCCCACACGCTCCACCTCGCCCTCATACTCGCCCACCAGAATGCGTTCGCCCAAGGAGAACGGGCGCTCCCAGAGAATGAGCAGCCCGGCCCAGATCTGTTCCGCGGTCGAGCGGAACGATAGAGCCACGATGAGGGCCGCCGCCAGCAGCACACCCACCAGGGGCAGAACGCGAACGCCCAGGATGGCCAGCGCCACCAGAAGTCCAATCAGCACCCACTTGATGCGGAAGGCATGCAGAAGCATCTGCACCGTCTGACCACCTGACGTGCCGGGCCAGAGCAGCCGACGGCTCACCTTGGACGCTGTGAAGAAGGCCAGGGCCGCGAAGGCGGCCCACACCAGAACAGACACGACAAGGCGTCCCAGGGTAATCTCCCGGGCGCCCCATTCAAATACTACCTGATCGAAACCCATGAATGACTCCACGATGGCCGCACCGTGCGGCACGCCCTAGTTTTCGAAGGGCGCACTATAGCGATACAGTTCCGTCTTAACGAGGTTGACGATGAACGCCGCGCGCCGCGCGACGTTGAGTTCAGTGAGCAGACGCTGTCTTGTGACCGCGTCGTCCAGTAAATACGCTCCGAAGAAGTCGCACAATTCGGAGGTGGTACGGCAGCTTCCGAGCTCCGCGAGCTGCCGGATGTTGCCCGTGCGCATGCGAAAGAGCCACTCTTTCACCGCGTCGCGCATGCGCATGAACAACGCTTCGTGTTGCGCCTGGGTGGGCTGGCGCTCGGAGAGCCGCGCCACTTCGGCGCGGATGTACGGCTCCGTGTTCACCTGTTTCAGCACCTTCACGCGTACCAGCCCGGTGAGCACGATGTTCTTCTCGTTCTTGGGCAGGCGCTCCACCTCGGTGATCTGTCCCAGCCCGCACACCTCGGCCGGTTGCGATTCCTCGCCCTGCTTTTCGAGAAGGGTGACCGAGATGTACCGGTCGGCGCCCAGCGCATCCTCCACCATCTGTTTGTAACGCGGCTCGAAAATGTAGAGCGGCAGCCGCGCCCTGGGAAACAGGATGACGTTGGGCAGCGGAAACACCGGCACCACCAGCTTCCGCGGGAGCGTGAGTTTGGGGCGGGGCATCTAGAACGAGCGACGCTGCCCGGGGCTGATGAGGTTGAGCAATTCCGAGCGGGTGGCCAGGTTGTCGCGGAAGACGCCCAGCATGCACGACGTGACGGCCACGGAGTTCTGCTTCTCCACGCCCCGCATCTGCATGCACAGGTGTTCCGCTTCCATCACCACGGCCACGCCCAGGGGGCGCAGCTCGCTCTGCAGCGTTTCGGCGATCTGGCGCGTGAGGCGCTCCTGCACCTGAAGCCGACGCGCAAACACGTCCACCAGCCGCGCCAGCTTGGACAACCCCACGATCCGGCGATCGGGAATGTACGCCACGTGCGCCTTGCCGAAAAACGGCATGAGGTGATGCTCGCACATGGAGAAGAAGTCCACCTCCTTGAGGAGCACCATTTCCTGGTTCTCCTCTTCGAAGATGGCGCTGGAGATGAGGGCCCGGGGATCTTCTTTGTAGCCGCGCGTGAGAAACGTCCACGCGCGCGCAACGCGCTCGGGCGTTTTCTTCAATCCTTCGCGATCGGGATCTTCACCCAGATCGGTCAGGAGCTGGCGAATGAGTTTCTCCATGGGGCGATCACGGCACCCGGAGCGCGTTCGCCGCGCTCCGGATGTCGCGAGGAGAAGCCTCAGGCCGACTTGAGCCGGCGCGCCACCTCGTCCCAGTTCACCACATTCCAGAACGCGGTGATGTAGTCGGGGCGGCGGTTCTGATACAGGAGATAGTAGGCGTGTTCCCAGACATCCAGCCCGAGGATCGGCGTGCGCCCTTCCATGAGCGGGCTGTCCTGGTTGGCTGTGCTTTCGACTGTGAGCTTGCCGCCCGCCACCGAGAGCCAGGCCCAGCCAGAACCGAAGCGGGTGGTGGCCGCCTTGGCGAACTGTTCCTTGAACGAGTCGAAACTGCCGAAGGTGCTCTGGATGGCCCCTGCGATTTCTCCGGTGGGCGTGCCGCCGGCGCCGGGCTTCAGGAGCTGCCAGAACATGGTGTGGTTGGCGTGGCCGCCCCCGTTGTTGCGCACGACGGTGCGGATGTCTTCGGGCACCGACTTGAGATCGGAAATGAGGTCTTCCACCTTCCTGGCGGCCAGGGCCGGGTGCTTCTCGAGAGCGGCATTCAGATTGTTGATGTAGGCCTGGTGGTGCTTGCCGTGGTGGATCTCCATGGTGCGGGCATCGATGTGCGGCTCCAGGGCGTTATGGGCGTAGGGCAACTTGGGAAGCTCATGGGGCATGAAACGTAACTCCTTGTTTTGTAAGGTCATCCAGCAGGTGGTCTGCAATCTTGGGCGGGGGACTGCACCAACCGCAACCAAAGCCAGACTTGGAAAAACGCCCGCCTCGGCGGGCCTGTCAAGCGGGGTTTTGCCTTCGACTTCCAGGGTGCGTGTGCCGATACGATGAAATACAGGTCACCTCATCCGGGTGACGGCCACCGCCTTGCCATGAACGAACTCTTGATCGATCTCTCCGCTCTCTGGCACGAACTGATTCCGATGCTTGTGGCGGCCCTGTGCGGCAGCATTATCGGGTTGGAACGCGAGATGCGCGGCAAGCCGTCGGGCATGAAGACCACTGCGCTCATCTGCTTCGGCTGCGCTGCATTCGCCAGCGCCGGATCGGCGCTCGCAGGTGCCACGGGCGATCCCTCGCGCGTGGTGGGACAGGTGGTGACGGGCATCGGTTTTCTGGGTGCCGGCGCCATCATCACGCAACAGGGGCACGTCATCGGGCTTACGACAGCGGCCACCATCTGGGTGACTGCGGCCGTGGGCACCGCGCTGGGCATGCGGTGGTATACACGCGGCATCATCTGGACCGTGCTGTGCATCGTGATCTTACAGATCATCGGCGCGCTCGAGCGGAAGTTCGGGGGCAACGGCAAGCGCAATCATATCCTCAACGGCCAAGGGGACTCCGCAGTCTCCGGGCAGTGAACTTGGGGTCAGACCCCAAGTTTCTGGAAAGTCGAATCTGACCCTACGTTCCTTTTCGCTGGCCTGTTTTCAGGGGATCAGGTTCCTTTGAAATGATGGGGGAGACATCAGGCGGCGAGCCGGCCGTCGCCATGAAGAACTGTTCGTTCGTGTATCCGAACGGACGTCGCGTCCTTGACAATCTCTCCTGGCGGCTTGCGCCTGGAGATTTCGCCGTGCTCACCGGTCCCACAGGCGCCGGCAAGACCACACTCATGCGCCTCCTTCTGCGACTGGCTCTGCCTGAGTCCGGCGAGGTGTACGTGCTCGGCGAAGATCTGGTTCGACTACCCGCGCGACGTCGCCCGGAACTGCGGCGACGGATCGGCGTGGTGGGCCAGGAGCTGTCACTGCTCAATGATCGCTCCGTGGAACAAAACCTGCGCCTGGCATTGGCGGTGCGCGGTAAGCGCGGTGGCGCGGCAACTCGCCGCGTGGGTCAGCTCCTCACGGAGGGAAAACTCATGCACCGCAGGCATGATCTTCCCTCGCAGTTGTCGGGAGGCGAACGGCAACGGCTTGCGGTGGCACGGGCTGCGGCAGGATACCCTGATCTGGTGCTGGCCGACGAGCCCACCGCACATCTCGATGCCGAAAACGCCGACGCCGTGACCCACTCGCTCTCACGCCTCCAGACGGCAGGCGCCACAGTCATCGTAGTCACGCACTCGCCGGGGCACTTCGAAACCGTCACGGGGGCCCGCTTCTACAATCTGCAACGCGGCACGATCGTGGAGGCACAGAAGTGAGAATCCTCGCGGGCGAAGCCTGGCGTGGATTGCGCGCCGAACCGGGCGCGGCGATTCTGTCGGTGGTCGTGGTGGGGCTGGCGCTCTACATCCCCTCCATGCTGTACCTCACCGCGCAGGCAGGCGATCGCTTCAGCCAGCAGATCCGCTCGCAAGTGAAGCTGAGGATGTACCTGAAGGAGGACGCCATGGGCCCCTTTGACGGCCTTCAGGCACAACTGGCCGCCCTCCCCCAGGTTCAGAAGGTGACCTTCCGGACTCGAGAAGATCTGCTGAACGAATTGGAAGCCGAACTCGGCGACGGCCTGCTCGACGGGCTTCCCGGCAATCCCCTGCCACAGGCAATCGACATCCTGGTGAAACCCGAATTCGCCACCGAACAGGCCCTCGAGTCGTTGGCCGGTGTGCTCTCTGCCAGGCCCGAATCGGAGGAAGTGGTGTACGGACGCGCCTGGGCTCATCGTGCTGACCGATTCTTCGAGCAGGTGCGATACCTGCTCGCACTCATCACCGGTGCTCTGGGACTTCTGGTGCTCGCGATCGCCGCCAATATCATCCGCCTCATCATTCGCACGCGTCGCGAGTCCATTGGCGTGTGGCTGCTTTTAGGCGCCTCGCCCCTTTATGCGCGGATGCCGTACTACATCGAAGGCGCCCTCGCCGGCCTGGCGGGCGCACTGGTGAGTCTCGGGATGCTGTACTTCACCTGCACATGGCTGTCGGGCTTCGTGCCGGCATTTCGGTTCTTCACGGCTCCGGAAGTGTTCTCGTTCTTCCTCATCGCCGTGGGCACGGCGCTGCTTGGCGCCATCCTGGCGGCGCGCCGGCAGATCGTGCCATTGTGAGTCGCGCACTTCTACTCTGCGCGGCTCTGCTTGCTGCGCTTGCAGCAGGCGAGGCCCAGGCTCAGTCCCGGCGCCAGGCTGAACAGCGTCTCGACTCGCTCAAGCAGGAGCTGGAGGAACGTCGTTCCCGGCTCGACGCGCTGGGGCAAACGGAAGGCGACGTGCTGGGCCGGCTGCAGGAAATCGAGGAGACCATCGATCTCAACTCCACGGTGGTGAAACGCCTCAAGAGTCGCGAAGACCGCGTGGGCCGCGAGATCATGCTCGCCGATTCGCTTCTGGCCGTGCAGGAATCTCATCTGGCGGAGACGCGCCTCCACTACCAGAAGCGTCTTCTGGCGGTCTCGAAGAACACGGTGCGCAGGCCGCCCGACTGGTTGTTCTTCCTGTCGGATCCCGGCGAGGCGGTGCTCGCGGCGCCCATGCTGCGCTCCGTGGGTAAGGCCGACCGTTATCTCATCTCACTTCACGACTCGCTGGTGTCCGACGTGCAATCAAGCCGCATGGTGCTGGTGGACCGGCAAGGCGAGCTCTCGGAGCTCCGGCAGGAGAAGGTGCGAGAGAGCGATCTCCTGGGGTCCAGTCAGCGCCGACGTGAGGGTCAGCTCAAGAACATCCGCAGCGAGAAGACGCAGCTCGCCTCCGCCATGCAGGAACTTGTGGATGCGGCTGCGAAACTCGAGAACGTCATTCAGGACATCGTGAACTCCGGGGCTGCCACGTTCGGCGGCGACGGCCGCCACGTGCTCAAAGCGAAGGGCAGGCTGCCGTGGCCGGTGAAGGGGCGCATCCTTCAGCCCTTCGGTTTTCGGGAGATCGGGCCCAAGCGTGCCAAGGTGCCGCACAACGGTCTGGCCATCGAGGCGGAGTTTGGCACGCCCGTGCAGGCGGTGGCCGATGGAGCGGTGTCGTACACCGGCCGCCTGCGGGGCTACGGTCAGATCGTGATCCTCGACCATGGCGGCGGGTATTTCACTCTCTACGGTCATCTCGACGAAATAGACTGCTTCAAAGGCCAGGTCGTGATCCAGGGCGATGCCATCGGGAAGGTGGGGGACTCCGGCAGTTTGTCCGGACCCGAGCTCTACTTCGAGCTTCGGAAGGAGCGGGTTCAGGTGGATCCGCTTCCCTGGCTGAAGCACTGAGCCACCCACTACAGATTGTGGCCCCAGGACAGGAGTTTCGCGCCCTCCATCCGGGATGGCAGGGCCAGGCACTCCCAGGGGCCGCAAACTTTATGCCATTGAGAGACAATGAGTTATGCGAATCGCCCTAAATTCGTTCCGGGGCGTTTTCGACGTCTCGGCGGTCTGCTCGTAACCGCTTGTGGCCCAAGTGTATACGCAAGAACAGGCTGATCCAGTGCCATTAACTAACCACACGGTAAATAACGATCTGTGGTATATGTAACTCTCTGACACTCAACATATTGTGTTTTTTTTGATAAACTCCTTGACAGTTTTGACATGATCCGTATTTTCGCAAGGCATCCTTAGTGAGGGAGGGGATGCTGTGAGGGGTACCAGCGCGGAGTACTGATTCTCCCTGGGGGCCCCTAGAAGGGCCCCCTTTCGCCGCACTTAAGCGGCCACTTTTTAGGAACGGAAATGGTGATTGAGAAAACCACAGGGACCGTGGCCCCGGTGAAGACTGCGCAGCCCCAGGTGGAGCTCTTGTCCATCACGCCCAACGGCGAGGACTTGATAGAGCGCGCCTGTCGTACCTGCTACCTGAGCTTCAGCAGGTACGATCCGCCCAAGTCCACGGAAGAGCTCATCAAGAAGATCCTGCACCACGGGCACTTCTCGGTGCTCGAGCACGCCATCGCCACGTTCCGGGTGAAGGGCGGATCCCGCGTGTTCACCCACGAAATGGTGCGCCATCGCCTGGTGTCCCCTTCACAGGAGTCGCAGCGCTACGTGTGCTACGCCGACCGTCCGGGCGACCCCGAGGCCAAGAACTTCAAAGACCGGCCGCGCAAGAAAACTCGCGATTTCGAGGTGGTTGTGCCGCCCACGGTGGAACACGCCGGATTCGCCGACGGAGTTTCACCTCGCGACGCCTACCTGGAAGCCTGCCGCGAGATCTACGACCTGTACGAGCGGCTCTTGTCGGCGGGGGTTCCTCCAGAGGACGCCCGTTACATCTTGCCCAACGCGACCACGTCTGAGATTGTGCTCACCGGCAACTTCCGCGAGTGGCGGCACGTTTGTTCCGTGCGGTGTGCTCCCCAGGCTCACTGGGAGATCCGCGCGGTGATGATGCAGATACTGAAGATCATGAAGCGGGAGGCGCCCATCGTGTTCCACGACTTCCGCCTCGACGAGGCAAGCAGCACGGCCGAACGCACGGATCCTGAAATCAAGGACTGACGATTCAATAGCTGGTTTGGGACAGCTCGCAGCGCGCACAAAACAGGAGGGGAAGATGAACACATTCTGCGATGAATTGAATTCCGGCTGACTCCGGTTCGAGCAGCTCCGTTCCAACGGTCCAACGGGCGAAGGCTTGTCCGGCACGTGTGCCAGACAGGCGGGGGAGACCTGTCGCCCAAAATCGGAATGGCATCGTATAAAGATTGAGGAGAGACACAAATGAACCGCAACACAAGGCTTCAGCTTTCGGAGAATTCCGTCAAGGTGCTCGAACGCCGTTACCTCGTTAAGGACGACGAAGGACGTGTGGTCGAATCCCCCGAGGAGTTGTTCCGCCGCGTCGCCGACGCCCTGGCCGAGCCCGATCGGCTGTATGGCGCCAACGACGCGACGGTCCAGAAATCCTCGACCGCCTTCTACGACATGATCGCCGCCCTGGAGTTCATGCCCAACTCGCCCACGCTCATGAACGCCGGCCGGCCCCTGGGCCAGCTGTCGGCGTGCTTCGTGCTGCCGGTGGGCGACTCCATGGAGGAGATTTTCGAAACCATCAAGCACGCCGCGCTCATCCACAAATCGGGCGGCGGCACCGGGTTCGCGTTCTCGCGGCTGCGCCCGCGCAATTCCGTGGTGGCGTCCACCTCGGGCGTGGCCTCCGGCCCCGTGTCGTTCATGAAGGTGTTCAACTCCGCCACGGAGGCGGTGAAGCAGGGCGGCACGCGCCGCGGCGCCAACATGGGGATCCTCAAGGTGGATCACCCCGACATCATGGAATTCATCTCGTGCAAGGACGACCTCACCCAGGTGACCAACTTCAACATCTCCGTGGCCATCACCGATGCGTTCATGAAGGCGGTGGAGCACGGCACCACCTACGACCTGATCAATCCGCGCACGAATGCGCCGTACGAGGTGGAGGGCCAGGTGCTGAGGCTGGATGCGCGCACGGTGTTCGAAAGCATCGTGGATCATGCCTGGAAGACCGGCGAGCCCGGCATCGTGTACATCGACCGCATGAACGAGGGCAATCCCACGTCGCCGTCCGAGCGTATCGAGGCCACCAATCCGTGCGGCGAGCAGCCCCTGCCGCCCTACGACTCGTGCAACCTGGGGTCGATCAACCTGGGCAAGTTCGTGATGGATCCCCTGCCCGACACCTACTCGGTGCGTGAGCCCGAGAAGGGGATCGACTGGAACCGCCTGGCCAAAGCGATTCGCACCTGCGTGCATTTCCTCGACAACGTGATCGACGCCAACCGGTACCCCATCCCCGAGATCGAGGCGCAGAGCAAGCGCAACCGCCGCATTGGTCTGGGCGTCATGGGCTGGGCCGACATGCTCGCCATGCTGCGCGTACCGTACAATTCCGAAGCGGCTCTCAAGCTGGGCGAAGAATTGATGCGCTTCATCAATGAAGAGGGGCACCTCGAATCGTCCGAGCTGGCCAAGACGCGCGGCAAGTTCCCGGCCTGGGAGGGCTCGATCTACGCGCGCGACGGCGTGGCCATGCGCAATACCACGGTCACCACGGTGGCCCCCACGGGCACCATCTCGATCATCGCCGGCTGTTCCTCGGGGATCGAACCGTTCTTCGCGGTGAGCTTCGTGCGCAACGTGATGGAAGGGACGAAGCTGGTGGACGTGAATCCGATCTTCGAGCGGATCGCCAAGGAGCGCGGCTTCTATTCTCCTGAGTTGATGGAGCGCATCGCTCAGGAAAATTCACTGCGCGGCTTCGCCGAGATTCCGCAGGACGTGAAGGACATCTTCGTGACCTCTGCCGACGTGACCACCGACATGCACATTCGCATGCAGGCAGTGTTCCAGAAGCACTGCGACTCCGCCGTGTCGAAGACCATCAACATGCCCGAGGAGTCCACGCGCGACGATGTGAAACAGGCGTACTGGATGGCCTTCAAGCTGGGCTGCAAGGGCGTCACGATGTATCGCGACGGTTCGCGGCCCGCGCAGGTGTTGTCCACCGGCAAGACGAAGGACCCGTTTGTTCCTTCACCGGCGGCGCCCATGGCCGGCACGGCCACGGCGGCGGAGCGTCTGCCCAGCCAGCCCACACCGGAGGAACGCCCCGATGTCCTCACCGGCATCACCGAAAAGGTGAAAACGGGCTACGGCAACCTGTACGTCACCGTGAACGTGAAAGACAAGCGTCCGTTCGAGGTGTTCGCGCAGATCGGCAAGTCGGGCTATTCCACCATGGCCGACAGCGAGGCGATCTGCCGGATGGTGTCGTTGGCCCTGCGCTCGCACATCCCGGTGAGGATGGTGATCGAGCAGCTGGCCGGTATCGGCGGCGCCACCGCGGTGTACGACAAGGGGACGCTCATCACGTCGATCCCCGACGCCATCGCCAAGGTGCTGGCCAAGCACTTCGGCAACGGCGAAAAGATGAAGAGCCATCATCCCGACGCCGGCATGCTGCGCTGCCCCGACTGCGACGAGCCGATGGCTCCTGAAGAAGGCTGCCTGGTGTGCTTCGGGTGTGGGTTCTCGAAGTGTTAATTGGGGTCAGAGGCAAATTAAGCTGACAGGGAGAGATCAGGTTTTCCCGCGACCAACCCCGGGCGCTGAAGCAGACGCCTCCCGGGTCTGCAAAGGAGAAAGCCCCGTCGAAAGGCGGGGCTTTTTTGTCGAACCGTGCAGGACCCGATAATGGAACCGCGCTGTGTACGGGGAATAGAATAGGCCTGGCCCGGAGGACATCGCTATCTTCGGGCCAGGCGGCCGGAAAGGAGCAATCATGAAGGTGACGGTTCTTGTCGGGGTGATTCTGATCGCCGTCGGCCTGTTGGGGCTGATCCAGGGGGGCCTCACGTACTATTCGAACAGGAATGTGGTGGACCTGGGGGGTCTTCGCATTCAGGTGGACGAGATGCAGCATTTACCCCTGTCGCCCGTACTCGGCACTGTGGCCATCCTGGCCGGTGCCTACCTGCTCTTCGACTCAAGGCGCGGGCGCGACCGGCAACCTTAACGCGCTGCTGGGTTCACCCCGCGGATCCATTCGGACAATTCCAAATACCGGGGATGAGCCGGCACACATTGCACGGCCTGGGGCCGCCTTTGAACACAAAGGAAACGAGACTGACGATGTCCTGGGAGGACACCGCACCGTTGCAGTCGGCGTCGCCGGCTGCCGTACAGGGTGCAGGTTCTGTCCCCGACCGGAAGACGAAGTTCACCAGCGCGATGATATCGGAGGCCGTAATCATTCCGCTTTCATTGATATCTCCGGTGAAGCTCACCACGCACGCGCCACTCGTCGCGAATCGGAAGGCCACCCGCTCGATGTTCAGGTAATCGCGACCGCTCCAGTTCACGACCATGCTGTCGCCCGTGTCGGTGACTTGCATCAGTCCGAATTGTCCCCCTCCGGGAAAGGCCCCTTCACTGTAGGGTCCCCCCTTGATGCTGCCCGACTGATCGAGCGCCGCCGCATGCAGCACGGGGAACCCGGCGCCGGGCCGGGAGGAGTAGTTGCTGTGGCTGCCATCGTCGATGGCCAGCATGTGGGCATCCCCTGATATCATGCAGAGCCCGGTAATGCCGCTGTCCACAATGAAGTTCGCAATCTCCTCGCGCTCGAAGGTATAGGCATACCAGCCATCATCGCCTGTAACACCGATCCAGGGCAGAGTGTTCACCCAGACGATGAGTGCGTACGTGTCGCGCGCCGCCATGAGTTCCCGTTTGAACCATGCCTTCTGAGCCGCGCCCAGCATGGTCTTGGACGGGCTGTCGGGCACCGTGTACGGGCTTCGCAGGGAACGGCTGTCCGTTAAAATGAATCGGGTGCGCCCTATCGAGAAGGACTGATAGATCCCCACATCGCCCGTCCCGGCCGCCAGCGGGTAGTGAGGGATGTATTCCCGATACGTCTGCCTCGCCTGGGTTCGGCCGGGGGCAGTCGAGTCGCCGTTGTTGGGGCCGTAGTCATGGTCGTCCCACATGTACGCGATCGGGATGGAGCGATACAGATGCGCCTGGGGCTCGGAAGCCAGTACGGTCCGAATGGCCAGCCGGTAGGGCTGAACGTCGGCCACGGCGATGTTCTCGTAGTGGAAATCGCCCAGATGCAGGAAGATCAGCGGATCGAGCGAGCGGATCAGATTGAATACTTCGTGGGTGGAACCCGTGCGCGCACAGGAACCCATGGCCAGGGTGAAAGACTCCGGCGCTTCCGCGGGCGTGCGGAAGCTGCCTGCCATGGTCGTGTCCAGCGCTCCGTTGATTTCCAGGACGTAGTGGTAACGTGAGTCGGGCGTCAGCCCCGCGACGGGAAGGTCAACCACCTGATCGGTAACGGAGGAAACGGTATCCACCATGGAATACAGGGGAGTTGCAAAGTCCGCCGTCGAATCGACAGCGAGGCGAATCACGGCACCCTCAGGCGTGACCCGCGCCTTCACACGAATGGAGTGTGGGGAAGCGGCTCCCGACCACATCCATTGCACAATAGCAAGCAGCATCCCCGGAGCCATCACGGACCAGTTCATGCCCCAAGATAATTCCATGGGGGATCTCGCAACATCGCATTGAGGCCACACTCATTCGGATCCTGCCAGATCCGGGCAAGAACTCACTTACCGGATCCGCGCCGTCGCAATGTCCTATTCACGCGCGGTTGACCGCGAGGGGATGGAAGCCTATTTCTTGGGCATTCGACTTCCAGGTCAGAGACTTTCAACAGCAGGAGCGTGAGTTCCCATGAAAACACGTAGCGCAATAGCGACCGTCTTCCTCGGCCTCTTGAGCCTGTCTCAACCAGCCGTGGCCGGGGAGAATCCAATCTCACTTGGGCTGTTTCCGCCCGTTCAGATCGCAAAGGAAACTGAGGGTGTATCTGCGTTCCGATTCAGCCTGATCTACGGCAAGAACACGAAAGTCACCGGCCTCGATCTGGGGCTGGTCACCAAGAACACGTCAGGCATGTCCACGGGTTTGCAGTGGAGCTTCGTCGGCCTCAACGACGGCGACTTTACGGGCTGGCAGTCCACAGCTGTGGGCATCACCAAGGGCAACTTCGAAGGACTGCAAACCGGCTTCTTCAATTCCGGCGGACATGTGAGTGGGCTGCAACTGGGATTCGTCAACATGGCGCAGAGCATGAACGGGTTGCAGATCGGCCTGGTAAACATCATCAAGACGGGCGGTCAATTCCCGGTGTTTCCAATTGTGAACTGGTCGTTCTGAGGGCCCGGACTCTCAAATCTGCACGAGGCCCCGCCCACAAGGCGGGGCTTCTGTCTGTCATGCCCACAGGACCCGGCGCGGCGCCCGCTCGATTCCCCATAAACGCTAGTCTGGAACAGGCTTAAGCAGGGCTCCGCCCGGCGGCTGCTGGCGCGCTTGCGAAAGCCCGGCGCACGGCTATCTTTCTTTTGTCGGGATTAGACCAGTCCTCCGAAGCTCATACGCCGGCATCCCGACGCTCCGCCGTAAGGAGGTACGAACATGCGGCACCACGCCACTTGGATTCACTGGATCTACTGGGTCGCCCTCATTGCGGCCCTCGTACTGATTCTGGCACCTCGCGCAGCACACGGCCAACCCGTGATCATCAGCGTTGAAACGCACCGCGGTGACGACACGCTGTACGTTGGTGAACGCGCCTTCATCTCATTCGACGTGAACGGGCAGGGAGCGCAGATCCAGGGCATCGTCTTCCCCCTGGAATTCACCTTCGGCAGCGGGAGCGTGATGGGCGGCATGCCGGACGATGTGACAGCCGCATTTGCACCGCAGTTCTTTGGGGGGTTCTCGCCTCCCGTCGTAGTGGATAGTCTCGATGGAACCGACCCTGACACGCTGCTGTTCGGTGCGATCACCTTTGGTGATCCGTGGTTTCCCAACGGCACAGAGTGGACACTCCGGCTGCACTTTCAACCACTGGCTGCGGGCCAGATCGGAATCGACTCCATCATGCTCCCGCCGGCCAACCGTCTGGCCGCGCAGGATCCGCTCGGACAGTTTCTGCCACTCGAATGGCACTCGCCGGGGATCACGGTGCTCCCGTGTCCCAATGTCCTGGGTGACGTGAATGCGAGCGGCACCGTCACTTCCGCAGATATCATCCTGTACATCAACTGCGTTTTCATGTGCGAGTTTGGGCCGTTCGACATCCTGGAGCTGGGGGATGTGAATTGTAACGGCCAGTCCACCACCGCAGACGTGATCCTCATGGTGAACTACGTGTTCAAGGGGATGCCGCTGCCGTTCTGTTGCAAGGTGTTGGACTAGAGTCGAATCCAGCCCGACCCCAGCACGATGAACACGGCGGCCGCGATACCGCAGCCCACTCGCACCGCCTGCGTGAGCTGATCGGCCTGGCGCTGCCAGTTGCGCGTGCGGGAGATGAGCCCCGTCTTGGTGTAGATCCAGAAGTTGAACCGTACGATCCAGGGGGCCATGATCGCCGCCACTGCCAGCGCCACCCCCGCGTCCACGAGCGACCACGTCATCGGCCTACCGCGACACCTCCCTGGTTGATTATACTTACGGCTGCGGTATCGGCTTAGCACAAAAATCGGCACGGGGTGGATTCCAGAGCCCCCGATCGCCGGCCCACGGGAGAGAGCCAGCATGGCACAAGCACCGAGCACTAAGACCGCCGGCATGTCCGACGAGGCGGTGAAAAAGGCCACGGGCAAGACCTGGAAGCAGTGGATCTCCGCGCTCGACAAGGCGGGGTGCCGGAAACTCGAGCACAAGGAGATCGCTGTCATCGTCTCCGAGAAGTTCGGTGCAGGCGACTGGTGGAGCCAGATGGTCACTGTGGGCTACGAACAGGGCACGGGCAAACGGGCCAAACACGAAAAGCCAGGCGGCTTCGAGATCTCGCGCACCAAGGTGATCGCAGCGCCGGTGAGTGCGGTCTACCAGGCGTGGCTCAAGCCCGCATCGCGTTCGCGGTGGCTTTCGAAATCGGTGACCATTCGCACGTCCACGGCCAACAAATCCATGCGTCTCAACTGGTCCGACGGTGTGCAGCGGCTGTCGGTTGAGTTCTACGCAAAGGGCCCGGGCAAATCGCAGGTGGCGGTTCAACACGGCAAGTTGCCCAGCGCCGCGGCGGCGGAGAAGGCCAAGACCTTCTGGGGCACGGCGCTCACAAAACTCAAGACGACGCTCGAGGACGGATCGAAACCCAGGCATGGCCATGGCGGCTGAAACAATGAGCGCGGACGATCTGGCGCTGGCGGACATCGAGAAGGAGACCGGCTGCCGAGCGGAGCACCTCGTGCGCGACTCCGACGGCGAGATCCTTGCTCTCAGCTTCGAAGCCTGCGGGTTGAACGACGTTCCACATTCCACGGCCAGGCTGAAACATCTTCAGGATCTTCAACTCAAGGGCAACCAGATCATCACGCTGCCCGATGCGATGGCCGACCTGGTGTTTCTCGAGGAACTCAACCTGGCTCACAATCGTCTGGAGTCGCTGCCCGACTGGATTGGCCGTCTTTCGGAATTGCGGATCCTGAACCTCTGGGGAAACCGCCTTCCGTATCTGCCCGACTCCATCGGGAGGCTGGCCGCACTCGTGGACCTGGCCGTTCACGACAACAGGCTGGAACACCTGCCTGATTCACTCTGGAATCTGACCTCTCTGGACAGTCTGCAACTGGGTGGCAATCGGCTCAGGCAGCTGTCGCCGCGCCTGGGCATGCTCACCGGGCTGTCCTATCTGGACGTGAGCCGCAATCGGCTGGCGACGCTGCCGGGCGAACTGGCTCGACTCGCACAGCTCACGCACGTGCGTGTGGGCGGTAACCCGTTCACTGGTTTTCCAGACATCCTGCGCGAATTCAAGCAGTTGAAGGGTCTGCACATGGCCGAGAGCGGACTGTCCAGCTTGCCCGATTGGTTGTGGGAACTCTCCGACCTGGAGATGCTCCATCTTGGAGACAATCATCTGACGGAGCTGCCCGACCAGATCGGTGGCCTGACGCACCTGCACACGCTGCATCTCGACGGCAACCCGCTGGTGAAACTTCCGCGGGTGC
>DAIOGN010000071.1:15566-17738 GCA_036745245.1 Candidatus Zixiibacteriota bacterium
CCTCACCCGCATACCCACCCTGCTCGATCCACCTCACGACGTGGTCGAGCGGGGTGCAGCCGCCGTACTCGAGCACCTGCGCTCTCACAGCCGCCCTTAAGACCCGCCAAAATACCGCTTGGCCGTGGCCGGGAGCGGCGCATACCATTCGGCTCGTCCTTTAAAACGGGGAACCTACCAGGCATGAAAAGATCGCTATCCCTAACGGCCATTTTGATTTGCGGGGCGCTTCTCGCAATTGCCGCCGTGCTCTCCTGCGGCGGAGGCGGCGGCGCCGCCGGCGACCCTACCCTCATCAAGATCGTATCCAGCCTGCCACGCACGGGTAGCGCCAACGCGCAGACCGGCAGCATCGTCAACGGCATTCAGATGGCGATCGAAGAAGTGGGCGGCGAGGTGGCCGGATTCAAGCTGACCTACGAAGACTGGGACGATGCCTCTCCTCAACGCGGCAACTGGGATCCCGCCGTGGAGGCCGCCAACGCCGATAAGGCGATCAATGACCCGGACGTCATGGTGTACATCGGCACCTACAACTCCGGTGCCGCGAAGATCTCCATCCCCAAACTCAACAAAGCGAATCTGGCGATGATCTCGCCGGCCAACACGTACCCGGGCCTTACCAAGCCGGGTAAGGGCGAGCCCAACGAACCCGACATCTACCGTCCCACGGGGAAGATCAACTTTTTCCGCGTGGTTCCGGCGGACGACCTCCAGGGAGCCGTGGGTGCCGAGTGGGCCAAGCGCATGGGCGTGAAGGCAGCTTTCGTGCTGCACGATCGCGAACTGTACGGCAAGGGGATCGCCGACATCTTCATGCAGCATGCCGAAAAGATCGGAGTTCAGATCAAGGGATACGAGGGCATCGACGTGCGCGCCTCCAACTACAAGGCGCTCGCTACAAAGATCAAAGCCGAGAACGTGGATCTCGTGTACTTCGGCGGCACCACGCAGTCCAACGGCGGCCAGCTCACCAAGGACCTGCGTGCCGCGGGCTACATGGGCAAGGTCATGGTTCCGGATGGCTGCGTGGAGACGGCGTTCATCGAATCGGCGGGCCTCGAGAATCTCACCGAGGCGTACGCCACCTTTGGTGGTCTCCCCGCCGACAAACTCACCGGTAAGGGTGCCGAATTCGCCCAGAAGTATCGCACCCGTTACAACATCGAGCCCGAGGCCTACGCCGTGTACGGTTACGAGTGCGCGAAGGTGGCCATCGAAGCGATTCAGCGAGCCGGCAAGAAAGACCGGCTGGCTATCCTCGAAGCGGTCGCAGCCACCCGCGACTACGATGGAGCGCTGGGCGTCTGGTCGTTCGACGGCAACGGGGACACCAGCCTCTCCACCATGAGCGGCCTGACGGTGCGAGAGGGCCGGTTCGACTACGTAGAGACCCTGCGCGTCGAGAGCTGATCCCTCCGCGATCGCGCGGGGGGCGCACGCCGGATCCTGCCAGGCGCATTCCAGACGCATGAGCGCATCCGAAGTATTCATTCAGCAGATCATCACCGGTCTGTCCAATGGGATGATCATTACGCTGATCGCCCTGGGCTACACGATGGTGTACGGAATCGTGGAGCTCATCAACTTCGCCCACGGCGACCTGTTCATGCTGGGCACGTTTCTCGCGCTCACGATCGTGGGGGCCCTGTCGCTGGATCCCCACACCTCCTCGTGGCTGGCCACCTCGGGCGGGCTGGCCGTCATGATGATCGTGGTTCCCCTCTTCTGCGCATCGCTCAATTGGTCGGTGGATCGCTTTGCGTACAAACCTTTGCGCAACGCACCGCGGCTTGCACCCCTCGTGTCGGCCATCGGCGTGTCCTTCATGTTCATGAACCTGGGACAGCTGTGGGGCGGGTTGCCCATGGACGTGTTTGGCGGGGGTCGCGCAGCGGCCGCACCCAAGAGCTTTCCGCCCCTGGTATCCAACACCAACATTCTGCCTCTTTTGGGCATCGAATCGGGGGTTCAGTTTACCTACCGTGACCTGTTCGTGTTTGGGCTGACGATACCGCTTCTGGCGGGCCTCACGCTCTTCGTGCAGCGCACCACCCTGGGCAAGGCCATGCGTGCCACGGCCCAGCACCCCGTGGCGGCGCAGCTCATGGGGATCGACGTCAACAAGGTCATCGGGGCGACCTTCCTCATCGGCGGAGCGCTGGCCGGATT
>DAIOGN010000072.1:0-8066 GCA_036745245.1 Candidatus Zixiibacteriota bacterium
GTCTTGTGCAGCACCGGTTGATCGAGGCGCGTGCCCACGTCGTCGCGGTAAAGCGTGATGTCGAGGTAGCCCACGGGCACGTCCACCTGCTCCAGGGTCCGGATTTCCGAGGCGATGCGTTCGGCCAGCACGTCACCGCGCCGGCGGATGCCCAGGAGGACCACATCTTCGGCGCCGCGATTGCGCTCGACAATTTCCGTGGCCAGCCGGCGCACAGCACGCGCGATCTCGTCTTTGCCGTAGAGCACGGATGAATTCACCACCGCTTTCGACTTCATGGGGCCCCCTGCCCGATAGAAAAAAGCCCTCCCCGATGCGGGAAAGGGCGCGCACAGACACCGGCTCGGCAGCGAGGAGGATTCATTGTGACTGCGGCCAAAATAAAGCCGCAGCCGAAAAGGTCAAGGGGCACGACCGGGGCGGCCGAATCCTTCTGGAACGGCGGCCGGGGCTTCCCTATATTCCGCCCTCCCTGTGGGGACGTAGCTCAGCTGGGAGAGCGCGGGCTTTGCAAGCCTGAGGTCGCCGGTTCGATCCCGGTCGTCTCCACCAAACTCCCCATTGACGAGACCCCCACCGGTCTGCCATACTCCACGCTGAAACATCTCGCGTCCCGGGGGGGAGCGCCGCTTTGAAAAGTCTGTTTCCGTTTCTTTCGATCGAACGCAAGCGCGAAGTGGTGGGCATTCTCCTGTGCACACTGGGGCTGCTCATTCTGGTGTCCATCGTCACGCATCGCGAGACCGATGACCTCTGGTTCACGGACGACGTGCCCGAGTCCCTGGCCCCCGAAGCCATTCTCCAGAACCAGGGCGGCGTGGTGGGGGCCGCGGTGTCGTACCTGCTCCTGAGTCTCGCGGGGTTCGCCGCGCTGGTGGTGCCCGTGTGGCTGTCGGGCAAAGGCTGGTCGCTCGTGTCCCATAAGGTGCTGCAGAACTACCTGCGCACCACCTGGCTCGTGTTCTTCGCCGCCTGCGCCCTGGGTGTGGTGCTGGGCATTCCGCGCGCCAGTCGCGGAGAACCTCTCTACGATCCCGGCGCCACACTGGGTGGCCTGGTGTCGCACTGGACGGCGCTCGGCGTTGTGGCTCTCTTCGGCAAGATCGGCGGCCTCATCGTGATGCTGGGGTTGTTCGTGGTGCTCCTCGCCATGCTCGTGTCGTGGCGTCCGGCCCACTACGACTGGTTCTCGCCACGCGTGTGGAAGCCGACGTTGGATCGACTGCGTGAACTTCTGCGCAGCCCGCAACAGGAAACCTCTCAGGCAGGCGCTCGCAGCGCGTCCGCGGGACTGTTCGCGACCCTCACCGAAAAACTGAAAAGCCTGCTCGGAAGTCCCCCTCCCGACGCCGTGCCCGGATCGGCCCGCCGCGTGCGCCTCGTGAAGTCCGCGCCTGGAACGCCTGTGCTCGAACCCGAGGCCTCACTCGAACTCGCGCTGCCGGGTGCAGCCACCGAGGGACCGCTTCCACCTTCCATCGTGCCTCCCGCCACGAGGCTCCGGACGCCGCCACCGCCGCCGCCCGTGCCCTTGCAGGTGCAATCGGGCGAGTACACGTTCCCGCCCTTGGGTTTGCTCACGCCTCCTCCAGGCTCACCGTCCACCGTGACGCGCGCGGAACTCGACGCCACCACACTGGCGTTGAAGCAGACGCTCGAGACCTTCGGAGTGACCGTGGACGGCGCGATTGCGCAGTTCCCCGGCCCCGTCATCACTCGGTTCGAATTCAAGCCCTCGGCGGGGATCAAGGTGAACCAGGTGCTCGCGCTCGCCGACGATCTGGCGCTGGCCCTCTCCGCCAAACGCATACGCATCATCGCCCCCATTCCCGGCAAACCCGCGGTGGGTGTGGAGATTCCCAACCGCGAACCGCAGGTGGTGTATCTCTCCGAAGTGCTCACGTCCCACGAATTCGCGCGCACCGACTGGCGGCTGCCGCTCGCCCTGGGCCGGAACACCTCGGGGCAGCCGTTCGTCACCGACCTGGCGCGCATGCCTCACCTGCTCATCGCAGGCGCCACGGGCTCCGGAAAATCGGTGTGCATCAACACCATCATCACCAGTCTCCTGTACCGGCTCTCGCCTCAGCACGTGCGCTTCCTGTTCATCGATCCCAAGATGCTCGAGCTGCCGGTGTACGACGGCATCCCCCACCTCGAACGCCCCGTGGTGACCAAGGCCAAGCAGGCCGAGAAGATGCTCGTGGGCGCCGCCGGCGAGATGGAAGACCGCTACGCGCGGCTGGCGCAGGCGGGCGTGCGCAACATCGAAGACTTCAATGCGCGGCACAAAGACGAGCCCCTGCCCTACATCGTGATGGTGGTGGACGAACTGGCCGACCTCATGATGTCGGCCGAGTCCAACCGCATCGAGACCACGATTGCGCGGCTGGCGCAGATGGCGCGCGCGGTAGGCATCCATCTCATCCTCGCCACGCAGCGTCCCTCGGTGGACGTGATCACCGGCGTGATCAAGGCGAACTTCTCTTCTCGCATCGCGTTCCAGGTGGCGTCCAAGATCGACAGCCGCACGATCATCGACTGCAACGGCGCCGAGAAGCTCCTGGGCAAGGGCGACATGCTCTTCATGCACACGGGCGAGCCCGAGCCGATCCGCCTGCACGGCGCCTTCGTGTCGAGCGCCGAGACCGACGCCATCGTGCGGCACCTGCGGGAGCAGAACGCGGAACCGCAGCCCATCGAGCATTTCTCCGGCGGCGAAGAAGACGAGGAATCGGTGGAGGGCACGGCCCTGGCCGGCTACTCCGACGACCCCTTGTTCCGCGAGGCGGCCCAGGAGGTGATCAAGGCGAAGATGGGATCGGTGTCGCTTCTGCAAAGACGCCTTGGCATCGGCTATCAGCGCGCCGGCCGGCTGGTGGATCAGCTCGAACGCGCGGGCGTGGTGGGTCCTCACGACGGCTCGCGGGCGCGCGAAGTCCTGGTGGACCTGGCCTACCTGGAAAGCGTGAAATGATCCAGAAGCGCTTCCGGGTGTATGCCAGGGGGATGAAACAGTTCTTCGCCTTCGCCCTCTGTTGCGCCTGGATCGCCCCCCCAACGGCTGTGGCCGGGCCCTCCGCCTCCGAACTGTGCGCCCGGATTGATTCGCTCTATCACAAGTCTCCCCACTGGCAGGTGGCCTTCGAACAAAAGGTGCACTACCCGGTGTTCGACGAAGTGGAATCAGAATCGGGTCGGCTGGGGGTAGGTCCCAAGGGGACGTTTCGCCTCACCACCGACCGGTACGTGATCGTGTCGGACGGCGATACGCTCTGGACCCACAACCTGCGGGCCAATCAGGTCACGGTCGATCTGGTGGCGAAGGCCGGCGAGACGGTGCGGCCCGCCGACTTCCTGTTTCGCTTCAAGCAGGAGTACCGCCGCGAATTGTGTGAGGATGCCGGACCCGGAACCTGCGTGCACCTGGTGGCGGCCGACGAAACGGCGTTTATCCGCGAGATGTGGCTGTGGACCGACCCCGCCACGGCCATGGTGAAACGCGCCGTCTACAAGGACATCAATCTCAACGAGACGACGTTCGAATTCAAGACGGTGGACTTCAAGTACAAGCCGGGGACATCCGACTTCCGCTACGAGGCGCCCCCGGGTGTGGAAGTGGTGCGCCTCCCCTCCGTGGACTGAATCTTTGCGCGCTTGCCGCGCGCCCCACCCCGGCTACAACCGATCCGAATTCAGATCTAGAGAATCGTGCACACGTTGCACGGGGCCGCACCACTCTTGAACGCGTAGTTCACCAGCTTGACGATGTCGCCGCTCGTGAGAGTTCCCGAGCAGTCGACGTCGCCCGCTTCGGCCTGTGGCAACGGTGCAGGGCCGCTCTTGAAGACGTGGTTGACCATTTTGATCACGTCGGCGGAGGTCACGGCGCCGCTTGTGTCCACGTCGCCCGTAATGAGCACGGCGCACGTAGGAACAAAACTCGCCGTGGAACCGAATCCGCTTTCGCCGCAGACGTCGGTCACGGCGACGCGCCAGTAATGCTCCACGCCCAGGGGCAGCCCCTCCACTTCGGCCTGGAAGCCTGCGGTCACGGAATCGGCCTCGGGCGAACCGAACGTCGAATCGTCGTCCACCTGGTAGTGATACGACAGGGCTCCGGGGAGCGCTTCCCACTCCAGCTGCACCGGGGAGGCCGTGGTGTCGCCGTCGGCCGGCAATACGAGTTCAGGCGGCGCCGAGCCCGCGCAGGCGGTGTACTCGTAGTTGGCGCCTCCCGACACCGATTGCAGCGACACCACCAGCGCCACGTTGGCGTAGGACGACGCGTCGGCCAGAGACGCTTCACCTTGCCCCGAACTGTCGAGATCGTACGCCACGACGTCAAACGTCCCCCCGCCATTCTCGCCCACCAGGTGCGCGGCCCACACCCATCCGTCGTCGCCGTTGAACGACACCACCAGTGGTTTTCCCGCCGGCAGACCGGAGGTGATGAAACGCACGTAGTTGGTGCCCATCCCTCCCGGCGGTTCGCTTGACGTCTGAGTCAGCACCGGGAACGTGGAGTGGGTACGCATCACCGGCATGAGCGGATAAGCCGTTCCCTCTTCGTAGTGCAGGCCGTCGTCGCGCGAGTTGGTGATCCAGTTCCACACGGAAAACAGCGCGAAGGCCTCGTCGCGCGAACTGCCGAGCCCACCCAGGACACTGTCCATGGCGTTGAGCGCGGATTGGGTGATGCAGGCGTCCCAGATGGACTTGATCACGCCGGCCCCGTGCACTTCGGCCAGCTGGCGTGGCCAGACAAAAGCGCCGTACGGGCTCACCACGAAGAGTGGCGTTTCGGGCTGCCCGAAGAAGTTGGACAGATAGTTGTAGTTGTCGTTCACCGGATCGAAGACCTCGTCCTCCATCCAGGTGGCCGTCATTTCCATCCAGTTGCCATTCTCGCCTTCGTCGTGAGCAAACTGGCACGAATGCATGAACTCGTGGGCCACCGTCGCCTTGGCCGCTCCCGCCACGTCGCCGTCGGGATCGGAGTTGGGTGGAAAACCCACGAACGTGGAATGCACCACCACATAGCTGGTCCAATCGTTCCACGGCTCCGGCCCGGCCGACTCCGGCGCGGCATACCCGTAAGCGCCGATGCTCTGGCAGTAGATGTCGTAGGCCGAATTGCCTCCCACGCTTCCGTCGGACGGAGGCGGCAGGTAGCCGTATTGAAGCACCTCCTGTCGCCACGAACTGTCGGAGTAATCTGCGAGTCGCTCGACGTAGTCGGGAATCGTGTTGGCATTCACATCGGCCGACGGCACGGCGTGTCCTCCGGCCGTGTTGTAATGGATGCGGAAATAGCCGTCGGGCGAGTCGAATGCAAACGATGTGGAGGGTCGCGCCAGATCGGCTGCGAGCTGGGCCTGGCCCGCGGGCGAGAGCCCTCGCGAGGCGGCCAGCGCCTCTCGCACAATGTGCGTGCCGCAGCGTTCGGGCAGTGCATTGGCCACCCGGAATTCGGGCGGCAGGAGATCGGGCCGCACGATGGCGCGCGCTCCCAGAAGGGTCGCCGTTTCGCGTGAGATGTCCCCGCGTTCCAGGGCTGCTGTAATGCGCGAGAGGGGCGAGTTCAACGACTCGGAGGCTCCGCGGGCGCCCGCTGGAGAATAGAGGCACACGGCTGTGACAAGGACTGTGACGACTGACCTGGATACGTGCATTTGACTGGGTACTCCGGGCTGGGACAACGCGTGCGACGCTTGCCGGGCGGGGTGCCGGACTCGCAGCCAAGATACTGCCATCCAGAAACTTGTCAATGCGCAAACCCTGCCGCTCCGGACGTCAGTGAATGAGCAAAGAAAGAGGGGCGGGAATTGCCGCCCCTCTTCAGACCAACACAAGACGACACACCCTGGATGGCTACGGGCAGCTCCACCCGAGCCCAGGGGCCGTGCACACGTTGCATGGCGGAGGGCCGCCCTTAAACACGTGATTCACCAGCGTGATGATGTCTCCCGAGGTGACGGTGCCATTGCAGTTGCAATCGCCCACCGCAGGACACGGTGAAGGCGCCGCGCCACCCTTGAAGACATAGTTCACCAGCAGGATCACGTCGGCGGACGTGAGCGTGCTGCTTCCGTTCAGGTCGCCGGTCATGAGGATTGTGATTCCCTGATTGGGATTGGCGACTTCCGGACAGTTGTCGCACACATCCCCCACGGCGTCGCCATCCGAGTCGGCCTGACCGGGATTGAAGGTGGTCGGACAGTTGTCGAGGCAATCCACAAACAGATCTCCGTCGGTGTCGCCGTCGGACACGCCGCAACCGCAGAAGCCGGGAGCCACCTTCGCCCCATCGAGCGGACAGCCATCGCACGCGTCGCCCACGAGGTCGCCGTCGGAATCAAGCTGACCCGGATTGGGGAAAGCCGGGCAATTGTCGCAGGCGTCGCCTACGCCGTCGAAGTCGCCGTCGAACTGACCCGGATTGGGCGTAATCGGACAGTTGTCGCAGGCATCGCCCACCAGGTCGCCGTCCGAATCAAGCTGGCCGGGATTGAACGCGAGCATGCAATTGTCGCAAGCGTCACCCACCAGGTCGCCGTCGGAATCCGCCTGGCCCGGGTTGGGCACCAGCACGCAGTTATCCGCGGGATCCACAATGCCGTCGCCGTCGGTGTCGAAGGTGCGGACCACATCGAAGAACACTTCCGATACCGGGCCCATGCGGCCGTCATTCCAGATGGCGCCATAGGGGTTGAATCCGGTGCCGATGTCTGCCGCGGAGCCGAGATAGTCGCCCACATAAATCCCGGGCGGGTATGGCAGGGACGCCGGAGGAAGTACGGGTCCCGCATCCGATACCAGGCCATCGAGCCACGTGGCTCCACCTGTGAGCGAGGTGGACGACCAGGTTTCGATCATCGCGTTTCCCGGATCGTTACGCCGGTCGTAGTACGTGACGATGATCTCGCCCGTGACCGCATTCACCACCATGTGGGGCGCCCACTGGTCGCGTCCGTTGGCCAGCGGGTCCTGATTGACGCGTGCCGGCGCAAGCCAGGTGAGACCGCCGTCGGCACTCAGGGAGAAAAAGATGTCGGCATCGCCATTGAGCATGTCCGACCACGCGATGTACACCATGCCCGGAAAGAGCGGACCGTCGTCCACGGCGATCGACACGCTGCTCGACGCCTTGATCCCAGGAAAGAGCGCCACCGGCAGCGGCACCACGGGCACGGCCACAATGGGCGGGCCAAAGGGCGCCCCCAGACCGGGAGCCGGGCTGAAGGAAACCATCACACCCATGACCCCTGGATCGATCCAGGCGATGTAGGTGATGGAGGGTGGTCCCGCCGGTGTGCCGGCCGGTCCTGCCACCGACACGGAAGGCCTCACCATCTGGTGAGCGCCCGCAAAGATGGGACCTCCGGGAAAGACCGGAACCGGCGGCGAAAAGCCGGGATACGGGAAGGGGCCCGGACCCAGATTCACCGATGAAGCGACAATCGTGTACCCGTCACCGGGGTCATCGAAAAAGTTGGCGTTGCCGTTAACGTCTGGGGCTCCCCCGAAGTACATTGCCCACGCCACGGTCACGTCGCCTTGTCCTCCCGGACCGGGTGGGTTGGCGGGATGATTGTTTGCAGCGATGTAAGGATAGTCCAGCCAGACGCCGGGACCAGGCGACATGGCCAGCAAAGCCGGCCCGACCGGAGTTGGAAACGGCGCTCCGCCGCCGGCGCTTGGCAATACTACGATTGCACTGGGAGGCGCTGGAACTGCAAGCGCTGGTGGAGCATGTTCTGTAGCCGCCACGAGGTAGGCCAGTGGTGTAACAATGGCTCCGGTGGTAATGGTTGAATTCCACTTAAGGGGTAGGCCCGCGACAATCGGCAGGGGAGGCGGCGCTTGCAGCTCGAGGCACTGGTCCATCGCGGCGACCGACCCGAGCGCCATCACGAGCCGCTCCCACTGGAAGTTGGCCATGATCAGCTTGAACGCGCCGCCCTCCTCCCCGAGCAGGTTCTCCTCGGGCACGAAGACGTCGTCGAAGGAGACCTCCGCGGTGTCGGATGCGTGCCAGCCGAGCTTCTCGAGTTTGGAGGTCG
>DAIOGN010000072.1:8076-9103 GCA_036745245.1 Candidatus Zixiibacteriota bacterium
CAGACTGCCCCGGTTCCGGCGACAGGGGTCCAGCCGGCAATCGCCATATGCGGCGCTGGCAGGGGCGGTCCCATAAAGTCGGTCCACGTGCCGTAGGCCTGACCGGCGACCATGGCGGAAAGCGCCGTGCTCGCATTGGCGCCATCCGGCGGCGTCGGCGGAGAAACCCATTCATTGGGAAGCATGGCCGCGCCTTTGGCCACCGACTCGGACGTGCCACGATCGGAAGTCGCGGGGTTCGGCGTGACTTCGATCGTGCCTTCGTTCGTAATCGGAGTGGCGCTTGTTGCGACCCGGTCGCGCATCATGTCCTGCACGATCTGGTGCCACAGTTTCGCCGCTTCCCGGGCGGCCGTCACGTCCTTCGCCATGAAGTCGCTCATCTCAGGATGAGCTTTGAGAAACTCCTCACTCTCCTTGCTCCAAAGAGCCTGGAGCTCCTGAAGCGACTGGGGTGTGGTTGTGGGGTCCCCGGCGGCTGATGCCGCGAGCACGGGACCCCCCAGGGTGGAGGCAACGAGCGCGAACGCCGTCACCGCCAACGCCAAATGTCTGATGAACATGGTTCCTACCTCCTCGCCCGGAGGAAACGCGCCTTGCACGTCGCCCATCCGGGAAGGGCGACAAGCGCTGTTTCTGCTTCGTTGGAGACTGGCTCCACCAGCGGGACTTGTATAGGACTACGAACCGGCCGCAGACGACATTCCAGGGAAAACGCCGCCGCGGTAATGATGCTGGATCTATGCCGGCCCAATACGTGGCCGGTCTGATTGATGAATTGAAATTAAACGGGCCCTGACGTCCCTGTCAATCTGATTGAGGCTCGAACTAGCTCCGGACCGGCCGCACCTCGGCAGGTGTTGTGATTCGGAAGCGGGAGAGTCTCCCGAAAGCGTCTGATCAGTACAGGGTGCAGGCGTCGCAGGGTGCGGGACCGCCCTTGAAGACGTGGTTCACAAGCGAAATCACATCGGCCGAGGTGACCTGCCCCGAGTGGCTCAAGGCCACGATCGAGCTGCCCCCCGGG
>DAIOGN010000072.1:9113-17574 GCA_036745245.1 Candidatus Zixiibacteriota bacterium
CGATGGGCTGCGGATCCGGCCCGTTCTTGAACACGTAGTTCACCGTGAGAATGATGTCGGCCGAGTTGAGCACATCGTCCAGGTTGAAGTCGCCGGTGTTCTCGATGGGGCATGAGAGATAGCGGAGAGAGTCGGAGAGCGCCCGGGCACGTGCCCAGGCGGCTTCCAGTCCTGAGATGCCGTTCTGACTCGAGAGCACTGCGATCTCGGATTCGATCACTTCACCGGGCTCGAGCAACAGGTTGTGCACGGCCGTAAGCAGGGTGTAGCGATCGTCCTTTAGGTGGACAGATCCGTCCAAGTAGGTGCTGTCCACGCGGAACCCGGACTGCGCCATGCGCGCATACAGCCCATCGTCTGTGAAGCCGTTGTTCGGGTACACGTCGAGAGCATTCAGGCCGGACCGGGCGCCGTAGGCCTTGCCGCGAATCAGCGCAAGCCCCGCCGCAAACTGGTTGGAGCCCGTGCCGCCGGTTTGGTAGATCATCTGCCGGCTCGTGTCGAAGCCACCGAAGTTCTGCACTCCGATGGAGTCCGGGACATCCCAGTCGGCCACGGCACCAAAACGGATGTTTGGAATGTAGATATTTCGCGTGAAGAGCTGCGTGCGCCAGAGCACGAAGTCTGTGGAATCGCCGGAGGCAGGTACCCAGACCTCGTAGTTCAGGCCCACGATGGAATCATCGCTCATGGTGGAATCGCGCCAGATCACGTAGTTCGGCCACCACGACGAGTCCACGTCCCATGGGCCCCTGCCCCGCCACGTCTGCGCGTTGCCGAAAATGTGCCGATACACGTGGTCGTCGCCTGTGGCGCTGCGGCTGGCCACAAGCGAGCCGTCGAACAGCCAGTTCGCGGCGGAAGCGTCGGTGTAGTCCCACCCGGTCATGTTGGTTTCACTCGTAACCTGGTGCGTGATGGTGGGGGTTTCCGCCTGAATGGTGTCGCCGTGAATTGAATCCTGCGCCAGGGCCATGATGGGAACCGGCAGAGTGTCTGTGCCAAGGTCCCCGTCCACAACGATATCGAGGCGCGCCTTGAAGCTGGTTCCGAAATAGCTTCCGAAAAGCAGGTTGCCGTTGAAGGAGACTTCGATCGCCATGCTATCGCCCGAGGGCACGATCCCTGAGAGGGGGGACACCGTAAACCACTCGGAGGCGGCCAGTGATGTCCTCCCGGCGCCCAGCTTGAGCACGGCCTTGTCGAAGGGCGTGGGATAGGATCGCACGGGCAGAACAGGCAGCGAATCGATCACCATGATGTCGAAGGTCGTGGCACCTGCATGCGGATTCACGAGCCACACCGTGTCGGAAAGCTGGGGTGAGTCCATGAGCGACACGTTGATCGTTCGAGGCGAGGCATACGCCGAATGTCCCAGGACCAGCGGCATGGCCGCCGCCAGGTTGGGCCGCGGGCCGATGTTCTGCGACGTGGTACCTGTTTGCAGTGATCCCGTGCTGTGCAGAAGGTCCCGGATTTCCTTGGCCGTCATGGTGTAGCCGCCCGTGACATTTTTGTACCGGCCCTGAATGCAGGCCACGGAGGCCGTGACGATGGGTGAGGCTGAGGACGTGCCGCTGAACGTGCCTGTGTAGGTCTGATTTGAATCGCCGGAGGGGTTGAACAAGCCGCCATAGCCCGTGGTCACCACGCCGTTGCCATAGCCCTGCAGGTCAACGCGCCAGCCGTAATTCGAAAAGCTCAATCGCGAGCGGTCGGGACCATAGACCCCGGACGGCGGCGCGCCCGCTCCGCAAAGGATGGCGCCGGAGTGTTGCACCGTGGTGTCGAACCAGCCGCCGTAGCTCGAGTGATTCAGATTCTCCGAGCCGTTGCCGGCGGCTTCACACACAATGAGGCCATTGGCAGTGATTGTTTGAATGGCATCGAAGATGGACGGCGTCCACTCCATGGGTACATAGCCCTGCTGTCCTCCGCCTGTACTGTTCGGTCCCGGCTGGTGCAGCTCGATGAGTATGATGTCACCGACAGACAAGTTCTGAGCTGCCAGCATGAGTGCCTCGGTCACGGGCCGATAGATCACCGACACCATTTTAGCCGAAGCCCCGTGGCTGATGCCGGTGACACCATACCCGATGCCGCTTAGACCCGAGACACTGCTGTCGCCCACCATCTCGCCCATCACGGCCGTGCCGTGATTGTCGTTGTTCCCGAGACCGCCGATGGTGTTGCCGAGCAGTTTCGTGAGATCTTCGTGCGTGGTCTTCCAGCCGTTCTCGATGTCGCAGATCGTGACGCCCGCGCCATTCCCTCCCGGAAAGCCCCACGCGGCGTAGGCATCGACTCCGCCCGGCGCCGGCTTGAGATAGTCCTGCACGGGTTCGAAATCTGGTGTGGCCGGGCTGATGTCGCCCGCCACTTCGGGTGTTCCTTCGAGAAACGCGAGTTCCACTTCGGCTGACTGGTTGAGTTCGTCGCAGATTCGCGCGGCGGCGGCGACCGACACGCCCGGGGCCAGACGCAGACGGAAGTATTGCGACAGATCGGCGAGATGAGAGTTGGAGCGCGAACGCCCCCGGTCGCGCCAGGTCTTCAGTATGGATTTGTCGAACTTGAATTCGGGTTCGGCGCTCGCCAGCTGGCCCGAGGCGAAGAGCTTCTCCACCGCCTCCACCGGACCCTGCCCTTGCTGATAGAGATGTCCATCGCGAGCTTCAATGCCCAGGTCGTCTCTGAACTTCACCACGAGAGAGCCTTCGACCTGGCCGGAATGCACGCGTGTGCGGCCGGGCTTGATACGTTCGGCCCGCTTGAGATGCGCAGCGGAACGATCGGCCCCCTCGGCCGGCAGAACTACGCAGAGCGTTAGCAGGAGGGCCACCCAGGCCCTGAGACGCACTATTCTATACACGCAAACTCCCACATTCTATTGTCGGAACGAAACCGTGCGGGCTGGCGGGGGACCCGAGCTAGTACGTAAGATAATGCCGGAAAGGGATTTGCCAAGCCGGTAAATACTCCGGCACAAATCAGCGGGCCCTGGGGAGATCCGGACGGTGCCGACGTGTCCTGCGCTCAGGGCAAGGCACACACATCGCAGGGCTCGGCTCCGCTCTTGAATACATAGTTCACAAGCCGGATGATGTCGGCCGAGGTCAGGGTGTGGTCGCAATTCACGTCGCCGGATTCGGCAATGGGAAGAGGCTCAGGCCCGCTCTTGAAGGTGAAGTTCACCATGTAGATCACGTCTGCCGATGTGATCTGGCCGCTCGCGTTGACGTCGCCCGATTCGATCGCCTGCGGGCAGACTCCCAAGCCCGTGGATCGGAGAATGGTGCCGTCGGGTCCCACGATCGTGGCCGTCTGACCATCTGCGAAGTCGACGCCACGAAACTGCACCGAGGTGCCGCTGGAGTGCGCGTTCCAATGTGTCCCGCCATCCGTGGTGCGGAGGAGGATCCCGTAACGCCCCACGGCCAGTCCAGCGGCTGAATTCTTGAAGGAGACAGCCAGAATCTCATCTGACAACTGGCTGGACTGTGCACTCCAGGCGACACCGCCATTGGTCGTACGCAGAATCGTGCCCTCCAGACCCACGACCGTGCCCGTGTCTGAATGCGTGAACGAGACACCGCGTAATTCAGACAATGTGCCGCTCGTCTGCGGCGCCCAGGTGGCTCCACCATTGGTGGTGCGAAGGATGGTTCCGCCCCCACCCACGGCCGTTCCAGCGCTGGCATCGGTGAAGGATAGGGCAAAGAGTGGATTGGCTGTGCCGCTCGTCTGAGCGGTCCAATTCAGTCCGCCATTCGTGGTACGAAGCAACGTACCTCCATTCCCCACCGCCCAACCGAGGCTGGCGCTCGAGAGAGAAACGGCGTTGAGATCCATGCCGGTTCCGCTGGTCTGGCTCGCCCAGTTCAGGCCGCCATTGGTGGTGTGCAGAATCGTTCCGCCGTCTCCCACCACCATTCCATGATCCGGATTGACGAAGGACACACCGTTCAAGTCGACCGCCGTGCCGCTCGATTGGCCCACCCAGTTAAGCCCGCCATTGGTCGTGCGCCGAATGGTGCCGACCTCTCCCACGGCCGTGCCGGAGTTCGCGTCGGAGAAGCATACTGCTGAGAGGGCTTCGATGGTGCCACTCACCTGCATCTTCCAGAAGGCCGGAATGCTGTCGACGGAGTACTTGAACACCGTCTGGCCCACGGCATACGCGAGTGTCGGGCTCAGGAAACGAAACCGGTTAAGAATGTAACCAAAGCCCGCCAGATGCCACGTGGAGCCGCCATCGGACGTCTCATAGGTGTCGCCGCCCCAGCCTCCGAGCCAGCCCAGCGAATCGCTGGCGAATCCGATCCCCTGCACGTCGTACGCAGAGCCCATGAACAACTGGTCATTCCAGGTGACGCCGCCGTCGGTGGTCTTCAGGTAGTACGTGGGGCCGCCGGAAAAGCCTTCGATGGACACATACCCGAGCGAGGGCGTTAGAAACTGGATTTTCCAGCAGAGTTCGCCCAGGCGAGTGCCCGCATGTCGGGTGACCCAGTTCGTGCCGCCGTCGGAGGTGAAGAGTATCCGGGTCATTCCGCTCGCGTAGTCGCCGTTATTGGAACCCACGACAAAACCAGAGTCTTTGCTGAAGAAGTAGCAGTCCACCAGCGCCCCCGCATGGGCCGACAAGTCCATGGTGGTCCACGTGGTTCCGCGGTTCGTGGTTTTCGCCACGCGCGGAGGTCCGAAGAATCGACCCGACGCATACATCACAGAATCGTTCACTATGGAAATACCACACACTCCGAGGGGATGCGAAGGCGGGAGATTCGAAACGAGGGCCCAGGTTTGCCCGCCGTCGGTGGTGGTGTAGAGAACGCGATCATCATCGAACACCGTTCCCACCCAGCCTCGGAGCGAGTCCAAGAACCCTACGCTACGCAGGTATTCGCTCGCTTTGAACTGAAGCACCCAGCTCGCGCCGCCATCTGTAGTGTGCCAGACACCCGTGTAACTATCGCACTCACCACCACAGGAGGCATTGCTCACCAACCATCCCGTTGTGGGGTTGATGAAATGCACGTCGTCCATTCTGTTCTGCGTGACGGGGGCGTTGGGGAGGGCCCGCCATTCCGGCTGGGCGAGCGCGTGGCTCCCGAGCACCAGGAACATGGCGATGACACGGGTGATTCTCGCAGTCAGACTCGACATCCTGGGCTCCTGTGGGGTAGATCGAAGGAGGTATGGGTCCGCCTGGTGAGGGTGGGAGGACCGTGAACTTCAAATATAGGGAACTCCCGAACTTAGTCAATTGCGCGAGCCAGTGGGGCCAGATTGCGATCGCTTCTGGGCACCTCCGAGTCCGCCCTGCGGGTGCTTGCAAGCCCGCTCCGGAAGGGTTACCTTTGTAAGTTCATGGGCAAGAAGGTCTATCTCGAACAGCTTGGCTGTCCCAAGAACGAAGTGGACGGCCAGCATTTGCTTGGAGCGCTCTCCCGGGCGGGCTATACCCGCACCCTCGATCCCTCGCAGGGCGACGTTCTCGTAGTCAACACCTGCGGGTTCATCGACTCGGCCAAGGAGGAGTCGATCGACCGCATCCTGACCCTGGCCCAGCACAAAAAGGACGGCAACGCACGCCTCCTGGTGGCCGGCTGCCTGGCCCAGCGCTACCCCAAACAACTTCTGGCAGACATCCCGGAGATCGACGCCCTGGTGGGCATCGACCGGATCGAAGACGTGGTGGCCGCCGCCACGGGCGAGGGAGTCGGCAACTGCTACGTGGGCCGGCCAAACGCCATCTACGACGAGTTCGAGGCACCCCGCCTCATGGAGGATGCGCAACGGTGGGCCTACCTGAAAATCTCCGACGGATGCGACAACGCCTGTTCGTTCTGTGCCATCCCCCAGTTCCGGGGCAAAAACCGCAGCCGCAAGTTTGAGGAGATCGTGTCCGAAGCCCGCCAGCTGGCGGCCTCCGGAGTGCTGGAACTCGTGGTGGTGGCGCAGGATACAACGTCCTATGGGGTGGATTTGTACGGCCGGGCCCGCCTGGCCGAACTGCTTCTGGCCCTCGCGGACGTGCACGGCATCGCCTGGGTGAGGCTCATGTACGCCTTCCCCGCCTTCGTGGACGAGGCCTTGATCGACGTGATCACTGGAGCCGACCGCGTGGCGCGCTATCTCGACATGCCGATTCAGCACATCGACCATGACCTGCTGTTGTCGATGAACCGGCGGCTGGGCGAGTCCGGCACTCGCTCGCTCCTGGAGACCATCCGGCGGCGGAACGACCGGGTGGCTCTGCGGACGTCGGTCATTGCGGGACATCCAGGAGAATCGTCGGCCGCCTTTCACAGGCTGCTGGACTTCGTTGCCGATTTCGAATTCGACCGGCTCGGCGTGTTTCTCTACTCCGAGGAAGACGGGACAAAGTCGGCGAGACACGCGAACAAGGTGGATCGCGCCACGGCCGAACATCGGCGCAGATTGCTGCACGACCTGCAAAGCGACATCCTCGCGCGCCGGCAGGAAGAGCGCGTGGGGGAAACGCTCCAGGTACTGGTGGAGCGTGAAGAATCAGACGGCGTCTGGGGCCGAAGCGAGTGGGACGCTCCGGAAGTGGACTGCGCCGTGCGCCTCGAGGGGCGTGCGCACGCGGGACTCGTAGCGGCCCGGTGCACAGGCGTCGAAGGCGTGGACCTCGTGGCGGAGGTGCTGGTGCCATGAATGAACCCGTGACCGAACTGGCAAAACCGTCGACCCCCGTGTCCCGTCGCGGCGTGACCATGTCCAAGGCCGCCGCGGTGGCCGGCGTGCTCCTCTACATCCTGCACCTCGGGATCATCCAGGTGCTCTCGCAGAACGTGCAGAAACTCGAAGACCGGGTGCAGGCTCTGGAGCGAGAGAACTCCGAGTTACAGAGGAAGCTCGAGATTCTCAACGTGGTCGACAAGCACCAGCGCGGCTTCTCGCAGCCGGAGGTGGCACAACTGGTGGGGGTGATCGACAGCGAGAGCCGGAGATTCGGAATCGATCCGCTGTTGATTCTCGCCGTGATCCTCACCGAGTCCGAATTCAAACGATTCGAAGTGTCGGAGAAGGGGGCGATCGGCCTCATGCAGATCCGGCCATTCGTGGGGCGAGACCTCGCGCTGCGCCGCGGCATCGACTGGAACGAACAGGTGGGGCTCTTCGATCCCGAACTCAACGTGAAACTGGGCACCACCTATCTCTTCGAGCTGATCCTGAAATTCAACGACCTCGGCTACGCACTGGCGGCCTACGCCCACGGCGAAACGCGACTTCAGCAGAACCTTGAACTGGGGCGGCCGGCGCCTCGAAGTTACAGTCGGCGGGTGCTCACCCGGTACGAATCACTTTTGTCGGAGTATCGCCTGGTAGGTGCTCAGGGATGATGTTTCTTCGTCGGGCGCAGGTTGGTTTCGGCATGGTGCTGCTGGCCACGGGGTTCGTTTCCGGCTGCGCGTCCAGCAAGCCCAACAAGCGCGTGCGTGAAGATCCACGCGGCGCCTACACGTGGGCCCTCGAGCGCATCCAGGATGGCAAGTGTCTGAACGCTTCGGAAACCCTGCGCCTGTTGTCGCTGGAGCAGACCGGCGTGCCGTACGTGGATTCCATCGTGTACTATCTTGCACAAGCGTACGCGTGCCTCGGCGACCATGCCCTGGCACAGGTGGAGTATCAGCGTGTGGTGAACCAGTACCCGTCGAGCGCCCTGGTGGATGATGCGGCCTTCGGCATGGCGTACGCGCAGTTCATGCAGGCGCCGAAGAATCCGGGTCTCGACCAGCAGCTGGCCGAACACTCCATCGCCTCCCTGGAAGACTTCATCGCCATCTATCCGCTGTCGGACCGGCGCAAGGAAGCTCTGGCGCTGCTCTCCGACATGAAAAACCGGCTGGCCAAGAAGGCGTTCGATTCCGGGCGACTGTATCTCAAACTGCACGCCGACAGCTCGGCCATGATCTACTTTCAGCAGCTGTGGGACGAGTACACCGAATCGCCGTATGCCGCCCGGGCGCTGTGGCTGCTTGCAGAGAAGGAGCGGCACCGCGAGAACTGGGACGGGGCCATTCAGCGCTACGAGCAGCTGATCGCGGTGTATCCCGAGGCCGTCGAAGTGGATCAGTCGAAGATGTTGCTCGAACGAATCAAGACCGACCAGGCGAAGAAGATGCACCAGGAGGCCGACCGCGCGCGCGAGCGTGGCGACCTGGACCTGGCCGTGTCAAAGTATGAAGCTCTGCTGGGCCAATTCCCGAACTACGCCAAAACGCCCGAAGTGAAGAAGGATCTGGAGGGCGTCCAACTGGAGCTGGCCACGCGCGACACCGCCGCGCACCCGTAGTTAAATGGGGTCAGAGGCAAATCAAACTGCGTCTAATTTGCCTCTGACCCCTTCTGACTCTCGTCCTCTACAGGCAGTTCCAGTTCAGGCCGGCGGCCATACACACGTCGCACGGGGCCGCACCGCCCTTGA
>DAIOGN010000073.1:0-470 GCA_036745245.1 Candidatus Zixiibacteriota bacterium
TGGGAAAGTTCACCAGGGTGGCTCGAGACCCGATGTCCTGTCGTCCTTCCAGGTCCATCGCGAATGGCCGTTCCAGGCCGGCCAGGCCGGCGTAGTGCTCGTCCCAACCGTACGGCAGGAAACGCAATGAATCGTAGTCCCAGCTGTCGTTCGGGGCCTCTCCATCCAGATCCCAATCGCACCACGTCTTCAGGACCACAGCCTCCAGCCGTTCCCCGGTCCGGTTGATGAGGCGAGTATCCGTGGCCACATACTTTCCCTGGTACTCAAAGGTAAACCTGCGCTCCACGCCCACACGGCCGTCGTCCGTGTGACCGAAGTACTGCACGGACACGTTCTGGCTGTCCATCTGTTCGGTCACCAGTGAATCACCTATGATCTCGAATGCGAAGAACGGATCCGCGATCTTGAGGTAGTCCACGCCGCGCTCGCGATAGACCACTGTAGTGCCCGATGAATACAACTGGGAC
>DAIOGN010000073.1:480-17503 GCA_036745245.1 Candidatus Zixiibacteriota bacterium
ACTGGTCCGGATATCGAAACGGGTAGAGTTCGCCCTGATCGGTGATGCCGAAAGAGACGAATTGGCCCTGGTACGAGAAGGCCGCCGCGCGCGCGCTGTGCGTTCCCGGTCGCAGCTTATCGATCCTGTCGACCTTGAGAGCCGGATCTGCGGCACCTCCCGGGCGCAGAAGGGTCGTCCGCCTCGTTCCGCCGGAGGTGCTATCGGGCCAGAGTCGCACCGTCAGGGCCAGGTCGCTCTCCCCTCCATTCGTGACGGTAAGCACCGTCGTCCCGGACTCGCCGGCGTTCAACGTCATCTCAGGGGACGGGCTCTGACTCACCAGCACAGGCGGGGAGAGCGCGGAAGCGATGAGCACAACGGATCGCGTGGGCGTGAAGGGATCGTTGGAATGGAGTGTCAATTCACCCTGGAATGTGCCACTGTCCACCGGTGCAAACCTCACTGCCAGACGGGTTGTTTCGAACTCTGCAAGCGTAACCGCCGAGTCCACAGCCGAGAACACGTCGGGCTGCGCTCCTACGTGAGAGATGTCGAGAGGCGCGGTGCCGAGGTTGGCCACCTCCAGGTGAGCTATGCCGGAGTACCCCGCGAAGACCGTGTTGAACCTGAGTGTGTCGGTGGCGAGATGCATCTCGGTCTGGCCGGTGACCACCAGGGATACATGAACGTCCGCGCTCGTTCGCGCGGGGTCGTCTGAGTGCAGCGTCACCACTTCATCATAGGTGCCCTGCGGAAGCGGCCGCGAGGCGGTCGACAGGTGCACGTCCACCGCGCCCCCTGGATCGAGCGTTCCGGAACCTGGCTCAACCACCAGCGGTGTGCCCACGGCCAGCCAGTCGATCAGCCGGCCCACAAAGCGCCGGTTGTCGGCCCGAAATATAAACTCGTTATCAAGCAGCTCGGAGCAGGTGACGGCCACACGACCCTGGCCCCACCGCGAGGCGGCCACAATGGCGCGGCCGTGGTCGTCACGCACCAGAACTTCAGCAGGTTCGACCGCATCACACCATAGTGAACTTCGCAGAGCGACGATGGAGTCGACGCCCCATGTGGCGGCGCGGCCCTCAATATGCGTGTGTGTTCGGGCCGAAAAGGACTGGGCATACAGAGTCAATCCGGTTCCGTTCAGGAGCGCGGACGCTTCGTCGACTCCGACGGTACGCCTGTTCTGCACCAGCAGTCGCCCGCCGCGAAACACCCAGTCGCGCACACGCTCCAGATCGTCCTGGAACAAACTCCCTACGTAGTCGTCCAGAATGAGTACGTCGATGGAATCGAGCCAAGCCCCGGTGTTGGATCGCGTGAATTCCTTGATCTCGGCCCCGCGCTCCTGAAGATCTTCAAGCACAATGGTGTAGCCGGGAACGAAGCGTGCATCCGTGGCCGCCACCACGAGGCCGGCGAGCCGTCGATTGTGCGTCGTGCCCGCGGCCACTGCGGCCCCGGCAGAACGAGTCTCTGGCAATGGACCTCCAGGATTCACCACGGCCAGGTCGACACCGGTCACCGACCAGTGGAGGAGACCCGGTCCGTCATTGCGTACCGACAAGGTCACTGTGGTTTCCGCCAGCGGCGTCATGTTCAGCACGAAGTCGGCGGTGTCCACGGACAGCGATCCAGGCGATACGCCCACGGCGGAGAGCGAAAGCGACGCCACCGGTCGTTCCGGATCATTGGTGTGCAGTTCAAGCCGGCCCTCGAAGGGACCCGCGGAGATGGGAGTACAGCGCAGCCACAGTCGCTCGTTCGAGAGCCCCCGGATGGACACGGGCAGGAAAGGCGGAAACTCCGACGGCGCATCCGACACGGCAACGAGATCGAGATCTGCCGTGCCCACATTGGCTACGCATACCGCCACGCTGTCCTGCCCGCCCGTCGTCACGTCTCCAAACGTAGCGGCCGAGTCGATCAGCCACAGACCGGGCGCAGCCACCACAGTCATCTCAACCGGTATAGCCAGCTCAGGGACGCCCGGATCGTTGCTGGTGAGCCACACTCCACCATGGTGCACACCCGGTGTCAGTCCCGTGACGTCCATGGGCATTGCCACAGAGAGCGATTCGCCGGCGGCAACAGTGAGGACGGAAGACTCCCATCCCAGCCACGCCGGGGTGGGCAATCCCCAATGATCCGCCAGCACCGTGGAGTCGTTGCCTCCGATCACTCGGATCATGTCGCCGGCAACCACGGCGCCGCATTCACCCCTGGCATGAGGCAGGCTCGGGCCCTCGGACCAGGCATTCTCAACAGGATCGTAGATCCACACCTGATCGAAGAACGGACCCTGGCCGTCCGCGTAGGCCGACTTTCCGCCCAGCGTATAGATTCTCCGGTCCTTGCCAAGGCACGCGGCGAATTGCGTGGCCGCTACGGGCCGATCGGATTGAAAGGACCAGGCACGTGACGCGGGATCAAACGCTTCCACGGTAGGCGTAGGGTCGCCGAAGAATGAGGCTCGACCTCCGATCACGTAGATCCGCCCGTCGGGCATCGCCACGGTGGCATGACCGATGCGCGGAACGGCCAGGGGTGGCGCCACCGTCCAATACTCTCCGTCGGGGTGATACACCTGCACCAGGGAGAGAGCATGATCGGGGCCGTCGCCTTCGCCACCGGTGACGTAGATCAACCCGTCCGCACCGAGGGCAGCGCTGGCCTGCCACACACGATCCTTCGGCATGTCGGCGATGCGTTCCCAGGCATCCGCGAGTGGATCGTACCGGAACGAAACGGCCTGACTGGCTCCAAACCAGTAGATGCGTCCTTCCCTGTCGAGCGCGGCGGCCATGCCGTAGTCGCCCACGGGCATGGAGGCGCGCGACTCCCACTGGCCTGTCGCAGGGTCGAACATGTAGTGCGACTTGAGAACGTTTCTGCCTGGTCCCAACCCACCGAAGACGAACACGCGCCCGTCCGGAGTGGCTGCCAACCCGGTCTGACTCACGGCTGAAGGCAGATCCCGAAGGGACACAAACGCTTCACCCGGATCTGCCTGGGGAGTCTCATAGCGTGGAGTGAGCTGTACTTCGAGCGGGCTGCCGCCCTCGTTGCGCAGGGTCCAGGCCACCGTGGAGCGGGCACCTTCGAACAGCTCTGCCTGAAGCGTGTGGGCACTCATGGTCAGCCGGGGTGCAATCCGGACTGTTGCGTGCAGCGCCACCGAGTCGACAGCCGCCATTGGATCATTGCTGAACAGTCGGAGCCAGGAGTCGTGGTCGCCTGTCTCCGCCGAAAGAAAGTGAATGGTGAGCTCATGGTCCGATCGGGGTGGCACATCGAATGTCGCATCGTTCCATTCGTACCCGGCGGAAGGAGTACCGAGCGAGTCGACGCGCAGGCCCCGATTGCCGGAATTGTGGATCCTGAGCACGCGCTCTGCAGCCTGGCCGGCGTACACGGTTCCAAAGTCAACCGGTAGCGGATCGGACAGGTGCGGGCCATCCGTTACCGACAACTGTACGGGCACGGAATGGCGGTGTACCGCCGGGTCATTGGTTTCCAGCACGATCTCGGCCCGAACCACCCCGCTGTCCTGGTCCGCTGCGTCATAACTCACCAGCAGATCGACATGCTCACCGGCCCCTACCAGCCCGCTGTCGGGCGTAACATTCAGCCAGGAGAAACTCTGACGGGAGAGCAGCGCTGCGTTGTGCAACAGCCTCGCCATGTCCTCGGTGTATGCGAAGAAGTCGAAGCCGAACAGGACCGTCCGCCCGGCGCCCAGCTCGGCAACAGCCACCACCGCGTACCGTCCGGAGGTGTCCGAAAGCACCACCTGCGCCGGAGACGACACATCGTACCAGACGGTGAGGCTGGCCCCGACGAGCGAGTCCGACGTGCCGGAAAGCAACGGGTGGTCGGGAGCCGACTTGAGAAGCGGGATTTGCGAGCCCCTGCCCACCGGGCGAACCTCCAGGAGCCCCGTCGCAGTGGCCAGGCCGGAAGCGGCCCCCCACTCCGAGAGGAACAGCACCGTGCCGCCGCGGGTGACGAAGTCGTGCAGGACGGGAGCGAACGAGGAGGCGATGGTGAGCAAGTCGGGCAGCGCGTTCTCCTGCTCCAGTACTACGAACATGGAGCGGTCGAAGAGCAACGCCGACAGTTCGTCCGGATCGGCCGTCGTGGTGACCTGAAGCGAGACCGGTGTAGCGTTCTCCTCAAGCGCACGGCTGAAGCTTTCAAACTCGTGGCCTGGCGAAAGATCGGCGTACCGTGTCCACAGCAGCGCCGTCACGCTGTCGGCGGTCATGTCGGGCGAGGAGCCAGCCGCGGAAACGCCCGCGAGTGTTCCAGAGCCCCGGATGATCGTGTGGAAGTGCAGCGCCCCTTCCCCGTTGTTCGAGAGCCTGAGCGTGTCCAACGCGGTGGCCCCCGAGATCAAGTCCGCTGACGTGGATTGATTCAGCAGACTCACCGACGGCGGCAGCTCGGTCTGCACGTGCAATACCGTTCGCACAGCCGTGTGAAGCGGGTCGTTGGTCACGAAGTCGAGGTTGCACCAGATCTCACCCACGGCAGGTGGATCGAAGACCACAGGCAGCGAATCGACCCCGCCCGGTGGGATCGAGAGCGTGTCCACGAACGTGTGGAAGCGGTTCACATCGAAATCGAAGGTGTGAGCGTACAGGGGCGCCGTTCCGTCGTTGCGTAATTGCAGGTACGTCGTGTCCGGGTACCCGAGGAACGTCTCCCGCCACTCCAGAATCGTGTCGGCGCCGAGCAGCCGTGCGCTTCCACTCACTGACAGTGTTACGGTTTGCTCCACCGACGGAGCCAGCGGATCGGAGGTCGAGAGTCGCACGAAACCCGAGTACTCCCCTGCCAGAAGACGGCGACCATCCACTTTCAAGGAGAGCGCGAGGCTGTCGCCCGGCGGGATCTCGCCCGTGGCGGGGGCCGCATCCAGCCACGAATCGAGTCCGGCCGCATAGCGAATGGCATTGTGGGCCAACTGCGGGAAATCCCCCAGCCAGTGGTAACCGTCTCCGGGCCACACGTTGATCGCCACCGACCCGGGCGTGGTGGCCACGAGCGGCGTGCCGTCGTTCCAGAAAGCCACCGGTCGCGCCCCGGCGGACAACTGCACCTGAATGGGGGAGCTGGCGATGGCCAGTTCGCCCACGCCCTTCATTATAGGATGAGTCCGCTCAAAGTCTCCCAGGGTGCGAACTTCGAACAGGGCTTCCCCTGTGGAGGCGAAGGGAGAATACCCGGGGTGCTCGAAATACCGCCCCAGTGAAACGAAGGGCCCTGTGCCCCAGCAATCAACCAGCGTGACCACGGCCAGGCCCGAGTCGACGCACTCGGCCAAAAGCCCGCCAATCTCGAACGGATCGGCCCACGGCCGATTGTTCCAGGCGACCACAACATCATAGTCACGCACATCCCGGAATCTCGGGATGTCGCCCGTGCCCGAACCGGCGTACCAGAGATCCACGAGGCCCACGTCTGCAAACGCTTCCAGCTGGGCCGCCAGCCCCAGGCCGCCGTTGTCCGCATACACCAGGATCAGATCCAGCGTGTCCACAGGCGCGGCTGCGGCGATGAACCCACGATCGTGCGGATACTCCACGTCCGAGCTGAAAAACAACTCCCCTTCACCACGGTTATTGAGGAACAACGACACGGTGGTGTCGGTCCCTGCGACCAGCGCTACCTCCACCAGAGTGTCGGACCGCTCGAGGACCGGCGGTCCCAGGGTGGTCGCTGCCACTTCATTGGAAGCCTGAGAGCGGTTGAACCAATCGTCTTCAACACGAACTTCGAAGTAATACGTCGTGCCGTATTCGAGGCCCGTTACCTGAACCTGCTCGTCCGATCCTGGCGCGTGCGGTGGCTCGGGCGAGATCCACTCTCTTACCATGCCGCTCGGGGCCGACGCCAGCGGTTCGGTAGCGTACCGTACGATGTACCGACTGGCCGTTCCAGACACCACGTCGTCTCCCGTGGCACCAAACGCGAGGCGCACTCGTGTGCCTTCGACCTGCTCGGCGTGCAGATCGGCTACGGCGTCCGGAGCAAGCGAGTCCGGTGCAGCCAGTGCCGACTTGAGATTGAGGCGTCCACCGGATACAGTGGTTTGCGTAAGATCAGGCAGGGGATCCACGGTGGCCAGCAACCGCGCCTTCACTTGAGCGGCCGAGAGCTGCGGATGCTCCGACCAGATCACCGCCGCCGCACCGGCCACGTGAGGTGTCGCCATGGAGGTGCCGCTCAGTTGGCGGTAGTCGGCTCCGGGCCAGGTACTCAAGATCTCCACTCCGGGAGCCGCGAGGTCGACGGAGCCACGGCCAAAATTGGATCGCCAGTTCAGTTCATCGGCCAGACGATCCATGGGGTCTGTCGCGGCCACGGCGACGATCGCTTCATCGTCGTAGGACGCCGGATAGTGCGGCGTGACGTCGGTGTTCTTGCCGACATTTCCGGCCGCTGCCACGAAGAGCATGCCGGAATCTGCTGCGACCGCAATGGCGTCACGCAGGGCCTGTGAGTACGGGCCCCCGCCCCAGCTGTTGCACGTGATCGGAATGTGCATGGAGGTCGCGTACTGCAGCGCCAGAACAGCCGCCGACGTCGACCCGATGCCATCGGCGTTGAGAAACCGAAGTGCTACGAGCTTTGCCGACCAGTGCACGCCCGCCACACCCACGCCATTGTTGCCCACGGCGGCTGCGATTCCCGCAACATGCGTGCCGTGTCCGTGCTCGTCGAACGGTTGGTTATCCCACTGCACGAAGTCCCACCCGCGAACATCGTCCACATACCCGTTGCCGTCGTCGTCCTCGCCGTTGCCGGGGATCTCGCCCGGATTGGTCCAGAGATTGGCCGACAGATCGGGATGCGCGCTGTCGATCCCGGTGTCGATGATGCCCAGAACAATGGGCCTGCCGGTGGACAGGTCCCAGCCTTCGGGCGCGTCGATGTCTGCGTCGGCGGCTCCCTGCGTCTGTCCCGTGTTGTGCAGCCCCCACTGCGCCGGAAATTCGGGATCGTTCGGAATCCGGTCGGCCCGCCACAGGTAGTCCGGTTCGGCGTACACCACGCCGGGCTCACGCGAAAGGCGGGCCGCCTCAGCGTGCGGATCTCCGGATACGGTCCAGACTTCAGCCGCGATCAGGGGCAGCTTTGACGACTGCACCGCCCCCACGGCCGTCCGTGCACTTCGTTTCTGTGTCTCGCTGGTGCCGGGTGCAAAGCGCACGATCACGCGCGGCGCGGCCTCTGCCGCCCCGGTCGAGTGTTCGGACTCGGAGTTTGAAGCCTGCGGTTCGGCCAACGCACTGGCGGCCCAGAGAAGGACGACTGCCAGGAGGGTGAAGCGCGTGGCCATGCCGATCATGAAGCGAATCCTCACAAAGCGGGCCGGGGTCGACGGGGGGACTTCTCCGGCCGGCTGTGACGGTGCGGGGAAGCACACAGCCGACCTGCCATGACCCGCGGTATTCCCTAATTAACAACGAATGCGGGGGTCCGGCACACAGAACCAACGGAAAGAGCCTCCGATCCCAGGAGGCTCCACCGTGTCGGACAGATGCGGGGGACTGCTATGAACCTGAATTCGACGGCTGGGACAGGGCGGCCGAGTGTCCAGGGGACCAGTTGAACGGCTCGCTCTCGAGCTGTCTCGGGAACTCCACGTTGTAGATGCGCCGGTCGGAGTCGTAGGGTCCCGTAATCTGGCCATCCGCCGTGGCAGGATAGCTGAGCCTGCGGCCTCCAACCTTCAACCCCACCGCGTCCACGAGATCGGTCCACAGTGTGACCCTGTGTCCGGACGTGCCCGTGGCGCTCACCGAAGGCGAGATCGTGCGCCGCACGCGGCCGTCCCGTCCATCGATGTAGAACACCATCCAATCCACGGGGGCCTGACCGCGGGCCCACTCCACCTTGAGCCGTGCGCAGGTGAAACTCGAAATGGTCGTGTCGAATGTGCCCGGTTCGCGACCCTTGGTGACATTGGTGTCCACCATGGCGAGGTCCCCCAGGCTGGACAGGCGAAGTGTGGTGTCCACGAGAGTGAACGGCAGACCGAAGAGAAACCAGGTGTCCGCGAGCTGCGCAGCTACGTGGTCGCGCACCTGCGCCGAGTCGGGCACCCCGTCTCGTGTGCTCCACGACGAGTCACCGTTGAATCCGGCCACAAGCGACGGAGTGGCCGACGCGCTCCGCGCGAAGCGCCGTCCCGCCTGAAGATCGAAGATGCAGGTTTCGCGAACGTGGGCGACGGTGTCGAGTCGGGGGGTGATGGTGGTGTCCTTGCCGCGATTCTCAATGAGGGTGTCCGCAGCCTGCGCGGTGGCCAGAAGCATGTGGTCGAACTGTGCGTACGGCCGTTGACGCCACCGCCATACGCCACCGTGTCCCTCCGTTGCCTTGAGTGCCAGGCGGCCGGTCTCCGATTGCAGAAGCACCGTAATGTCCTGGGGCACCAGACGGCCCCCGCCGCAACCGGGAAGCATGAGGAGCCCCGCACCCACCCACATCCACCGTAATGACTTCATTCGACCTCCCACCCGTAGTACCGGGTGCCCCAAAAGGGCCCCAGAGCAATCCGCCGAACATACCACCGGCGCCCGAAGGTCGTCAAGCGGCAAGGGCTCCCGACCCATGCAGCCCCCTGGCTTTCGCGCGGCGGTCCGTCATGCGAAACCCGGGGTTCAGAGAACGGGTGAAGCCGACGACCTAATCCAAAGGCGCCGCGGACCTTGACCTGGAAGCGGCCCGTGCCGAAATTCGTTGGTTCTCAGGAGCTTGGAGGCGGATGCCAGAACTGCGGAAAGACCCCATCGTGGGCCGTTGGGTCATCATATCGTCGGAGCGCAGCAAGCGCCCGTCCGACTTCGCGTCGGAGGGGTCGGCCCGGCGCAACCAGGGACTGTGTCCGTTCTGCCCGGGGAACGAGCACGCCACGCCTCCCGAGATATCGGCCGACCGCGCGCAGGACACCTCCCCCGACACCCCCGGGTGGACGCTCCGAATCATCTCCAACAAGTTCCCGGCCCTGGTGGCGCAGGGGGAGTTGAACCGGGAGGGGCTGGGAATCTTCGACCGCATGAACGGCGTGGGGGCGCACGAGGTGATCGTCGAGACGCCCGACCACAACCACGACATCGTCGATCTGTCCACGCCTCAGGTGGCGCGCGTGCTGCATGCCTATAAAGACCGCATCACCGACCTGGGCCGGGACCCGCGCTTCCGGTACGTCATGGTGTTCAAAAACCAGGGCGAAGTGGCCGGTGCGTCGCTCGAGCACAGCCACAGCCAGCTGATCGCCACGCCGGTGGTGCCCAAGCGGGTGCAGGAAGAGCTCGACGGCAGCCGCAAGTACTTCGATTACAAGGAACGCTGCATCTTCTGCGACATCGTCCGCCAGGAACGTGAGTCGGGCGAACGGGTGGTGGGCGAAACGGAGAACTTCATCTGCATCACTCCATTCGCGCCGCGTTTCCCTTTTGAATGCTGGCTCCTTCCCCGCTTCCATGCCGCGTCCTACGTGGACCTCTCGGGGGAACACATCCACGAGTTCGCCGGCCTGATGAGCGATGTATTGCGAAGGCTGAAGGCGGCTCTCGACAATCCGCCGTACAACTACGTGCTGCACACGGCTCCGGTGCTCGGCGATCACGGCCAGCACTACCACTGGCATTTCGAGATCATCCCAAAACTCACCAAGGTAGCCGGCTTCGAGTGGGGCACCGGATTCTACATCAATCCCACGTCCCCGGAACATTCAGCGCGTTACCTGCGCGAGGTGACTCAGACGGCGCCCGCACGGGAACGAGTGGCCTGAGCCAAAAGCTCCCATGCGAATCGCATTCATTTCCTCCGAAGCGGTGCCCTTTGCCAAAACCGGCGGTCTGGCCGACGTGGCCGGAGCGCTCACCAAGGTTCTGGCCAAGCGGGGTCACGAAGTCGCCCTGTTCCTTCCGCACTACCCGGACGTGGAGCGTGAAGCCCGCCGGCTGACGCGGCTCTGGCCCGGGATGCCCATTCCGGTGGGAGACGCCACGGAACCGCTGGATGTGTCCTCGATCGAGGTCGACGGGGTGACCGTGTATTTCGTGGGGAATCCGGGCTACTTCAACCGGCCGGAGCTGTATCGCGATCCGGCCACGGGCACCGACTGGGCCGACAACGACAGGCGCTTCGTCTTCTTCTCGCGCGCGGTGCTCGAGATCTGCTCGCGCCGACAGTGGATTCCCGACCTGATCCACGCCAACGACTGGCAGTCGGCTCCGGCCCTGCCGTTTCTGTCCATTCACTACCGCGATCGGGCCGAGTGGCGCAACGTGCGGTCGCTGTTCACGGTGCACAACATCGCCTACCAGGGCCTCTTCCCTGCAGCGACGTTCGACCTCTTCTCGCTGGGCCAGGAATGGTGGTATCCGGGCGGACCGTTCGAGTACTGGGAGAAGACGAACTTCCTCAAGCTGGGCCTGGAGTTCGGTGACCTCCTGTCCACGGTGAGTCCGCGCTACGCCCGGGAGATCGCCTCATCCAACGAATTCGGCTTCGGGATGGAGGGCATCCTCAGCCGCCGCTCGGATGACCTGCACGGCATCACGAACGGCATCGACTACGACATCTGGAATCCGGAGACCGACCGGCTCATCCCCGCCACCTATACCGCAGCCAATCTCGCTGGCAAGTCCCGCTGCCGATCCGAGCTGCGCGCTGAAGTGGGCCTCCCGGATTCGCCCTGGCCCCTGGTGGGCATCATCTCCAGGCTCGCCGATCAGAAGGGATTCGATCTCATCGAGGCGGCCGCTCACCAGCTCATGAACATGCCGCTGCAAATCGTGGTGCTGGGCACGGGCGACCAGAAGTACCACACGCTGTTCGAAACTCTGGCCAAGGCTCATCCCGATCGCCTTCGCGTGCGCATTGGATTCGATAATGGTCTGGCACACCGCATCGAGGCGGGCAGCGATCTGTTTCTCATGCCGTCCCGTTATGAACCCTGCGGACTCAATCAGATGTACAGCCAGCGTTACGGAACGATTCCCGTGGTGCGCACCACGGGCGGTCTGGCCGACACCGTGACTCCGTACTCGTCCCGCGGGGGCACCGGGTTTCAATTCGAAGACTACGACGAGGGCGCCATGCTCAAGGCACTCGATCTGGCGCTGTCGGTGTACGCGAATCCCACCGCCTGGAAAGCGCTCGTGCGGCGTGCCATGGCCATGGACTTTTCCTGGGATGCGGCCGCCTCCGAATACGAGAAACTGTACACGTCGGCTCTGGCTCGACCGCGACTGTCTCCACAGAGGCCGGCGGTCCGCTAGGACCGGCCGTTCGACCCCACCGGACTCCCATGGGCGAAGAATACATTTACCTGTCGAAGGAAGGGTACGAGAAGCTCCGGGCCGAGCTGCACCAGTTCAAGGCCTTCAAGCGTCCGGAGATCGTGGCCGAAATCAAGCGGGCGCGTGAGCTGGGCGACCTGTCGGAGAACGCCGAATATCATGCGGCCAAGGAGGCGCAGGCCCACCTCGAACGCCGGATCTCCGAGCTTGAGTACAAGCTCTCCCGCGCACAGGTGGTCAAGGAGGCGATTGCCGGCGGCGACACGGTGACCTTGTTGTCCTCGGTACGCGTGCGCGACCTGGAAGACGGCGAGGAGATCGTGTATCTGATGGTATCCGCGCCGGAGGCCGATCTCGCCTCCGGCAAGATCTCCACGGACTCGCCCGTGGGTCGCGCGCTCATCGGCCGCAAAGTTGGCGACACGGTGGACGTGAGCACTCCGGGTGGACTGGCGCGCTACGAAATCCTCGAAATCGGCACGGCCTGAGGGCGATTCAGGAGCGGCCAAACCCGTTGACAGCCCCCTGACGGGTCCTATATTGCGCGCGGACTTGCGGGAATAGCTCAGCTGGCTAGAGCACCACCTTGCCAAGGTGGACGTCGCGGGTTCGAATCCCGTTTCCCGCTTTTTTTTGATGTACCGATGGCACGCCCCGCAAGGGGCGTTTCGATTGGCGGGGCGGCATAGCCAAGTGGTAAGGCAGAGGTCTGCAAAACCTCTATTCTCCGGTTCGAATCCGGATGCCGCCTCCATCACACGCACACGAAAGGAAACGCAGTCCGCATGGCCACCAAGCCCACGCTCGTGCTCACCTGGGAAGTGAAGGCCGAACCCCAGCGTGTCTTTGACGCGCTCACTCAAAGCCGCCACCTCGACCGCTATTTCGCAACCAAAGCCAGCGTGGATCTGCAGGTGGGCGGCCGGATCGCCTTCGGTGAAGGCGAGGCAGGCAAGTTTCTCAAGGTGGCCGTACCGCGTCAGATCGTGTTCACCTACACGCACAGTCGACTGGGTTTCGACACGGAGGTGGACATTCAGCTGGTGGCCTCCTTCCCCCTGGGGGGGACGCGGCTGCGGCTGGTGCACAAGGGCCTGGATCCGAAGCAGGTAAACGCAGACACCGCGCAATGGGTGGAGCTGCGCTGGAAGTACCTCGCGGCCGCCCTGACAGCGTATCTCGCCGGCGACAAACTGGCCGGATTCGACGCCTGGAAGGCCGACCTGTCGACCGTGTACGCCGAAAAGTTCTGACCTCCCCCACCAACTAAACGTGCACGCCGTTGCGCGATGGAGAGCCGCGCTCCGGTGTGCACGCTCTGAACAGCTTCCAGCGTGCTCCCGCACAAGGAGTTACAGCGCGTCTTCGGGCGACGCACCGGCACAGGGGTTGCTCGGTACAGGTCATCGGAGTTCGTTTCAGAGTTCTGATGGAACTGGAGATGTGCTGATGAAATTCAACAACGAGAGCAAGCCAAACGTGCTGGTGATGATCCTGGTGGCTGTCGTCACGTTCGTTGCCACACTGGCAGTGTTCTGGACCGACGCGGGCTAGAGCGCCCGCACCTCGCGCTTTCAACCTCACGGGGGCTGGGCTCTCACCGGGATCACACTGCTCGGGTGGGTGAGGCCTGGCCCCTTCTGTCTGCCCAACGCCTCCTCTTCCAATTCATCAACGCGACCCCGGCTTAATTGGGGTCAGAGGCAAATTAAACCGAGGCCCAACCTGCCTCTCGGTCTAACTTGCCATTCGGTTTAATTTGCCTCTAACCCCAATTAATTCATGCTCTCGTGAGCCAGGATTTCGGAAGCCGCCTCGACCGTTTCTTTGAACCGCGCTCGAGCGCACCGGCCGGCGCGCGCCCATCGCTATTGTTCAAATCTCTCGGGGGTGAGGAAGCGATCACACCCCATGGTTCCACCCTGGTGCTCTCGCGCACGTACGCGTGGGAGCAGCTGCCGGGGAACTTCTCGTGGCAGGGTGTGCGCAACGATGGCTGGCATCCGGCCCACCTGGGCAGTCATCTGCCCGACTCCGTACCGCTGGCCGGACTGGCCTGCCTCGACATTGAAACCACGGGCCTCTCCCTTGGCACGGGGACTGTGGCGTTCCTCGTGGGAGTCATCCACGCCGAACCGGACGGCGTGAAGCTCACACAGTTTCTCATTCGCGACTTTCCGGAGGAAGCGGCGCAGCAGCACCTGCTGTCCGGTTACATGAGCCGCTTCGAGGTCCTCTGCACATACAACGGCGCGCGCTTCGATCTGCCCATTCTGCAATCGCGCAGTGTCCTCCATCGCATCGAGGCCGCCTGGCTGTCGCGCCCGCATCTCGATCTCTTGTATCCCGTGCGCTCCCTCGGGCGCACCCTGTGGCCCGACTGCCGGCTGGCCACCGCCGAGTTCCGCCTGCTGGGCGTGGTGCGGCAACAGGACTGCGAAGGCTGGGAAGTGCCGTTGCGATTCAGGCAGTTTCTGCAGCTGCCGTCGGAGTCGCTGTTGCTCGACGTGCTCGAACACAACGCCCAGGATCTGCTCTCGCTTTTGTGTCTGGTGGCCGTGATGCAGAGGATCTATGGCGAAGACACGGACGGATTCGGGCTCGCGCAGGCCGAACTACTGGGCCTGGCCCGATCGCTCGTGATGCGAGGACGTCCGGACGCCGGCCTGCGGGTGTACCGGCGAGCCACGTCCCAGGGCCGCCTGGCAGCGGACTTCGATTCCCACATGCGGCATTATGTGAGATTGCTCAAACGCCAGGCTCTCTGGGACGAGGCCCGACAGGTGTGGCAGACCGTGTCGCAGGCGCCCGGGAGCTCCCACCGCACCTGGGCGCTTCTGGAAGAGGCCAAGTTTCTGGAGCATCGGGAAAGGCGTCCCGCCGAAGCGCTCCTGGTGTCGCAGGGAGCGCTGGCGGCGGCCTCGGAGCTTCCAGCCGGCCCCGGCCAGAGGCGGCTTCTGGCCCTCGTGGCCGCACGCTGCGAAAGGCTTCGCAGGCGCCAGAATCCGGGCTAGAGGCGCGCCCCTCAGGCCGATATACACAACAGAGCCCGCGCGGGCTGGATGTGTGCTATGGCCGACGCCACTTCAGAGAAACTGCTCGAACAAATCGCCGCCGAAGTAAAATTCGCGGCCCTGCCGGAGGTGCTCGCACGCCTCATTACGCTGTTCGACGATCCCGACGCATCCTCCACTGAAGTAGCGAGCCTCCTGAGCAAGGACGCAGGACTCCTTTCGCGTGTACTGAGAGTGTCGAACTCCGCCTACTACGGGGGCGGCGGCGACGTGTCCACCGCGCAGCAGGCTCTCGTGAAGCTCGGCTTCAGAACCACCAAGGCCGTGGCACTCTCCTCGGCCGTGTATTCGTCCGTCAATCGCTCGGCTCCGCAAGGCATCGATCTGCGGCCCTTCTGGCAGCATGGTCTCGAGGTGGGCGTCACCGCCATGCTCATTGCCGACGACGTGTGCCCCACCTGCGCCGACGAGTGTTTTGTGGCGGGCCTGCTGCACGACATCGGCCGCGCGGCCCTGGCGTGCGCCTTCCCCGATCGTTTCCGCGCTCACCTTCAGTCGCCCCACGCCTCGTGGAGGCTCGAGGCCGAACGCGAGGCGTTTGGCGCCGACCACGCCGCCGTGGGAGCGTATCTGTGCCGGCAGTGGCGCTTTCCCGAACCGCTCGCTCTCGCCGTGGCCCGTCACCACGACGTGCCGGACACGTTGCCCGAGACACCCCGTGATCGCATCGCACTGTGCGTGGGCCTGGCCGACACCATGGCGCTCGTGTCGTGGGCAGGACCGGCCGCCTCGCGCACCGAGTGCAGGCAGTACCGGGAGCACGTGGGCCGGCTGGCCGGCGTGGATGCGGAACGCCTGCAGGTGATCTCCAGTCAGGCCGCGCCACAGATTGAAGAGTGGGCGCAGATGCTGGAGATCGAAGTGTGCCCGCCGTCTCAGCTTCTGACACAGGCCAACGAGCGGCTGTTCGCGCTGTATCGGACGCTTGAACAGATCAACCTCGAGAACGAGAAACTGCACGTCCAGCTTTTGGCGGAGGAAGCCGAGCGCGCTTCACTGGAAGCGCTGCGCGTGATCTGCGCCACCTTCTCCCATCATATCAACAACGCGACCACCACCATCCTGGGGCGGGCGCAGCTGGTGGGTCTGGCCGTGGGCCGCGCCGAGAAACACGAGCAAACGGAAAAGGTCCTTCAGTCGATGAAGGTGATCGAACACGCCGTGGACACGATCACCGAAGTTCTGGGCGAACTCAAGACGCTCACCCGCTTCGACACCACGTCGTACCACGGTCGCGCTGAAATCCTTAAGCTGAAGCGCGAGATCTCGGCTTCAGCCTGATTCCCTGGCGCCGGCCACTCAACACGAGTGTCAGGCGGCGGCGGTTTGCCCGGGCGTCGCAGGCAGCGGAACGCGACGGGCGCCCGCCAGGTGCTCGAACGCCTTCACCCACGTCACCAGATCCCAGTCGTCGTTGCCCAGGAGACCCTCCCAGTCGAGCCGCAGCCGCTCGGGCAACAGGATGAGTCGATAGGATCCCCGGCGGTTGTTCTCCCAGAGTTCCGGCAGGTTGACGCATTGAGACTCGAGTTCGCCGCGTAACCGGTAGAGGTAGCGCGCCTGGTTGTCGCCGCGTTCCAGCTCTTCGCGCTTTACCCAGCGGCCCGGCTCGGCGGATGCGGCGACGGCCAGCTTGGCGAGAAACTTGAAGCACTTCGGCGTGAGGTAGGCGCACTGCGAACCCCAGACAATCAGCCTGCGTTCGCCCTGGAGCGTGCCCACGATGTGAAGCACCGGGTCGTAGTTGTGTGACGCTGCGTGAATGGTGAAGCCGTCGGACATGGTGAGATCTCCTTTCGCCACTCCCCCAAAGCAAAGCCACTGCCACCGCGCGGCCCGCTTCCCACGAAGCGGTCGCATTGATGTGCGTCGGTCCAAAGCGTTTGCGCGCTTCCGATTGAGCCACCCGGGCGACCGCGGTGCCGTCGCTCGATCCCCGCGACGGGTACCTTCGTTCGCGCAAGTCACACAAGCGGCGCGCAATCAGAAGGGTTGGTCGGTCAGCCCGAACAACTCGAAGCGCCGCAGGACGGACAGAATGAGCAGGTACCCTCCCGCACCATGGGCGTCCCGCAGTCGCACGACAGCCCACGGCGGGCGCAAGGAGTGTCCCAGGGATCCGCCGCCAGGACCGGGGAGCCCTGCACGGACCCCAGGCCGGGAAACGCTGCGCCTGAGGCAAAAGACCCGCTCAACATGCTGAAATCTGGCATGGGCCCATGATACTGCACATTTGGGCAGCTGTCAACAGATTTCGCCCGGAGCCCCCTTTCAGGGGCCGAGATTTGACCGGACGGTCTATTGCGGCCATACTCGCACCATGGTTGCGCCCCGCCCCGAGGAGTCCGGGCCCGCCGGGTCCCTACCCCGGGAGCTTCACATTCGGTTTCTGGGCCGGGAGGATATGCCGGAGCTCCTGACCGTGTGGAAAGCCTCCGGACTGCACATTCGGCCTGCCGGCAGGGAACGCCCCGACCGCCTGGCCGCTGAGCTGGCCGAATACCCCCGCAACTTTCTCGGCGCCTTCGAGCGGGGAGCCATGGTAGGGGCCTGCATCGCCACCTGGGACGGACGCAGAGGCTGGATCAACCGGCTGGGGGTCATCCCGGCGCGGCGCAGAACGGGTGTGGCGCAGAGGCT
>DAIOGN010000074.1:0-17211 GCA_036745245.1 Candidatus Zixiibacteriota bacterium
GCGCGGAGGCTCGGCCACCGGCCAGCCTGTGCGCGGATCGAGAATATGACCCAGCCGACGGCCGTTGACGTAGCAATGCCGGTACGACACGCCGCTTGTTGTGATCGCGCCACGGGACAGTTCGATGTCGCCGATCGGGCGATCGGGAGATTCGGGGTCGGCGAGTCCCACCACCCATGCTTCACCGGGATCGGCTGCATCCACCACCGCGATGTCGCCGCCGAAGTTCACCATGGCGCCGACGTCCGATGCGTCCTGAAGTAGCCGGCACACGCGATCTACGGCGTACTCCTTACCGAGGCCGCCGAGATCGATCTCCATGCCAGGGAGAAGCGTGAGCGTACAGTCATCGAGTCGGGCGTGGTTCCAGCCCACCAGGAGAAGAAGCGACTCGATCTGCGCAGTGTCGGGCGTGAACTCGCCGCCATCGAAGCGCCAGGCGCGTCGCAGAATCCCGGAGGTCACGTCGAAGAGTCCGTCGGACAGCGCGAAACAGGAGTCGGCATAGCGCAGCAGTTGTGCGGTCTCGGGGTCGAGGGTTACCGGTCGGCCGCCTGAGCCGTTGATGGCGGCCACGATGTTGTCCTCGCGGTAGCGACTGAACTTGCGCTCGATGCGTTGGGCTTCATCAAAAGCAAGCGACGCCAGTTGCCTGGCGTCGCCTTCGGAATCGGTTCGCAGGAGCACCTCGCAGGGGCACGCCATGGCCGCGAATCGCGCGACCCAGTGGCTCCCCTCGTGATGAAGCGTGAAGCGTGGCTCAGAAGATGCCGACGGCATAGCCCACCCTCACCATCACCACGTCGAGCGCGGGGAACAGCTCGTACGGGAGCGAGGTGTTCAAACCTTCGGGCGGCGAGTTGTCCCCGCGCTGGAGGTAGTACTCCATGCCGAAGGACAGGCGGGCACGCGCCCGCACGGGGATGCTGTAGTTCAACCCGAAGGTCCACGCATCGAAGTTTGAGAGCCGGCTGTCGGCAGATGCGTACGCCGGCAGGGGGTCGCCCTGCAGTAGAAACGGCGCGTAGAAACCGGCCTGCGACTGCCGGTACCAGCGCACATGGGGAGTAAACATCCCCTCGCGATTAAAGTCGACATGCCAGAGAACATCCACCGAGTGCGCGCGCACGCCCCAGTCGTCCCAGAAGAACCGGTAGGCGAGGTCGGCGGAGGTGCCGGCAAAATGGCGCTTGAGCTGCCCCATCACGGCCTGTTGCTGACGGTCGGCCGGCCGGTTCTCGTACAGCGCTGTCACCGGCTCGCCGGGATCCGCTGAGTCGACGGGCTGCACGACACTGGTGATCTTGTAGGGATCGGTGAGATAGCCGGCCGATCGGGAGGCCGACCAGTTCACGCGCACAAGTGTCTCGCGGTTGATCACCTGCGCAATCGAGAGCCCGAGGTCGATCACACCTTTGTGGTGTGCGGCAAAGCGGGCCCGGCGCTCGGCCTCGGTTTCATTGAGATCGGCGCCCACTTCCCAGAACGCCGGGTAGACCCCCCCCACGGGTTCCACGCGATCGCTGGAGTAGGCCACCGTCACGCCCAGTGCAGTGTTCCGGCCGTTGAATTCGCGGGTGGCACCGCCTGATATCCCGAGCGATTTGTAGTCGTGTTCGCCCGACCAGCGCGCTCCGAGTTTTACCGTCGACAGCCGCCCCATCGCCCGCTCGAGCCCCGCCTCCAGGGCGAAGCGCGTGTCGGTGAAGTTCTCATCCACCGGATACGCTCCGGCGGGCACATCCACAATGGTTCCGCCGGACGCGCGGGTGATGGTCTGCGGATACTTCGACGGGGAGGCACCTGTGGGCGTGGCGCCCGTGAGCCCGTCGTAGGTGAGACGCGCGTTGAAGATGAGCTTGTCCGAGACGTCCTTCGCGTAATTGAACGTGAACTCGGTCGCGCTGGTCCGCTCACGTTCCTTATAGAAGAGCAGGGACGATTCGGTGCGCGCCGGGCTACCCGCGTGGGCGGCGGATGCGCCAAGGAGTGAAGCCGTGACCGCCCGCAGGGCGGACCGGATGGGAACGGGCGTCATCAGTTACAACCGCAGCCCCCGCCACCCAGCCCTCGGCTGCCGGAGGAAGCTTCCTTGCTGAAATAGATGTGGTCGTCCAGTACCTGGTCGTTGGCGCGGAACTCGAATTTCATCTCCGGGCGGGCCAGGACACCTCGGTCCATCACGTTCACGCCCACCGAAGAGCAGCCTCCGCAGAGCACAAAGGCCGCCAGGGTGGCACCGGCCGCGCACACACGTCGGATCGCCTTCATCGTCTGAGCTCCTGAGTGTGGAAGCATTTGCCCCGAGTCCCACCGGCCCGGCCCTTGGCCAGGCCGGTGAACTCCGGGCTAAAGCGCCTGGTCCACGTCAGACTAGAACCGATAGGCCACGCCCATCAGCACGCGAGCATTGAAATCGGGCTGATTGATGGCATCGTCCGCGTCCGCATAGGTGTAATTGGCAATGGTGTTTTCGCCACTGCCGTCGGGATAGTAGTACGAGTCGTGCCCGTCCAGGCCGCTCTTGAAGTAGTAGTCGGCTCCGACAGAGAACGTCATGTCCACGATCGGGCTGAGCGCAAAGGCGGTTTCCACACCCCCGCCCACGCCCCACTGGTTGCCGTTTACATCGAAGGTTTCATTGCCCCCGATATAGGCGAAGGCAGCCGTGAAGTCGTTATAGCGCATGCCACCGAACACCTTGGAGCGCTGCAGTGAGGCAATCTTGACCGGGTACAAGAGATCAAAGCGCAGGTCCCAGTTGTCGCCTGAGGACTGAGGCTCACCATTGGTATTGTTGTCGATGAACACGCGCCTGGCCGCGAGCGGATCTCCGGGGTTGGACCACGTGTGGCCGTACCCGAGCCGCAGTGCAAAGGGGAGACCCTGGGCCAGGTTTTCAAACATGATGGACGCATGGAGGGCAATGCCGGCGTTGTACCCAAGCTGCACGCCCCCGATGAACAGCTTCCGGCCGGAGTAGTCCCTTTTGGCCGGGGCGCTGGCCACGGGCGCAGACTTTTTCGGTTCGTTCTTCTTGGGCGTAGGGGCAGGCGCCTTCGTCTGCGCGGCGGCCGTCCCGCCGAACAGGAGACCTGCCACGAGGACACACAGTGCGGACCTGCTCATAACGCTCTCCTCTCGTCTTTGGTCGACACGCCGAGCCCCTGAACGTCAGAGGCTGGCATAGTCGTTCCCTGCTGGATTCGACGGAAAGCGGCAGGCTCCTGAAGAAAAAGATGCGGATGATTGAGATCGTACCACTTCTGCCCGGTGTGCAGTTCCCGCACACGGGAAACGGCGTCGCTACGGCGGACTTGCTGAGGGATAGAGCAGGTGAGCGCGGCCGCGTGCTTCCTATATAAGGAAGCGGCGGCCGCCGTGCGGTGAGGAACCCCAGAAAGGAGCCGGCCCCAAGGGGCCGGCTCCCTGGCAGAAGCTATTGGCGGGACAGCACTCGATCGAGTTTGCGGTTGAGTTCGTCGAGCCGGTTCTTCAACTCCAGATTCTGTTCTCGAAGTTCATCGTTTTCCCGATGCAACACCTGAATCGCCGCCAGGGCGATGCCCGAGGGATCGACCGTGGAGATGGAGCGATCGTTGTCGCCCACGTCGAATAGCCGCTTGAAGTCCTGCGCCGTGGGGCCGATGTGAGTGACATCATCGGATTCAGCGCGATAGTTCCAGCGCAGAATCGGCAGGCGGTCGATCCGGTCGAGCAGGTCGTCGCCGTCCACCTCCCGAAAATTCTCCTTGAGTGCAACATCGGAAGCATTGGTCCACACACCGCCGGCGGTGAGGTGCGCACCACTTGAATGCTCGATGACCTCGGTGGGGTTGGAGACTCCCAGGCCGATTTTCCCGTCCCCCGTTCCGTCGAGCACCAGGCCCGTGTCGTCCAGGCCCATCGTGCCATCGACCATTACCAGGCGGCATGACGCATCAGAGCAGCGCATAATTGAGCTTCGGCCACCTGCTTTCGCAGACATCACCACTTCGCTTTCCTGCGTGAGGGGATCGCGGGTACACGTCATGTCCACAAGCCCATCCCCGGTGACGTCGCCCAGGGCGATGTTTGAACTGGAAAGCGTGGTGCCCATTCTCAAGTCACCCACCACCGGTTCGCCGGGTGGCAATCCTTCGCTCGATGTGCCTTGCATGAAGCAGGTGCCATCGGCCTGGAGCAAACTCCAACCATCCGCATGGTTGCCGCCTTGAACTACCCCTGCGGTGATAGACAGCCTGGCGGTGTCTGGGAGCGTCTCGATGGAGACGGCGTCCGTGACTTCCAATTGGCCCAGCGTGTTGGGCTCGGAGCGGAAAATCATCATGCCGGCCTGGTGATAGCCCACATCGCACTGCATGGTGCACCCACCACCGGTCGACGTGGCTTGTGCAGAGGTATGCGCGCCTTCGTCGTCGACGCTGTCCATGACCTGGCCGGTACCGATCCCCAAGTGGGCTACTATCACGGACTTCACAGCAGCGGTAGTAGCCTGGATGAAGGCTGTGCCTTCAATGTTTCCGTCGCCTTCCGGATCCGATTCCACAACTACCTCGGAAAGGCCGCTGTCGACGGCCATGCGGGCGGCATGCGTCTTGTCTGACTTGAACAGATTTACGGATATGTTCTTTCTGATGTTCTTGGCGCGCATGCCGCTTGCACCTGTGGGATCCACATGGGTCAGGTCTAACACGGAACCGCTGTCGGTGGTTTCCATGGAAAGATTTCCGTAGATAGGCTGCCCCGGTTGGAACGTCTTGTACTTCATGGAGGAGGATGCGCCGTGCACCGATATCAGAGCCTCACTGCTGCCCTGCGCCTTGATGTCGATGGAGCCGCCGCCCGAATCCGTTTGTAAGTGTGGGGTCGTAGTTTTTTAGGCCCAGGAGGGCGCGGTCATCGTTGACGTGTATGTCCACGGAGCGATCGGCGACGCCATCACCGTCTACATCGGCTATGGCCAGGCGGCGAACGCCATCGGTGGTCGCCGAATCCAGGGAGGCGAACTCGGGCGTGCCGTCACCATCCGAATCCGTGGAGAGTTCAAGCTCGTGCCCAAGTGGCATACCTGGCGAATTGATTATCTTGATGGTACCACGCGCGAGGGTGCTACCCGAAGACGTTTCGCTGTGAAAGGTGGCCGAAGTCAGTGCATGTGGGACGGCCGTCAAGCGAGTGCGTGGTGAGAGCGCTTCGAATCCGTTTGGCCCTAACACCTGGATCTCCAGCCAGGCGGTGCATGGCGCACAGCTGTCGAAGAAGTGTCCGGATTCGTTCAGCTCAACCGTGAACACTCCATTTTTGGTGGTGACCACGTGGATTTCTGCGTCGTTGAGATCAGCTCCTCCTACGATCTGGGCCCATAGGCCGGAAGAGGTAGTGTAGGTACTGTCCTTAACAGCAAGGCCGTTGTCGTCGGTGAGAACGCCCTGGAAGGTCACCGTGGTGGGCCCCCCGCCTAGAGACACGGCGGCGATCGCTAGCAGGAATAAACATACTCCTGCGCTGATGTGGACGATGCGTTTCATGTGTGGCTCCTTGTGGTTGAACACGAGTCAGTTCAAAATCGGGCGGAGAACGGCCGCTCCATTTCGGAGCGGCGTTCAAAAACACGAAGCAGCGCCCGCTGTCGAATTCGGGCGCCGCTTACGCTACGGACAGGACCACGTGCCGGGGATCAGCGTACACGCGTCACACGGTGCAGGCCCACCTTTCAGCACGAAATTCACCAGATAGATGATGTCGGAATTGGACACGTTGCCGTCGCAGTTCACGTCGCCAGCGGCGCGGCAGGGAACCGGTGCGGGCCCGGCCTTCAGCACATGATTCACCAAGTACACGATGTCGGAAGTCACAATTCCGCCAGAGGCATTTACGTCTCCAGTGCCGCCCGGCGGAATGGGGCAGGCGATACCCGAGAAGTCGCGACGCCAGGTGCTCATGTGGTCGGTGCCGGCGTACAGGTAATCGTCGTCGAAGGCCAACTCCACCACTTCGGTGTTGGGCAGAAGCCCATCTCCCCAATCGTCCCAGCTTCCGGCGCGATCGAAGGACCGATACAAACCAGCCGTAGTGCCGAGGTACAGTTGGGTGTCACGAGCAACGATCGACCGGGGAATACCCGCGAAGGGCGCGACCATCTTGGTCCAGTTATTCCCGCGATTGAGAGAGCGATACACACCCTGAACGGTGGTGATGAACCACACGGTATCGATCTGTGCGATGGATGCATACGAACTGGACGTCGGCAATCCCAGGTACGGGGCATTCCAGGTCATGCCGTTGTTGGTGGAGCGCTTGCATCCTCCCACGTCTTCTCCGAGGAACATCATGGGGCCGTGCTTGATGATGTCGAGCGCCGTTTCTCCCAGACCCATGCCGCCCGTCTGGAACGTCCAGTTGAGGCCGCCGTTGGTTGAGAAGCTGACGCCGGCGTTACCGACGGCCCAGACGCTGTCGGCAGGGCCTACCCAGAAAGCGTACACGGTTCGGAGGCCCAGATCTGTGGTGGCGGAGAGTGTCCAGTTGGTGCCATGGTTCGTACTGCGATACACTAAATTGGGATAGGTGACGGTTCCGGCGCCTGCCAGCAGGTAGTTGGGCGTACGCGCAAGAGAATAGAAGCCCAGGTTGGCGGGCAACACGCCGGTGTTGATGAGGGTCCACGTGGATCCCTGATCGGTGCTGCGGAAAAACCCGTTGGCATCGGCCGCGGCAAACAGGTGGCTGGGCTCACCCAGGAGGCCCATGATCTTCACGGCGCGTATTCCCGGATTGGCCTGTGCCCAGTTGGCGCCAAGGTTGGCGGTTCGATAAATGCCAAGCCGGTTGGTGCCGACGATGACGGCCGAGCCACTGGCGGTAATTGCCGGAATCGACTCAGCAGGACCCGCGGGCGGCAATCCGGTGTTCACCGCAGCCCAGCCGTTGCCCAGACTGTCGGCCCGTTGAACCGTGCCGCCAGGACCGCACGCGTACAGATGGGTAGCCGTGGTCGTGAGGCACGATGAAAAGTCGCTGACTGACGGCGGGTTTACTTTGGTCCATGCGTAACCTGTGTCGGTGCTTCGATGAATGCCGCTTATGCCCGTGCCCACAAATACGGCACGTGAATTGGCGGTCAGGTCGGAGATGGGGAAGCCGCTCATGATAAAAGGCGTGGGAACCTGCGTCCAGCTGGTGCCGTTGTCGGTGGATCGGAAGACGCCGTCGGGGCCTGAAAGGAGACTGGTGCCTGCGTACAAAGAGCCGGCACGCTCGGCGAAGAAAGCGAACTCTGTGTTGAGAGGGAGGCCCGTAACGGCGGTGAATGTGCCGCCATGGTTGGTGGATTTGTACAGGGAATCGCTGGTTGCAAGAAGCAGATTCGGACCGCTTACGTGCAGTTCCCAGCACAGGTAGATGACTGGCAGTCCTGCAGCAGCTTTCGCAGTCCAGGTGGTGCCGTAGTCTGTTGAGTGATACAGGGTCGACGCTATGGTGTTCTGGCCCCAAAGGTAGGTATCGGGGCCCACGGATATGATCTCGAATCCGTTGAAGCTGCCTTCGAGGTGGTCGTATAGTGGGATCCAGGTGGTGCCGTTGTCAGTGGATCGGTACGGCATCTTGTTGGCGATGGCGAACGCGTAGCCGTTGGATGTGTTCGTGGCGACGTTGATCACGTTGCCGCCGGTAGGGCCCGACATTTGTTGCCAGGGAGCAGCGTTTGCAGACGTAAAGACCAGCATACAAATCAAGATTCGCAACCAGGGTGCCATTTGGAGTTTCCGCCTGTCTAGGATGTCTATTGGGGCTGCCGGGCAGGGCGCCGCAGATGCCCAACTATGATGAGCGGAACAGTACGGGCCGCGGGCCCGGAAAGCAAGGCGGATCGGGGCGAAACCTCAACTGTCACTTTGGAAAAGTAGGGTGGAAGAGTAGGGTCAGACTCGACTTTCCGAATCCCATGGGATCGATTTGGAAGAGTGGCCGGGTCGCCTCGGAAAGTCGAGTCTGACCCTACTCTTCACTTTCCCAGATCACCGGTGAGCCAGATAGTACAGCACCGGCACCGCCACGCGGCTGATCGCAAGCGACGCCACTTCGCCCGCCATGAGCGCTATGGCCAGCCCCTGAAAGATCGGGTCGAAGAGGATCACCGAAGCACCCACGATCACCGCGCCGGCCGTGAGCAACATGGGGCGAAACCGCACGGCGCCCGCATCGATCACCGCGTCGGCCAGGGGCATCCCCTCGCGCACACGCAGTTCGATGAAGTCGACCAGGATGATGGAGTTGCGAATCACGATGCCGGCGCCGGCCATGAAGCCGATCATGGACGTGGCCGTAAAGAAGGCCCCCATGGCTCCGTGCGCGGGCATGATGCCGATGAGCGAAAACGGGATCGCGGCCATCACCACCACCGGCGTGACGAGCGATCCGAACCACCCCACCATGAGGATATAGATCAGGATCAACACAGCGAGGAAGGCCATGCCGAGATCGCGGAACACTTCGATCGTGATGTGCCACTCGCCGTCCCACTTGAGGGCGGGTTCCAGGGTGGTGACGGGCAGGGTGGCGTTGAGCACGGAAAGTTCTGACCGGCTGCCACCGAACTCGCGCATGTCGAGGGCCGCCAACTTCTCGTTCATCTCCGCGATGGCGTACACGGGACTCTCCACCTCCCCGGCCACATCGCCGATGACATAGGTCACGGGCATGAGGTTCTTCCGGTAGCGGGTCTTGTCGGCCACGCGTTCCTCCACACGCACCAGTTCGGAGAGCGATACCAAGGGCGGAGTGTACTCCTCCAGCGCTCGCTGCGCGTGGGCCACGCGGATCTGCAGTCCCAGAAGGTCGGCGGGCCGGGTGCGGCGCTCGCGCGGCAATTCCACGATCAGGGCCACATCCTCACGCTCGGAAGCGCGGTGCGCGATGTCCACCTGCAGTCCCGACACGGCCAGGCGCAGCGTGCGCGCAATGGTCTCGGCGGAAATGCCGTGCAGAGCCGCTTTCTCGTGATCGATCACAAACGTGAACTGGCGCTGAGGATCCTCCTCATACGTGTCCACGTCCACCACGCCCTTCGACGATTCGAACACCTCGCGCACCTTTGCGGCCAGCTGGCTGCGGGACGTGTCGGTGGGGCCGTAGATTTCGGCCACCAGAGTCTGGAGCACGGGCGGGCCCGGCGGCACCTCGGCGACGGCCACCTGGGCCCCGAATCGTTTGGCCACCTCCGCTACGCGCGGGCGCACCCGTTTCACGATGTCGTGGCTCTGGGCGTCGCGCTCGCCCTTGGGCAGTAGGTTCACCTGGAGATCGGCCACGTGCTCGCCCGATCGCAGAAAATAGTGCCGCACCAGACCGTTGAAGTTGAAGGGCGCGGAGGTTCCGGCATAGATCTGGTAGTCGGTGACTTCAGGTTCCTGCCTGATGGTGCGCGCAATCTCACGTGCCGCTTCTACCGTGCGCTCGAGGGAGGAGCCCTCCGGCATGTTGAGGATCACCTGGAACTCGTTTTTGTTGTCGAACGGCAACATCTTCACCTGCACCCAGCCCACGCCCACGAGGCCGAGGGCCACCAACAGAGCGGCCACCACGGACCCCAGGAAGATGCGCCGGCGTTTCGGTTTGCGTATGAGGCCGTCCATCCACTGCCGATACAGGCGCGTGCTGCGATCTTCCTTCGTGTGCGCGTGAGCCAGCACGTGCTCACGACCCTTTCGCCACGCCAGCGCGCGCACGGCAGCCCAGGGCGTGACGATGAACGCCACCACGAGCGAGAAGAGCATGGCCGCGGTGGCGCCGATGGGAATGGGGCGCATGTAGGGTCCCATGAGACCGCCCACGAAGGCCATGGGGAGCACGGCCGCAATCACCGCCCACGTGGCGAGGATGGTGGGATTGCCCACTTCGGAGACGGCTTCGATGGCCACCTCCTTCCACCAGCGGTCGCGATTCTCGGGCAGGCGCAGATGTCGCGTGACGTTTTCCACCACCACGATGGCATCATCCACGAGGATGCCGATGGAGAAGATGAGCGCGAAGAGCGTGATTCGGTTGAGCGTGAAGCCGGTGAGGTAGAACACCAGGAGCGTGAGTGCCAGAGTCGACGGAATGGCCAATCCCACGATGAACGACTCGCGCCACCCCAGGCTCAGCATGATGAGCACCGATACGCTGAGCACGGCCAGGAGCATGTGCCAGAGCAGTTCGTTGGACTTTTCCTCCGCCGTCTCGCCATAGTGGCGCGTGACCGTGTACTCCACGGAGGCCGGCATGAATTTCGGTCGCAGTGCGTCCACCTTGGCCAGCACGGCTTCGGCCACGGCGATGGCGTTGGCGCCGGGACGCTTGGCGATGGACAACGTCACGGCCGCTTCGTCCGCCCTGCGGTGGGGCGCGGCCGCGCCCGTGCCGAACACCACCACCTGATTGAGTTCCTCGGGTCCATCCACCACCTGGGCCACATCGCGAAGGTAGATCGGATCGCCGTTCCAGGTGCCCAGCACCACGCGCTTCACGTCCTCGACGTCCTCGAGGAAGCCGCCGGTTTCAATCAGGATTTCCTGGTTGTTGCGAACGAGGCTGCCGGCGAGCGACTGGCGATTGGCCGCCTGAAGCACGGGGACGAGTGAGAGAGGGTCGAGATGGCGGGCCGCCAGGGCCACGGGGTCGATCTGGATGCGGTACTGCCTGCGCAGCCCTCCTATGATGTGCGTTTCCGACACATCGGGAATCTGCTTGATCTGCTCTTCCATTTCGGCAACGACACGGCGGAGCACATAGTGGTCCTCCGTGGGGCTGTGAAACGTGAGCGCCAGAATCGGTACATCATCGATGGAGCGCGGTTTGAGCAGAGGAAACGACACGCCCGGCGGAATGCGGTCGAAGTTCGACTGGAGCTTCTGGTTGAGCTTCACCAGGCTCTTCTCGATATCTTCGCCCACGAGGAAGCGAACGATCACCAGGGCTTCCTCGGGACGCGAGATGGAGTACACGTACTCCACGCCCGGAATTTCCCAGACCAGCTTTTCCATGGGGGCGGTGACGCGGTTCTCCACTTCGGCGGCCGAGAATCCCGGCACCGAAACCATGACGTCCACCATGGGCACCTTGATCTGTGGCTCTTCCTCGCGCGGGAGCAGAGATATGGCCAGAACGCCGAGCAGAACCGACGCCAGTACGAGCAGCGGCGTCAGCTTGGAGTCCACGAAGGCGCGGGCCATAAGGCCGGCCAGGCCGGTGGTGCGATGCGATGGGGAAGGGCTGGAGGTCATGGCCGAACCACGACCGAATCACCGTCGGACAAATCTCTCCAACCGTCGGTGACCACGAGCTCTCCCTCTTCCAGGCCCGACAGGATCTCGAGCGTGCCCGGGAGCTGTCGTCCCAGACGCACCAGACGCAGCACGGCAATCTGTTCGGGTGTGATCACGAAGACCAGATCGAGCTGCCCGCGCTTCACCAGCGCGGACGGGGGCACGAACAAGGTCTCGTCCCCGATCGACGGGAGCAGGAGCCGCCCGAATTGTCCCGGGTGCACACCGGGGGAGGGGGGCAGAGCCACTTTCACCATGAAGGAACGGCTCACCGGGTCGGACGAAGGCGACAGCTCGTCCACGCGGCCGCGGATCACGTCCGAGGTGGCAGACAAGGACACGGCCAGGGAGTCGCCCTCCCGCACCGAAGCGAGTTTGGATTCGGGCAGCGTGACGATGAAGCGCAGCACGCCGCTTTCCTCCATGGTAAAGAGCGGCTTGCCCGGCACGGCCAGGTCTCCCACCTCAATATCCTTGCGCGTCACCGTCCCGGAGAAGGGCGCGGTCACGGTGGCATAGCTGAGGTACGTTTCCGCTTCCGCGAGCGTAGCCTCCGCCACCGCCCGTCGCGACTTCACCATGTCGTATTCCTGCTGCGTGGCCGCCTTCTGTTTGAGCAGCGCCTCCATGCGCGATAGCTCGAGTGCGGTCTGATCGTTTACGGCGCGCGCCTGCTCCACACGGGCCCGGTATTCGCGCGTGTCGAGCTGGACCAGCAGGTCGCCTTTCGCCACGCGGCTGCCCAGCGTGGCCTCCACGCGTTCCACGCGCGCCTGGAGCTTGGCCTCGATGTCGGACTTGCTCTTGGCCGCCACCGTGCCCATGTACTCCTCATACCCCGACTCGCGAACCCGCACCGCCTTCGCCGCAATCACCGTATGCGGCTCGGCGGGCGTGGCGTCGTTCGACGCGTCCCCGCCGCAGGCGGAGAGTACGCCCGCCAGAAGGATGCCGCCCCACAGCCCCGTTGTACGCATCTTGTTTCCCCTCAGGACGTGGTCTTGGTGGAGAACCGGCCCAGAACTTTTTCGGCGGGGCAGAATCCCGTAAACGACGATTGGATCAGGTTCACGCCCACGAAGGCCGCCAGCCACAACCAGGTGCGGCTGAAGGCGAGCGACAAGAGGAGGCTCAGAAGCACCAGGCTGCCGGCCAGTACGCGGATCTTCAGATCGAGTCTCATGGTTCGTCCTTTTTGCGTGTTCTTCAAGAAATCACTTGATATAGATATAACTATATGCTTATATGGTAGTGATGGCAAGCGGAAAGACGAGAGACTTTACCAGCCTTCCGGAGGGGGTGCTGGAGCTGGTGGCCGGGTGCTTTCGCGCCCTGGGCGACCCCACGCGCCTGGCCCTGCTTCGGGCCTTGAAGCAAGGCGACCGGACGGTGCAGGACCTGGTGGTCGTCACGGGCTGGACCCAGCCCAACGTGTCGCGTCACCTGTCGATATTGGCCCGCGCCGGGCTGGTGGCGCGCTCCAAGCGCGGCGCCTTCGTCCACTACCGGGTGGCCGACCCGCGGATTTTCATGCTGTGCGAAGGAGTGTGCGGCCACGTGGATCGCATGCTGGCCGGCTACAGGCCGCCGGAGGGGGCGGCCAGAGCCACGGACGTCAGCAGGCGGTCTGGTGGCGCGTCTCGAAGGGGTGCTCGCAGGTGAAGTCGGGGCGGTAGTTCGCGGCGCTTTCCATCTCCTGCACCCAGCCCCGGTGGAATCCAAGCCGGTCGAATTCGTCTCGTACTGCGTCGTACTCCGCGGGAGTGATCGTGCGTCCCAGCCGCGGGTGATTCTCCACCCACGGCGTGGGGTGATATTGCGACATCAGTGACACATGCACGGAGGGCGACAGTTCCTCCGCGATCCACCTCAGCACCTTCTTGCTGTTCTCCACCTGGCCGGGCAGAACGAGATGACGGATGATGAGGCCGGAGGTGATCCGACCTTCGTCGTCCGTCCAGATGTTTCCGCCCTTCTGGCGGAACATTTCACGAATCGCTGCGCACGCGACATCCGGATAGAACGGTGTGTGCGAGTACTGGCGGCCCAGCGCCTCGTCGAGATACTTGAGATCCGGCAGCCACACGTCGATTGTACCGTCGAGCGCCTGAATGGTGGTGACCTTGTCGTAGGAGCTGGTGTTGTACACGAAGGCGGGGCGGCGCCCACGCGCACGCAGGGCCCCTATCAGCACCTGCACCTGGGGGACAAAGTGCGAGGGTGACACGAAGCCCACGGCGTGAGAGCCGCCTTCCAGGATCGATTCGATGCGCGCCACGAGCTCAGGCAGGGTGACCAGATCTTCCTCGATCGACTCGCGGCGCCGGCTGATCTGGTGATTCTGGCAGTACACGCACTGCATGTTGCAGCGCGTGAAGAACACGTTGCAGATGCCGCGCGACCCGGAGATCACCGGCTCCTCGCCCGTGTGCGCGCAGATCGACCCCACGGAGAAGCCCGCCCCGCTCATGCAGAATCCAAGTTCGGTTCCGAACCGATCGGCGTGACAGTCACGCGGGCAGCAGGTGCAGTCGCGCAGCTGCTCCAGGGGCGCAAGGATCGGGCCCATGTCGAGCGGCTGACCCGCGGAAGGGTCCGTGAGGAAGGCCATGTGGGTCGCAAATAAGCCGGCCCGCCGCAAGGAGTCCAGCGGGATTCCGCGCTCGTCAGCCCGCCGTTTTTCCCGTTGACGTACCCTGCCGGCGCGGTTTTACCTGTCGTACACCTCACACCTACACAGAGGAGAGCTCGTCATGAAACTGAAGCTTCTGATCGCGCTGGCCGCGTTTGGCATCGCCTGCGCCGCCTGGGCGGGGAACGACATGGATCCGATCGCGGTGGGCGCCGGGATGTACAAGCTCCACTACGAGAACGATCGGGTGCGCGTAATGGAAGTGACCTTCGAGCCGGGAGCGAAGATCGGCATGCACTCCCATCCGGATCACGCGGTCTATTTCATCGAAGGCGGTCAGCTCAAGGTGACCACGCCGGACGGCAAGGAGGCCATGCTCGACGCCAAGACGGGTGATGCCGCCTGGCTTTCGGCGCAGACGCACCAGGGTGAGAACACCGGCAAGACGCGCATTCGGATCCTGGTGACCGAGTTGAAGGAACCGGCCCCGGCCAAGGCCGCCGAGCCTGCTGCCGAGAAGAAGTAGCCTCCGGGGTCGCCAGCCCGCGACGTGATCCACGCGCGCCTGTGGCGACAGCGAAGTCAGCGGCTGGCCGCACGGCTTGACCGCATGCAGATTCCTCGATAGTGTCCGGGCGGGCCGTGGGCGTACTGCCCGCCCGGCACCTGCTTTCCACTATGAAGACCCTCGCCATCATCCCAGGCCTGAACGTAGCACAGCATGTGGGCAACGTGGTGAAACGCGTCCCCCCGCAGGAGGTGGAGGGCGTGCTCGTGGTGGACGACGGATCCACCGACGATACGTCGGGAGCAGCCCGGCGGGCCGGAGCCATGGTGGTGCGCCACGAGCACAATCAGGGCGTAGGCGCCGCGATTCGCACAGGCATCCGGTACGCACGGGATCAGGGCTACGATGCCGTGGTCATTTTGAATGCCATCGGCAAATACGATCCGGCTGACGTGGGAACCTTGCTTGCGCCATTGCGAGCGGATCGGGCCGAGCTGGTGCAGGGGTCGAGGTTTCTGGAAGGCGGCAGCCACCACGGCATCCCGTTCAAGAGACGCGTGGGCACGCGCGGCTATTCTCTGGTGTTCAGTGCGATGCTCGGTCACCACGTGTCCGACGCATCCTCCGGCATTCGCGCGTTCAAAACGTCTCTCGCGGAGGCACGCGGCATCAATCTCAACCAGAGCTGGCTCGACCGCTACGAACTCGAACCGTATCTCTTATGGAAGACGATTGAATGCGGCCACCGGGTGGTGGAGGTACCCATGCGTGTGGAGTACCCACAGGGCCCGCGCAGCTCGTACACCCGGATGCGACCGGTGCAGGACTGGTGGCATCTGGTGAGGCCGATCCTGAAGCTCACGCTTGCGCGCGCCGGATCGGGTTTGCACAAGGACTCATGATTCCCCGGACCACGGTGGCCCGTTCGTCCGACCGGGTCGAAGGCTGGCAGCTGGATCGCGACCTCCCGGCCTCCGTGCGCTTTCATCCCGCTCCGGCGGGAACGGGCGTGGTGTTCGCGCGCAAGGATCTTCCCGGGTCGCCCGAGGTCGTCTGCAAAGTGGAACACGTCACCGCCTGGTCACGCTGGAGCGGATTGGAAACGGCCGGCGTCGCGGTGCATCACACGGAACACCTGCTCGCTGCGGTGGCCGGATGTGGTGTGGACGACGTTCTCGTGGAGATGAGCGCCGACCGCATTCCCGTGGTCTCCGGCGGAAGTTGCGGTGCGTTTTCCAGAGCCCTGGCCACGGCGGGGATCGAGCGACTTGCGGAACCGCGACGGGTCCTTCGGCTGAAACGCCCGCTGGAATGGGCCACCGATCTGGACGTGCCGGCTGGAACGTCCGGAGCCCTCCCCGCGCAACGGCGCATTCTCGGTGTGCCGGCCTCCCGTTTCTCCGCGACCTACCTGTTCCATGTACCGGCGATCCCGGGATTGCGCTCCGGCCTGGCCGAGTTCGACGAAGGCCAGGACGACTTCGGCGACACCCTGGCAGACGCGCGTACGTATTACCTGCACAGCGAGGAGCAGGACCTCTCGGGTCTTTTGTCGCGCGCGCGCGAGGACTACATTGTGCTCCACGCCGAGAGTTCCCAGGAGCTGGTGAACGAAGTGGCGAGGCACAAGCTGGTGGACTTCTGGGGCGACCTGCGCCTCCTGGGCATGCCGTTGTGGGGCAGCTTTGCGGCCTTTCGCACGGGCCACAAATTCCACCACGAACTCATTCGCAAGCTGATCAAAGAAGACTATCTGGAAACCATCGAACTCTCCGAAAGCCGGACCCCGTATGACGACCATCCATAGCATTGCCGAATTCCTTAAGCCCGCCATCCTGAAGCTCCGCGATCCGGACACGGGTCGTCAGGTCATCTCCGGCCCCGCACCCATCGACGTGGCCGGCCCGGGCGAGGTGAGCTTCTGCGGAGCCACGGCGCGGCGTCCCGGGGAGCTGTTGAAGAGCACCCATGCCAGTCTGCTCATCCTCGACCGCACATTGGCCGGGGAAGACACATCGAAAAACGTTGCGGCTGTGATCGAGAGCGACAACGCACGGCTCGATTTCATGCGTGTCATCGGCCGTTTCTTCGCCCCGGTCCGCCCGCACGGGATTGCGGACGGCGCGACGATTTCCGCCTCCGCGAAGATTGCGCCCGACGCGTACGTGGGGCCGGGATGTACCGTGGGAGACGGAGCGGAGATCGGATCGGGCACGGTGGTGCACGCCGGCGTGCACATCTACGATCGGGTGCGGATCGGGCAGCACGTCACGATTCACTCCGGCACCGTGATCGGAGCCGACGGGTTCGGCTACGAGCGGAACGCTGAAGGTGAACTCGTGAAGTTCCCGCACGTGGGGAGCGTGGTCATTGAAGACGACGTGGAGATCGGCGCCAACACCTGCATCGACCGCGGCAGTCTGGGCGACACGCGCGTGTGCCAGGGTGCGCGGATCGACAACCTGGTGCATGTGGCGCACAACACGGTGGTGGGCCGCCACGCCGCCGTGATTGCCCATGCGATGGTGGGAGGCAGCACGCGTATCGGCGACTACGCCTGGGTAGCGCCCTCCGCCTGCCTGCGCGATCGGATCGACATCGGCGAACGAGCCGTGGTGGGCCTGGCCGCCGTGGTCACCAAAGATGTTCCGGCCGGCGCCACGGTGATGGGCGCTCCGGCGCGCGACGCCGCCTCGCAGAAACGGCTCCTGGTGCGGCTGTCACAGTTGGCCGAGGCGCCGACCACCAGTTGAGTTCGCGAC
>DAIOGN010000075.1:0-5266 GCA_036745245.1 Candidatus Zixiibacteriota bacterium
AGCACGAACCGGCAGCACGCGCGCGCAATGGGACTACGCACGTTCCAATCAGATCGAGCGTCTCGACTACGCGCCCACGGGGGGCACTCTGGACGCCGCCCTCGCGCTTCTGGAAGTGCACCCGGCGCTTCGCGAGCAGCCGTCGCGAGAGCTGCTCGACCGCCTCGCCTCGGAACTTTCGGTTCCCCGGGTGGCGCTGCGCTTTCTGAATACGCCGCAGAAGCACAGGATGAAGGGGGGGCGACTCACATACAAAGAGTACGCCTATTATGAATACGACGCCGGCGGGCGCATCACGATCTACAATGTCACCGCCGTGCGCCGCCAGTACCTGGCCGCGCGCTCCTATCTCGACACGCTCGTGCACGAGTTTCTGCACCATCTCGATTATCACCTGCTGGGCCTCGAACATACATTTCACACCCGGGGCTTCTACAGCCGGCTGTCGGATCTGATGGGTAAGCTCACTCCGGCGCGCTCGACCCAACTCGAATTGTTTTAACCGCTTAGGGCTTTCTCCGGGGTAAAATTCCGTTGAACCCGCCGGGGTGGCCGCACATATATGAGGGGAGCGGGGAGCCCCCCGCCGCCTGGCCGGACAAGAACTGGATGGAGGATTCATGATGAAGGGAAACATACTACGCATACTCGGACTCGCCTGCATGGTCGCCCTCGTGGCTGCCGCGCCTTCCTGGGCCGCCCGTCTGAAGACGGGAGTGGTCGAAAAGAAGAAAGTGGATGGCAAGTCGATCGAGGTGTTCACGGACACGACGTTCGGTTATGCCCTCTCCACGCCGGACGGCTGGGACTTCAGCCCGCAGAAAGAGGAGAAGGACGCGTCCCCCAATCCGTTCCGTGTGCGGATGAAAATGAAGGACAAGCAGGTGCCGTCACAGCTCTGGGACGCTCAGAACCTGGTGACCAATGCGGAAGTATTCCTGTTCATCGTGGACGTGGACTGGCAGGTAAAGACGGTGCGTGACAGCCTGGCCTCGGCGCAGTTCGAGGCGGAGTGGCAAAAGCCCATCGTCAAGTATTGCGAACTCATACAAGAAGGGCAGTTCCTGCAGGCCTTCGACCTGCGCTGGGAAAACGAGTGGGTGGGCGCGGGATACTCGATGCAGAAGCAATACACGGCTCAGATTCCCACCGGAGACGGCCTCTTTGGCTCTGTGGCCGAGGTGCTTCTGGGCGAGTTCTACGTGTTCCCGTACAAGGGACACAAGTTGATCGTGCACCTGATGTCGGAGCGCGAATTTCTCGAAGACAATCGCAACGTGGTCAAGGAAACCCTGTATCAGCTGGGACCCATGCAGCCGTAGCCGCGGGGGCGCCGACCGGACACGCGGTCGCCCCTGCGCGGGGACCGGGCTCCGGAGTGCGCTGCCCGAACGCTGCGACGTTGGGCGTGAGGAGAGTCCGTCATGTGGGTGATTCGAGCCCTCCTGGTCATGGTGCTGGTGGTGGGCATGGTGGGGTTCTCGGTACTCAATTCCGAGGAACGCGTCACCGTCCAACTCCACGACACGACCTACTACAACATACCGTTGATCGTGGTCACGTACTGGTCGTTCGTGGCGGGGATGCTCGTGACGTTCGTGCTCGGGCTGTCGTATTTCTGGAAGCTGTCCCTGGACCTGCGTGACGCGCGGCGCGACAACAAACGCCTCCTGTCGGAACTGACCGCCCTGCGAAACCGTCCGATCGAGGAACTGGATCGACTCGACCTGGAAGAGGGAGCGCGCGCGTGACGGTGTCCTGGTGGCTGGTCATCATCCTGGCCACATGTCTCATCTACTGCATGATTCTGCTCTCCTTCGAGAAGCGCCGCTCCGCGGTGCGCAATCCCGCGCGCGAGCACTACTATGCGGGGCTGCGCGCGTTGCTCGCCGGCGAGGAGGAGCTGGCGTTCAAGCGCCTGCGCGACTCCGTGCGCGAGGACAGTCAGAACGTGGACGCCTATCTGAGGATCGGAGAACTGTTGCGGCGGCGTGGGCAGGCCCAGAAGGCCATGGGCATTCATATGGACCTGGCTCAGCGCGCGGGCCTGTCGCCCGAGGATTCGGCCGCCGTGCGCAAGGCGCTCGCGCAGGACCAGCTTTCTTTGGGCAGCCGGGATGAGGCGCGACGATTGCTCCTGGAGCTGTGCAAGAACTCGTCCACCGAGGCGTGGGCGATCTCTCGGCTGCATCGATTGCATCTGGAGGAAGGCGAGTTCGAAGAGGCCTACAAGCGGCGCCAGGAGATGGCGCGCATGGGCGAACCCCTCGAACCAAAGACCGCTGCCGTGTACCTCACGCTGGCGGGCCGCGCTGCCTCCGAAGCGGGCGAACATCGACGCGGGCGAGTCCTGGTGCGCGACGCGCTCAAGCTCGACCCGCAGTCTCCGGCGGCCTACCTCACCCTGGGGCAGATCTACGAGCGTGACAGCCGGCTGGAAGACGCCATCCGCGCCTGGAAATCGTTCCTCGAACATTCGCCAGAACTCTCCGGCCTCGTGTTTCCGCACCTGGAGAAGGTGCTCTTCGAGATGGGTCAGTACTCCGACATCGCGGGCATTTACAGGCAGGTGCTGGCCCGCCATCCAGGCAACGCCGACGCCCTCCTCGGCCTCGCCCGGTTCTCCGAGAAGAAGGGCGATCATCAGTCGGCTCTCGGGCACCTCAACAGCGTGCTTGAAATCGATCCGGGTCACCTGGTCGCACGGCAGTTGCTCGTCTCGATCTACAAGGAGCGCGGTCAACCCGAACTGGCCTGGCAGGCCGCCCAGGGATTCTTCACCTGGCTGCCCGGACTGAAACGGGAGTACGAGTGCTCCCACTGCCACGAAAAATCCAATTCGCCTCGCTGGTTCTGCCCCGCCTGCTTCCGGTTCCGCACGTACGAACTGGGAGACGCCTTCAAACCGGCCCGCGTTCTCGAACACGCGTGACACCCGGGTCGCACATGCGCCGGACATTGTACTGCGCGAGCCTCTGCATTCTGGTCGGCGTTGCGCCGGCAGGTGCGGAGAGCGTTGAGTTCCGGAAGGCCGTGGAGTCCGGGCATCGCGACCGCCTGGAACAGGTCGCTCCCGGGTGCTCGCAACTCGAACGGGAGCTGGCTCAGCCGGATAAAGCGTGGTCGGCGGGAGGCACACAGTTTTCGGGCGGCGATCGGGAGCTGGCATGTCTTCTGGCCGCTCAGTATGCACAGGCCACAGGGGACGACCGCTCGGCCCTGCGCGCCGCGACGGCGTGTGTGGAAAGCATGGACTCGGAAGCGTCGGGGCAGAAGGCACAATGGCTTCTGGCTCAGGCTGAACTTCTGTCCGGGCAGCCCGAGGCGGCCCTGGCCCGCGCAGACTGGCTCTCGCGACACGCGAAGGAGCCATGGAAGGGGAAGGGGCTGTTCGTCCAGTCGCAGTGCGCCGTGGCGATGCACGACACCTCCGAAGCACTCCGCCTCTTCAAGATGTGCACCCGGCTGAAGGGTCACGATGTCGCAGGCCCCGCTTATCTCGAACTGGGGCGTTTGCACGAGGCGAAGGGCGAGCCCGAACGGGCGATGCACTATCTCACGCTGTACCGCGAATCCTATCCGCGCGGACTGGTGCCGCAGTTCGAATTCGCACCCGGCGCGTCGTCGCGCGCGGATGCGGCGGCGGGCGTAGAGTACACCATCCAGGTGGGAGTGTTCGGCGACCGCACCAATGCCGTGCGCCTGGCCGAACAGTTCAAGGAAACAGGTCGTAAGGCGGAGCTGGTGCCGCGCACCATCGCGGGACAGAAATACACCGCGGTGTGGGTGGGCCGATACAAATCGCAGAACGAAGCGCAGGAGGCCCGCCGGCGCCTGGAGTCTCTGTTCTCGGAGTCCTACAGCGTGGTGGTGCGCGAATGAGCCGGTCCGACACGGCCCCGGCGTCCACGCCGCTGTGGACCCAGTACACACGCATCAAGGACCAGCACCCCGACAAGCTGGTGTTCTATCGCATGGGGGACTTCTACGAGCTGTTCGGGGACGACGCCAAGGAGGCCTCACGCCTGTTGGGCATCACACTGACGAGTCGGTCGCACGGGAGCGAAGCACACCGGGTTCCGCTGGCCGGCGTGCCCCACCACTCGGCGGAAAAGTACCTGGCGCGACTTCTCGCGCTCGGCCGCAAGGTCGTCATCTGCGAACAGACCGAGGACCCGAAGAAGGCGCGCGGTCTGGTGAAGCGCGACGTAGTGGAAATCCTCACGCCGGGAACCCCCACGATCGATACCGAGGGCGAGCCGCGTGCCCTGGTGGCCGTGGTAGCGCGGCCCTCGCGGTGGGGTGCGGCACGGCTCGACTTCGGTACAGGCCGCTTCGAAGTCGCCGAGGGAACGCCCGAGTTGATCTCCGGCTGGCTGGGGGTGCGACCCCCCGCGGAGTGCCTCGTGCCGGATAGTGCCGAGGAGTTGCCCGCGTGGGCCGGCACCATGATCACCACGGTGCCCGATGCGAGTTTCAAGCTGCCGGAGGCACGGCGCGTTCTGCTGGAGCAGTTCCAGACGCAGACGTTGGCGGGCTTCGGAGTGGGCGATCTCGATCTGGCCGTGTCGGCGGCGGGTGGGCTCGTGGCCTATCTCCGCGAGACGAAGAAGACGGCACTCGATCATCTCACTCACATCCGTCGCGCCGAACTCGATTCGCGCATGTGTCTCGATGCCGACACCGTGGCCAATCTGGAACTGGTAGAGGCACGGGATCCGCGTCACCCGGAGACCAGCCTGCTTGCGCAGGTGGACCGCACCGTGACCTCCATGGGGCGGCGATTGCTTGTGCGCACGCTCACCTGCCCGTTCGCCGATCTGGCCGAAATTCTGCCACGGCAGGGGGCGACGGCTCATTTCGTGCAGGAACGGGAGGGCGCCTCCGAGTTGAGGCAGGCTCTGTCCGAGCTTCCGGATTTCGAGAAGCTCGCCGGACGCATCGGCTACGGGCGCGCCAATCCAAGGGAAGTGGTCGCGCTGGGAGCGGGACTCCTGCGACTGCCGCCCCTGGCCGCCGCACTCTTCAATACGAATCTCGACTACTTGAAACGGCTGGTGGAGACTCTGCCCGACCTGCAGGGACCGGCCCGCGCCATTCTCGACACGCTGACAGACGATCCCCCACTGGTCACCTCATCCGGAGGGCTGATCCGGGAAGGTGTGTCGGAGGAACTGGAGGGCCTGCGGAAGTCGATCGCCGACAGCAAGCGCTACCTGACGCAACTGCAGCGCTCGGAGCGGGAGCGCACAGGCATCGCCAGTCT
>DAIOGN010000075.1:5276-10556 GCA_036745245.1 Candidatus Zixiibacteriota bacterium
GAAGGTGGGCTTCAACAAAGTCTTCGGCTACTACATCGAAGTCACGCATGCCCATGTGGCCTCCGTTCCCGCGAACTACATCCGCCGGCAGACGCTCGTGAACGCCGAGCGCTACATTACTGACGAACTGAAGGAACACGAAGAGCGAGTGCTCACCGCGGAGGAGCGCATCTTCACGCTCGAGGAAGAGCTGTTTACCGCTCTCCGCGACAGCCTGCGACCTCACACGCGCGAGCTTCAGGCCACCGCCGAAGTGCTCGCGTCCGCGGATGTGTCCCTGGCCTGGGCGGAACTGGCTCTCGAGCGGAGATACGTCCGGCCCGAGCTTACGACCGACCGGAGTCTCGATATTGTCGGGGGGCGTCACCCCGTGGTGGAGCAGGTGGTGGCTGCAGGTCGCTTCGTACCCAACGACACTCTGCTGGATGCTGCCGACGCGCAGATCCACATTCTCACCGGGCCCAACATGGCGGGGAAATCCACCTACCTGCGCCAGGTGGGCCTCATCGTGCTCCTGGCGCAGTGCGGTTCGTTCGTACCGGCCGCACGGGCAAAAATCGGGCTGGCCGACCGCATTTTCACTCGTGTGGGCGCAAGCGACCAGCTGGCGCTGGGTCGATCCACGTTTCTCGTGGAAATGGAAGAGACGGCAAACATCCTTCACCACTGCACGGACCGCTCGCTGGTTCTCCTGGACGAAATCGGGCGAGGCACGTCCACGTATGACGGGCTGTCCATCGCCTGGGCCGTGGCCGAACATCTTCACGAGGCTCCCGGGCGGCAGGCGCGCACGCTGTTTGCCACGCACTACCACGAACTCACGGGCCTGGCGCGCAAGTATCCCCGCATTCGGAACTTCCAGGTGGCCGTGCGACGTCACGGAGAGCGTGTCATTTTTCTTCATGAGATCCGGCCCGGCGGCTGCGATGATTCGTATGGTCTGGAAGTGGCGCGCCTCGCAGGCGTACCCCCCGAAGTGGTGGCGAGGGCGCGGGAAATATTGCTGGAACTGGAATCCGGCGAGTTTCATCCCGATCGCCTCACCCCGACCGTCCCCCAGATGGGGTTGTTCTCACCGCCCCTCGACCCGCTGGTGGAAGAGCTGTCCGAGCTGGGCGTGGAGTCGCTGTCGCCTCTGGAGGCGATCAACCGGCTGGCCGAGTTCCGCACGCGCGCACGCCTGCGCCGCGATCGGCTGTGATGGCTCTCGTCTCCTACTCGATCGCCGTCTTGCCGGATGCGGTGATCGATCAGATCGCCGCGGGCGAGGTGGTGGAGCGCCCGGCCTCGGTGGTGAAGGAACTCGTCGAAAACTCGCTCGATGCGGGCGCCACCGAAATCGAAGTGGAGATCGACGAAGGGGGGCTCGCTCGGATCGCGGTACACGACAATGGTGTGGGCATGGATCGCGACTCCGCACGTGTCGCCCTCCGAAGACACGCTACATCAAAAATCCGGTCCACGGACGATCTGTCCACCGTGACGTCTTTGGGGTTTCGGGGGGAAGCGTTGCCCTCGATCGCGTCGGTGTCCCGACTCGAGCTGGTCACCCGCGCGAGGGACAGTTCAGAAGGAACACGACTCGTGGTGACGTCGGGCCAGCCGGAAGAGGTCGAGTCGGCCGCACGCGCGTTCGGCACCAGCGTGGTGGCCCGTGATCTCTTCTTCAATGTTCCTGCTCGCCGCAAGTTCCTGAAGACCGCGGCCTCCGAGTCGCGGCGTGTGCTGTCGGTCATGACCGACCTGGCTCTGTCCCGCCCGGACGTGGGATTCGTGTACAAAAGCGAGGGCCGGGAGGTGTTCAACGTGGCGGGCGGCGCCACCCTGCGCGAGCGGACGTCCGACCTCCTCGGTCGGTCACAGGCCGCGTCCCTGCTCGAACTGGAAGGCGCACTCGACTACGTGCGCGTGTTCGGCTACATCGGGCGACCCGACCAGACCAAGGCGGGACGTCATCGGGTGTACCTGTTCGTGAACGGGAGACGCATCCAGGATCGTTCGCTCCTTCATGCACTCACCTCGGGCTACGGGCGGTATCTTCCGGAAGGGAAGTTCCCTGTGGCGGTGTTGAACCTGCAGGTTCCACCGGAGCACGTGGACGTGAACGTTCATCCTGCGAAAGCCGAGGTGCGATTCCTGCATCCGCGCCTCGTGTACGACGCCGTCCACTACTCCGTGAATCGTGTGCTCACCGGCACAGGTGCAGTGGCCGCGACGGCGCCGGGCGCAGGGGCTGTGGCACCGGCCGACCCCGGTGCCGTGGAGCAGATGCGCGCCTCCGCGCTCCGGGTACTGGCCCAGCGTCTCGGCTCCCCGCAGGCTCGCGACACCTTCTGGGACGAACTGTACCGCCGCCCGGCGGACGGCTCGGTGGCTGCGTCCGGGCCGGCCGACCTGTCGCACGAGACCCATCGAGAGGTCGGCCCGTCCCCTGTGGACGCGAACACAGGCGTCCGGCGAACCTTTCTTCAGTTCGACAGCACCTACATCGTAGCCGAAGCGGGGGGTGCGCTCTTCATCCTCGATCAGCACACGGCTCACGAGCGCGTGCTCTTTGAGGCGGTGCTGCGCGGGCTGCATGCCGATCTCACCACCACGCAATCGCTTCTGTTCGGCCAGCCGGTCGAACTGGATTCGGAATTGTTCGCAGTGTTCGAGGCCGAGGGGGAACTGTTCGCACGTGTCGGCTTCGAGGCGCGCGTGTTCGGGCCGCGTTCGGTGTTGATCGAAGGTACGCCGGCGGTGCTCGGCGGACGATCTCCGGAGCGCACGTTCCGGGAAGTACTTGAATCGCTGGCTCTCGAGCTGCGTTCCGGTCGCGACCGCCTGTCGGCCATGGCCGCAAGTTTTGCCTGCCGTGCCGCCGTGAAGTCGGGCGACACGCTCGGGGAGGCTGAAATGGCTTCACTCTTCGATCGGCTCATGCAGTCGGCGGAGCCATTGACCTGTCCCCATGGCCGGCCCACCGTGATTCAGATCCCGCGATCGGAACTCGACCGCAAATTCGGCCGCACCTGAACTCAACGTTTCCTCCGGTGCTGCTTCTGGCCGGACCCACCGCCGTGGGGAAGACGGCAGTCGCCCTCGATCTGGCAAATCATCTGAACGCCGAAGTGGTGTCCGCCGACGCGCGCCAGGTGTACAGGGGGCTGAATATCGGAACGGCAAAGCCCACGCTCGCAGAACGTGCCAGGGTGACTCATCATCTGATCGACCTCGTGGACCCTCCGGAGCGTTACTCCGCGGCTCGATTCCTGGCCGACGCGGAGGCGGCCCTTCGGGGTATCATGGAGAAGGGGCGAAGGGCCATGGTGGTCGGGGGCACGGGTCTGTACTTCAAAGCCCTGAGGGAGGGACTGTTCGAGGCGCCGGAGACCGCACCGGAGGTGAGGGAACGCGTGGATCGGCTGGTGGAGGCCGGAGGCCGAGAGGCTCTGGCAGCCTATCTCGAAAGGCACGATCCCGGGACACTGGCCCAGCTCGATCCGGCAAACACGGCCCGCTTGCGGCGTGCCGTGGAGTTCCATCTCATGACCGACGAGTCGCTCGCGGCGAGGCGGCTGACCACCCCTGGGCGCAAGAGCCCCTTCCGCTACTTCCCGGTAGTCCTGGTGAGGCCCCGGGAGGAGCTTTACGCCCGAATCGAGCGCCGGGTCGAGGATATGCTCCAGGCGGGCTGGGTGGATGAAGTGAGGGGGCTGTCGGAAAGCTGGGATTTTTCTCAGCCGGCCTTCGAGGCCGTGGGATATAGAGACTTGTATGATGTTGTTAGAGAAAGGGTTAGTATGACAAACGCGGCTCAGAGGATCATCACGAAAACCCGCCAATATGCCAAGCGCCAGCTGACCTGGTTCAGCCATCAGGGCGACTGGTTGTGGGTCAGCCCCGAAAATGACGTAACCTTAAAGATAGCTTCAGGTTTGCTCTCGTTTGCCGAAAACAAAAGTGCTTGACAGGAATTCGCGGAATGACCTATTTGGCAACAACTTAAGGCGAAAATGGTGCATCCTACGAATCGCGATCAAGGGGGGATGCGATTGCGTGGCGCTTTCTGCGTCGTGCTTTCCGCATTCTGCCTCGCAGCACTGCTAAGTTGTTCCGCTGCTGCTCCAAGGCGCAGTGCTGCGAAGGAAGTTCCCCCACCCAAGGCGGAAGAGCCGGTCACATCACCAACCGTGCTGGCACCGGCCGCCCTGTCTCCGGAATCGGTGCTCCTGGCCGAGGCCGAGGGTTACCACGCGGTGGCTACGGCTGCGCACGAGCGCGGGGACTTCGTTGAGGCGGAGTATAACTTTGAGAAGGCCTTGGAGTTACTGGCCGACCTCGACCCCGATACCGAATTCACGGACCAGCAGAAGACTCAGATAGACGAATTGCTCGACCACCTTGCCGCGGATTATCAGCTCACGGTTCGCGAGCACGGCGACGGCATGACGCCTCCTGAGATGTCGGCCTTCATGATGCGCTTCGAAGATCTCGAGAGTCTTCGCAACTACAAGAACTACAGCGAGATGCAGCGAGCCCTCGAGCCCGACAGCGTAGTCTACGACGTACCCGTGGTCTGGAATGAGCGGGTACGTAACTGTCTTTTCTACTTCCAGACGATCGCACGCTCAAACATGCAGACCTACCTCGAGCGCGCCGGCCGCTATCTGCCGATGATGCAGGCGATTTTTGCGCAGTACGGGCTGCCGCTCGACCTTTGCTATCTGCCGTTGATCGAGAGCGGCTTCAACATGAACGCCTATTCCTACGCCAAGGCCCTCGGGCCGTGGCAGTTCATCCCCTCCACCGGAAAAAACTACGGACTGAAGCGGGACTGGTGGATGGATGAGCGACGCGACTTCGAGCGCTCCACGCATTCGGCCGCGCGGTATCTCGGTGCACTGTACGAAATGTTCGGCGACTGGCATCTGGCCCTGGCTGCCTACAACGGCGGCGAGGGGCGGGTCGGCCGCACCATCGCCAAGCAGAAGACCAAGGACTTCTGGCAGCTGCGACTGCGCAAGCAGACGGAGAACTACGTTCCGCTCTTCCTGGCTTCATTGATTATCGCCAAAGAACCCGAACGGTTCGGCTTCTACGTCAACCCCCAGACGCCCTTGCGATGGGACGAAGTGGAAGTGGGCAAGCCGATCGAGTTAAAGACGCTGGCGCGTCACCTCGGCTGCGATCACGACGAACTGCAACAACTCAACCCGGAACTGCTGCGCGGCGTCACGCCGCCGCAGACTTCGTCGTACCGGCTTCGCGTTCCGCCTGGCAAGGCGGCCACCTTCG
>DAIOGN010000075.1:10566-16950 GCA_036745245.1 Candidatus Zixiibacteriota bacterium
TGGTGTACGAAAAGATTCCGCAGTCCGAACGCACGGAGTGGGTACGGCACACCATCGCCCGCGGCGAGACGCTCTCCACGATTGCACGGCGTTACGGAGTGTCCGTGCAGGCCATCCGCGATGCCAACAAGATGAAGAACAACCGGATCGTGGCCGGTCATGATCTGATCGTGCCGGTGCCGGTGGGGGCCGTGCGCACGGCGTCCGCGCCCAGGATCGTGGCGTCGGAGACGGGAGAGTATCGCGTGCGGGCGGGTGAATCGCTGTGGGACATCGCACAGGCTCACGGCACCACCGCCGACGACCTGGCGCTCCGCAACCACATCTCGTCGCGTGGCAAGATCTACCCGGGCCAGATTCTCAAGGTGCCGCAGACCGCGTCGGCGAGTGCTCCCGAAGCACGAACGGCGAAGGCGCCCTCCTATTCGGAGTACCGCGTGAAGCCGGGGGAGACCCTCTGGGGAATCGCCCAGGATCACGGCATGTCGGTGAGCAAGCTGGCCTCCATGAACAACATCTCCGCGCGCAGCAAAATCAATACCGGCCAGACCCTGCGCGTCCCGGTGGCTTCGAAGGCCGACGGAACCGTGCGCTACGTGGTGCGCCGCGGCGACACCCTCACGAAGATCGCAGAGAGTTTCGGCATCGCCGTGAGCGAAATCATCGAATTCAACAACATCAACGACCCGCAGCAGATTCACGTGGGCACCACACTCCACATCCCCACGCCCCACTGAGTCAGACATGCGCAGACGAGATTCGACAGTGCTGTTGTTCATGATCGCGGGAGTGGCCCTGGTCATTCTGGCGTTTGCGGTGCTGTGGCAGGATTCGTCCGACTTTTCGGTGGGAGGCGGCGACCGCGTCGCCCTGGTGTCGATCACGGGGCAGATCGAATCGCCCGATGCGATCGTCCGCCAGATACGACACTGGGCCGATCGCGGAGACGTGGCGGCCATCGTGGTGCGTCTCGATTCACCGGGGGGAGGCGTCGCGGCATCGCAGGAGATTTTCGAGGAGATCGGCAAGGCGCGCGAGAAAGGGAAGAAGGTGGTGGCTTCCTTTGGATCGGTGGCGGCTTCGGGCGCCTACTACATCGCCTGCGCCGTGGACACCGTGGTGGCCAACCCCGGCTCGCTCACAGGCTCCATCGGCGTGATTCTGCAGTTCCCGGTGTTTGAGGGGCTCATGGACAAAGTCGGAGTGCGCCTCGAGACCATCCGCTCGGGCGAATTCAAGGATGTGGGCAATCCCGGGCGCTCGATTACTCCGCGTGAAGAAGAGATGCTCCAGGCAGTGATCGACAACACGTACGATCAGTTTGTCGACGTGGTGGCCGAAGGTCGGGGCATCGGCCGGGACAGCGTACTTTCGTTCGCCACGGGGGCGATTTTCACGGGCGAACAGGCCCTGGAACTGGGAATGGTGGATGTGCTGGGAGACTACCAGGACGCCATCGACATCGCTGCGGAGATGGCCGGACTCGAACCGGATCCGCCCACCGTGAAGGCCCCGGCAAAACGTCGTCTGGGGTGGCTCGACCTGGTCGGATCGTTTTTGGGATGGCGCCTGAGCGGGGAAGAAGGTTTGGTTGGCCCGCGGCTGGCGTACCTGTTTACTTACTGAATGACAACCGATTGCCACATGCTGAGGAGAAACGTATGACCAAAGCGGACCTGGTGGAGCGCGTCGCCGGCAAGACTGGTCTGTCCAAGAGCGATATCGCCGTTGTGGTCGACGCCTTCCTTGACGCAGTCAAAAGCACCCTGGAGGCCGGGCACAACATCGAGATCCGTGGCTTTGGTACGTTCAAGGTGAAGGAGCGGAAGGCCAGGAAGGCAAGGAACCCGCGCACCGGCGAAGAAGTGCCGGTGGCCAATCGCATGGTTCCGGTGTTCAAGCCGTCGAACGAGTTCAAGGGGATGATCACCAAGCTTCCCCTGGCGGGTGAGGCGGGTTCGCACGTCGGCTAAGCCGGCGGCGCAGGGTAAGGTGAGGGAGCAGAGGAATGCCGTCGGGTAAGAAACGCAAGCGTCAGAAGATCAAGACTCACAAACGCAAGAAGCGTCTCCGCAAAGACCGTCATAAGAAGAAGATCCGGTAAAGGTGTGCGGAGCGCGGGCTCGGTGAACGTCACCGGGCCCGTGTGCTCTCGCCGGATCTCCGTTCTTCCCCCCAACGAATTCACGGATCCGGCGCGCCGGTGGGCGCAACTATACCCCCGTCCAGAGTCGAACTGGAATTAACGGCTCCGGAGGCCGTCGTGCTATCCATTGCACCACGGGGGCGTTGCGCAGACTGATAACGGCGCTACATTCGGGGGTCAACGCCAAATGAGGTGAACAGGTGCGCTGGAGTCAGACCTACATTCCCACGTTGAGAGAGTCGCCCGCGGAAGCGGAGCTGGCCAGCCATCGGTACCTCCTGCGAGCGGGGTACATACGCAAGCTGGCGGCGGGGGTGTACAACTATCTGCCCCTCATGCAGCGCGTGCTCCTCAATGTCACGCGCGTGGTGCGGGAGGAAATGGATCGGTCGGGCGCTCTGGAAGTGCTGTTGCCCGTACTCCAGCCGACCGAGCTGTGGGAGCGCACGGGGCGGCATCAGGTGGTGGGCAAGGAGCTCATGCGCCTGAAGGACCGTCATCAGCGCGACCTCGTGCTGGGCGGCACGCACGAAGAGGTGGTCACGCACCTCGTGGCGGGCGAACTCAAGTCATATCGTCAGCTGCCACTCAATCTCTACCAGATCCAGGTAAAGTTCAGAGACGAAATCAGGCCGCGCTTCGGCCTTCTGCGCGGCCGCGAGTTCTACATGAAGGACGCGTACTCCTTCGATGCCGACGAGGCGGGCCTGGTCGTGGCGTACGAGAAGATGGTGCGCGCCTACTTCGCCGCGTTTCGTCGCATGGGCCTGAACGTGGACCAGGTCGAATCCGACACCGGTGCCATGGGGGGTCAACGTGCGCATGAGTTCATGCTGCGTGTGTCGACCGAGGGCGGCGAGGCCGACATTCTCTCGTGTCCGTCGTGCGGGTATGCAGCAAATCTCGAAAAGGCGGAGGCTGGCACAGGGAGCGATGCCGTCCAGGGAAGCTCGCCGCTTGAGATCGTGGACACGCCCGGTGCGCGCACGGTGGAGGAAGTCACAGCGTGTCTCGGGGTCGGCCCGGATCGGCTCATCAAAACGCTCATCTACATGGCTGACGGTGTCCCGGTGGTGGCTCTCGTGCGCGGGGACCGGGAGTTGAACGAAGTCAAGCTGAAGAACGCCCTGCACGCCGTGGAGCTGGAGCTGGCCGAAAGCGCAGTGATCGAACGCGTCACGGGCGCGCCGGTGGGCTTCGCCGGACCCGTGGGGCTGTCGAAGGTGCGCATCCTGGCCGACTTCGAACTGGCAGGAGTGTCCGATGGCGTCACGGGAGCCAACCGTGCGGACGCGCACTACACGGGAGTGCAATACGGTCGTGACTATACCGCGGAGTCTTTGCTGGATCTTCGCAACGCGGTGGCAGGAGACCTCTGTACGCGCTGCCGCAAGGGCCGGCTCGAACAGTTCAAGGGCATCGAGGTGGGGAACACCTTCATGCTGGGAACGAAATACTCTGCGGCGCTGGGCGCCGTCTTTTTGGATGAAGCGGGCAAGGAACGGCCGTGCGTCATGGGCAGTTATGGAATTGGAATTACGCGCACGGCCCAGGCGGCCGTCGAAGCGTTTCACGACGAGGCCGGCATCCTGTGGCCGTGGGCCCTGGCCCCGTATCACATACAACTTCTGCCACTCAATGTGCGAAACGCGGAGCTGGTGAGTATGGCAGAGCGCATGTACTCGGAACTGCAAGACGCGGGCTTTGAGGTGCTCCTGGACGACCGCGACGAGCGCGGCGGCGTGAAGTTCAAAGACGCAGACCTGGTGGGCGTCCCGGTGCAGGTGATTCTGGGAGAGCGCGGACTGGCCTCGGGCCAGGCAGAGGTGAAGGTGAGAAGATCCGGCCAGAGGCAGGAGGTTCCGCTCTCCGGGCTCACTTCGCATCTGAAGGCTCTGGCCAGCGAATTGGCCTCTCCCGCAGGCTCCTAGACGCCAACGCGTTGCGGAACCCGGCCCGACCCGGGGACCCCCTCCACATATAGGTTGCGCCAAATCCCCCCGGCGATATCTTTAGCGGTTCGGAGTGGGGCACCCCACTCTCTTTTGTTTGGGCAGGTCGGAAAGCTTGGAGCAGGAAGAGATTACGAGAGCAATACGCCCCGTTGTGTCGGGGCTGGGGTTCGATCTGGTGGCCGTTTCTGTCGCCCGGACGGGGCGCCGGAGCCTCATTCGTATCCTGGCCGACCGGCCGCAGGGAGGCATTCAACTATCGGACTGCGTGCAGATCAGCAAGGCGGCTTCGGCAGCACTGGAAGGCGTGCCGGGCACCGACACGGCCTTCACGCTCGAAGTGTCCAGTCCGGGACTCGACTGGCACTGCACCACGCTGGAGGATTTCAGGAGATATCGAGGATCGGCCATGACACTGCACCTTGTGACTGGCCAGACGGTGACCGGAACGCTGACGGAGGTGAGCGCGGAGTCTCTCGTGCTCGACTCGGATCGGACGATCTCTCTCGAACAGGTACGATATGGCACGCGTAACTACTAAGCAATCCAAGTCGGCCGGAGTGGGCCCCGACATCCTCGAGGCCCTCACTCAGATCGCCCGGGACAAGAGCCTGGAGATGAACTACGTGCTCGAAACCGTCGAGCAGGGGCTCCTGTCGGCGGCCCGCCGCAAGTACGGCGACGCCGAGAATTTCCGGGTGGAGATCGACCGCAAGACCGGCCAGATCACCATGTACGCCAAGGTGCGCGTGGTGAAAGAAATCGAAGAGCCGGGCGCCGAGGTCACGCCCGACATGGCCGAGGGCTGGGGCTACCGTCTCAAGGTGGGGGACGAAGCGGACGTGGTGGTGCCCTGGCACGAGTTCGGCCGGACGGCGATCGCCGCAGCCAAACAGCTGCTCATCCAGAAGGTCCGCGAGGCCGAGCGCGAGAAAATTGTGGCCGAGTACGCCGACCGGGTGGGCGAGCTGGTCACGGGCTCGGTCCAGCAGATCGACAAAGGGAACATCGTCGTTCATCTCGGACGCGCCGAGGGCATGGTTCCGCTCAAGGAACAGATCCCGCGCGAAAAGTACCGGCAGGGCGACCGCATTCGCGCGCTCATCCTGGAGGTGCAATCCAACGTCAAGGGGCCGCAGATCGTGCTGTCCCGCGCGCATCCGGAGTTGCTCCGCCGCCTGTTTGAACTCGAGGTGCCCGAGATCTTCGAGCGCATCATCGAGATCAAGGCGGTGGCGCGCGAACCCGGGGAACGCTCCAAGATCGCCGTGGTGTCCGTGGACGATCGCATCGACCCGGTGGGCGCCTGTGTGGGCGTCAAGGGGGCACGCGTGCAGGCCATCGTGCGCGAACTGTCCAATGAGCGCATCGACATCGTGCCGTGGTCGTCCGATCCGCAACTGTTCGTCACGCGCTCGCTCGCTCCCGCCCGGGTGGTGGGCATCGACATGAATCTGGCGGAGAAGGCCATGACCGTGATCGTGGAGGACGACAAGCTCTCCCTGGCCATCGGCCGCAACGGTCAGAATGCTCGACTGGCGTCCAAACTCACCGGCTGGCGCATCAACATCCTTTCGGAGAGCGATCACCTGGCGGTGCATGACGAGATCTCGGCCACCGTCATCGGCCTCTCCGAACTGCCCGGTCTCACCGAGAAGCAGGTGGAGGCTCTGGAAGCGGCCGGCATCACGAGCATTCAGGAGCTGGCGGCATCCGACGAGGCCCGTCTTCTGGCCATCGACGGAATCGGCGAAGTGACCGCCCGCAAGTTCAAGACCACGGCTCAGTCCCTCCTCGAGGAACTCGAGAAACTCGAATCGGAACTGGAATCGGAGGCGTTCGACGAACGCGCCATCCAGGCGGCCGCCCGCGAGGAAACACCAGCCGAGGGGGCCGCCGACTGAGGCGGAGCAGGAAGCCGGCATGCGCGTCTACGAACTCGCCAAGAAGCACAAGATGTCGTCGGAAGAGCTGATCGCGCTCTTTGCTTCCATGGGCACGCCGGTGAAGAACCACATGAGTTCGGCCACCGACGAGATGATGGCGGCGCTCTCCCAGAAGCTGAATCCAAGGACTCAGGTGAAGCAGGACTCCACCGAGCCCGCACGGAAGCGCGAGCCGGGCAAGCTCCAGTCGAATCTTTCGGATCGACTGGCGCTCGTCAAAGCGCGTATGCAGAAGCGCGAGGAGATGGACCGACAGAAGGCGGAGCTTCTCAAGAACGTGGTGTCCGCACCCGAGCGGCGCACGGATCCGGGACGACCCGAAACCGCCCGACGCGAGGAC
>DAIOGN010000076.1:0-1059 GCA_036745245.1 Candidatus Zixiibacteriota bacterium
GTTCGTGCCGTGTCCGTGCTCATCCCTGCGGGGCGACTCCGATCGACCCCCGTGCCGCCTCCGGGCCCACCCTCAAGATGGGGTCCCGGCGGGCCAGCGCAACAGGAAGACGATTTCGAAATCGCAGGCAGGGAGATCAGGTGCCCTTACGGCCTCCGCTCAGCCCGAGGTGAGAACGGGCGCGGGCTCGGGTGCGGTCTCGGCGTCGGGCAGGCAGGGCAAATTCAGTGTAAAGGTCGTGCCGATGCCTTCTGCACTCTCTGCCGTGAGCGTGCCACCGAGGGATCGGGCGATCGCGTGACAGTTCAGGAGTCCCAGACCGTGCCCCGACTTCTTGTCGCTGAACCGCTCCCGGAAAATGCGGGCGCTTGCGGCCCTCGACAGTCCGGGACCATTATCCCGCACCACAAGTGACAGCTCGTCCTTCCCGGGCAGAGAGCGTACAGACACTTCGATCTTCCCATCGCGGCGGCCGCCCTGGTGGATCGCATCCGCGGCGTTGTTCAGGAGATTCACCAGCACCTGCTGAATCAGGCTGACCTTCACCGCCGCCTTGGGCAGCTCCGGATTGGGCTGGTAGAGGATGTCCACTCCGTCGAAACGGTTCTGTGGTTTGAGGAAGGCCACCAGAGTCTCGATTTGCCGATTGAGATCGCAGGGGCCGGGCTCGAGATCGTCGCGACTCCCCATGAGGCCCTCGGAGAAACGCGCGATCTTGTCGAGCACTCCCCGCATGGCCGCGAATTTCGCCTGGACTTTTTCCTGCCTCCCCGAAGCCAGAAGCATGGGGATGATGTCGAGATTGCCGCCCAGGATCGTGAGAAAGTTGTTGATCTCGTGTGCCACTTCGCCGGCCATCTGGCCCCGTGTAGACTGGCGCTCCAGGTCGATGAGCAGGTGACCCAGCTGACGGAGTTCGGTGACGTCCTCCGCCAGAAACAAAAGCGCCTGAACGTCGGTCTTCGATTGCATGGGAACGACCGTGACTTCGAGCCGCGGCGTGCGGTGATCGCGCGTCACGAGTTCGAGTTCCCCGTGCCAGCGTGCCCCACCCGTCAC
>DAIOGN010000076.1:1069-16929 GCA_036745245.1 Candidatus Zixiibacteriota bacterium
TCACCGTGCGGTGAAGTTCCGACCAGGTGGCCGGCCCTGCCCACCGGGTCCACCAGCCCTCGACGGTCTGTCCCTTCAGGTCGGTGCCGGCGGACTCGAACAGGCCCACCGCCAGGGCGTTGTGGTGCAGGATGCGCCCTTCGCGGTCGGTGATCCACACGGCCCACGGGAGATGGCCGAGCAGCGCTTCCAGACGGTCCGGTTGCGCAGGTCCGGTGGGTGCCGCGACGCTCTTCGGAATGTGCGAGTCTCCCGCGGTCACGCTGCTTTCGGCGTGCAGCCGGTTCCCCAGCGTGTCGAGCGCCCTGGCGAACCGCGACGTCTCTCCGAATTCCATCCAGGCGGGAGTCTGCTCGGACACGGAGTTTGCATCGAGCTTCTGTCCGGCGGCTAGTTGCTCGGCACGCGTGACCAGACGCTCCAGAGGACTGACCAGTCTGTCGTCGAGCCAGGCTGACAATCCGAGGGAGATACTCAGGACCGCCAGAAGCCCCAGGAAGATGAGCAGCCTCTGATCGATGCCGGCAGCGGCCACCAGCACACCCAGGAGCAGGGCCGCCGTCACAAGCGACTGAATCAGGAGCAACCGGAAGATCGTGCGCCGGCTCGAGGCTCGCGGCGGCGTGGATTGTCCTGCGATCGGTCCTGTGGGGGTCATGGGAAGGCTCCTGATTGCATATCGGCGCCGGAGGCCCTGTGGTTCAATCACTTCCGGGTGAAAAATGTCGCTCCACTTTCGGCGGGCTGCATGATAGACTACGTCATGGAGTTCCTCCACGACCGGTTCGGTCGCAAGATCGAGTACCTGCGGATCTCACTCACCGACCGCTGCAACATGCGGTGCTACTACTGCATGCCGAACGGCAGCCCCGATTTCGTAAAGTCGCAGGATCTCCTCGATGCCGACGAAATCGGACTCGTGGTGGGGGCCATGGCCGATCGCGGTTTGCGCAAGGTGCGTCTCACGGGGGGTGAACCCCTGCTTCGTCCCGACATCGTGGACGTCGCCGCCACCGTCGCCGGGACGCCCGGCCTGAAGGACGTGGCGTTGTCCACCAACGGCCTGCTTCTGAAGAACCGGGCCGCGGCCCTGGTTGCGGCCGGAGTACGTCGCGCCAACATCAGCCTCGACAGTCTCGATCCCATCAAGTTCGCGCGTGTCACCGGCAGCCCGTTCCACAGCCGCGTGCTCGCGGGTATCTACGCCGCGCTCGACGCGGGGATGTCTCCCGTGAAGATCAACATCGTGGCCCTTCCCGACCTCGACCTCGCGGACATGTCGGCGTTTCTATACTGGGCGCAACGGCATGCGCTGCACCTGCGCTTCATCGAAGAGATGCCGTTCGGAGCGGCCGACTCGGTGGGTCCGTCCAACGCGCGCCTGCGCACCATGATCGAGGCCCTGGCAGGCGATCTCGAGTTTCTGCCGCACAATCCACTGGCCGACCTGGTGCCCCCCTGCCGGATTCCCGGCGAGTCCTGGACCATCACCTTCATTTCGCCCATGACGGGGCCGTTTTGTGGCGCCTGCAATCGCGTGCGGCTCACGGCGCGCGGATTCCTCAAGCTCTGTCTCGATGAGGATCTGGGACTCGACCTGGCGCCTCTGATACGGTCGGGAGCCGATCGTCGCGAGTTGTCGGACCGAATCCGTCATGCGATTTACCACGACAAACCCGAACGTCATCATTTCGCGGACGACGACTTCGACCGGCGCGGGCGCATCATGGCGCGCATCGGCGGCTGAGCCGTGAGCGAAATCCGCCACGACACCGTGCACATGGTCGACGTGGGCGACAAGCCGGTCACGTTCCGGCGCGCCCGCGCAGCCGGCGTTCTCTCCGTGTCCGAAGAACAGATGCGACTGCTCGCGTCGGGCGAAGTGGCCAAGGGGGACTGGCGAAGCGTGGCACGCGTGGGCGGCATCCTGGCCGCCAAGCGTTGTGCCGAGTGGATTCCGCTGTGTCACCCCATCGCCCTCGAGCAGGTGGAGGTGGACATCTCGCTGTCGGTCGACACGAGGCGCGTGCGTGTGGAGTGCACGGTGGCCACGCACGGCAAGACCGGTGTCGAAATGGAAGCGTTGTGCGGTGTGAGTTCGGCGCTTCTGTGCGTGTACGACATGATCAAGGGTGCGGATCGGGGCGCCACCATCGAGTCGGTGACGCTTCTTGAGAAGTCGGGTGGACGATCCGGGCACTGGACGCGGCCCTGACCTGCGACCGAGAGCGAAAATAAAAAAAAAGAGCGGGCTTTGCAGCCCGCTCGATCTCGGGAGTGGTGGAGGGGGGATGCCCGACTTAAGGCGTCAGGCGGCTGGTTTGGGTACCAGCGCGCACCACTCCCAATCTTTTCGAGTCCGGGCTGAATATAGGCATTCGGCCGGACCTGTCAAGGACAATTGCCCCAGGAAAGAACAGCTGATCCACATTCGCACAATAAGTGTGCGCCGCCAACACGTTGCTTTTCAGCCCTTTAGACGCTGGCCGCGGCATGGCCACCACAGGTTGTGGATAAGCCCAGTTCCTCCATCACCATATTGATTCTGGCCGTACTGGCAGTGTCCACCGCGGCACCGGCCATCCGGCTGGGTTCAAGCCCCGCTCTCGCTGTTTCGTTCTGGCGCGTGGGTCTTGCGGCGTTTGCCATCGGTTGCGGAATGCTGGCGAGTGGACGAAAAACCACGCTGTTCCTGTCGCGGCTTGCTCCGCTGGCCGGTGTGCTGCTGGGACTTCACTTCTGGACCTGGATCGCATCGCTCGATACGATCCCCGTGGCACGCTCCGTACTGCTTGTGTCCACCAAGCCGGTATGGGCTGCAATCCTCGGACGCATACTTCTCAAAGATTCCGTCACCGCCAGAAACTGGTGCGGCATTGCCATCGCGTTGTGTGGAGTAGCCGTGGCCACCGGCGGCGGCGTGGGCATGACCGGGGGCGATCTTCTGGCTCTCGCGGGCGCCGTTCTGGCGGCCGGCTACATGGTGGTGGGGCGTCGCGAGCGACAACGCCATGATCTGGCCCCGTATCTTTTCAATGTGTATGGCTGGGCCGCCCTCACGTTGCTGCCGGCACTCGTGTTCACGAGTACGTCGCCGTGGCCGTCACATGAAGTCGACTGGCTTGTCTTCGCATTTCTCGCGGCCGTGCCCACGGGGATCGGCCATTCGTTGTACAACTACTCGCTCAAACATCTCCCGGCGCACGTGGTGGCCACGACCATTACGCTCGAGCCCTGGGGCGCGTCGGTGTTCGCGTTCTTCCTCTTCGGGGAAACGCCCGAACCCTCCACGTGGTGGGCGGCGCCTCTGGTGCTGCTTGGAGTGTGGCTGGTGGTGCCGCGGACCGCGAGTTCGTCTCAGTAACGGGCCCGCCAGCGGCCCGGCCGCTCAGCGGATCTTGCGCCTGCGTTGCGACACGAAATCCCAGAGCACAAACTCACCGAGCTCGTCGGGCGAGGTGAAGTAGGCGCGGCCGCGATTGAGCTCGGTGAGCCGGGCCACAAACGATCGAAGGTAGGGATCGCTGGTGATCATGAATGTGGTGATGGGGATGCGGTGCTTCCGGCACGCCACCGCTTCATCGAGCGTCCGGTTCACGATCACCGGATCGAGGCCCACCGGATTCTTGTACACCGAGCCTCCGGGCCGGTCGATCATGGAGGGCTTCCCGTCGGTGATCATGATGATCTGCTTGTTGGGATGCTTCTCGCGGGCCAAAAGCGAGCGCGCCATCTGCAACCCGGCCTTGGTGTTGGTGTGAAACGGCCCGGCGTTGACGCGGGCGAGATCCGAGATCTTCACTTCGGAGGCCGAATCGCCGAAGAGCACCACGCGCAGCGAGTCCTTGGGATACTGACGCAGGATCAGCTCCACCAGCGCGAGGGCCACCTGTTTGGCCGGCGTGATCCGGTCTTCGCCATACAGCACCATGCTGTGGCTCACATCGAGCAGGAGCACCGTGGCGCAGGAGGTGCCCGACTCGGTTTCGGTGACTCTGAGATCGTCTTCGCCCAGGGTCAGCTCGTCCGAGCGCCGCAGGCTGTTCTTGAGCGACTCCTGAAAGTCGATCTTGCCAAGATCGTCGCCAAACTGGAACGGGCGACGCTCCGGAAGCGGTTCGGCCGTTCCCTCCCCCGCGTGTGGCGTGGCGTGAGACCCGCGACCGCCGGGGCGAAGCCCTCCGAAGATGCGCTCCAGTGCCTGCTGACGAATCAGTTTCTCCGCGCGTGCGCCGGGGACCAGGCCCCCTTTGGGATCGCGCCTTAGGTAGCGCTCGTCTTCGAGCTTCTGCCGGAATTCGTCCAGATCCCAGTCATCCGGGAGACGCCCCTGCGCCTTCAATTGCTCAAGCCAGCGGAGCGCCTCGTCCACATCGCCCGAGGTGAGCAGAAGCAGGTAGTGGAACAGCTTCAGGAGACTCTGTTCCGACAGGCGGCGCAGCCGCTCGGCATCCCACCGGGTATAGCGATATTCCACGGGGCCTAGTCGCGGCCTCCCTTGAGCATGGTGGCGAGCATGTCGGTGTACCGGAACGCCACATCGGTGGCCTCGCGCGCCAGCATGTTGTACTGATGCAATCCTTCCAGCACGATCTCCATGGCCACGTGCAGGTCGGCTTCGTTTCCGGACTTGAAGCAGCGACGGGCGAGCACATCGAGCCCGCTGACGCTCACAAGTTTCTTTCCGTGTTCGGCGTCGGTGTCGGAATCTGAGAGGTCCACCTGGTGCCCGGTGTTGAACCAGCCCAGCACATCGCTGTACGGAGAGTCTTCGGTGGTGTCCCCCCGTGCGGCTTTCGGATTGGGGCAGTGCCGATCGAACACCCGACGCGCGGCGCGACCGAAGAGCCCCATCCCCACGACCAGGGGGCCCTCCTGCTCGCCTTCGTACACCAGTTCGATCTTCCCGGTGACGGCGGACAGTGCGGCCACCACGTCGAGCAGCCGGGCACGCGCGGAGGGGACGCGCTGGACCAGCGCCCGGCGCTCCGCGTTGGAGACCACGTTCTCGAGAGCCGCGATCGGAACTCGTGCCGACACGCCCGACGTCTGATCGACATGCTCCGATTCGCGCGCCTCGAAGGCAAGCGACTCCACCACCTCTCGCAACAATGGGGAGATCTCCACGGACGATTCGCGCTCGATCCAGGCCTCCTGGTCGGTGATGGCGAGTGCGTCCTCGAGGTGTGCTGGATAGTGGGTAAGGATCTGCGAATCGATCCGGTCCTTGAGCGGCGTGATGATGTTGCCGCGGTGCGTGTAGTCCTCGGGGTTCGCGGAAAATACGAGCAGCATGTCGAGTGGAATGCGAACCGGAAACCCCCGGATCTGAATGTCCTTCTCCTCGAGGAGATTGAGCAGCCCCACCTGGATGCGCGGCTGCAGATCGGGCAGTTCGTTGATTGCAAAGATGCCGCGATTGGAACGCGGGATGATGCCATAGTGTATGACTTCGGGATCGGAGAAGTCGAGGCGCTCACGTGAGGCCTTCACCGGGTCGATGTCGCCCAGGAGATCGGCCACCGAAACGTCGGGCGTGGCCAGCTTCTCGCCGTAGCGCGCCTCCCGGTGCCGCCACGCCACCGGAGCGTCGTCTCCCCGTTCCGCCACCAGGCGGCGGCCCAGATCGGAGGCCGGCGACAGCGGGTCGTCGTTGAGCGGCGCGCCCTCGAGCACGGGAATGTACTCGTCGAGGAAACGTGTGAGCATGCGCAGGAGGCGCGTCTTGGCCTGCCCACGCAGGCCGAGCAGAAGGATGTTGTGGCGCGCGAGCAGGGCGTTCACCAGATGCGGGATCACCGTCCGGTCGTAGCCTTTGATGCCCGGAAAGAGTTCTTCGTCCCGCGAGAGAAAGTCACGCAGGTTGGAGCGGATCTCGTCTTTGACGGATCGACTCCGGTAGCCCGAAGCGCGCAGGGCGCCGAGCGTGGCGGGTTGTCTCATGTAACTCCTCGACGTGGGGTGCACATCAACAGCGCAACGCGGGGTTGCCCGCATCAAAGGCGATGGAGACCTCGAGGGCAATGCCATTCGAACCCCGGCGGTCCGCCCGCTCTGTGCTCGCCGGGGCGGTTTTTCGGCTTTTCGCGAGCCCGGGACAGGGATATACTTCGGAGCGTACGTGGGTTCCACCCCGGCTGCGACCGACTGCGAGTTGTGCCCGAATCGTTCTCCAACCAGGACGTTCCAGAACACTCAGCGGTGGCATCGCGGCGTCGGCACCAGCCGTCCCGCAGGGGCACCTGCAAGCACAGTTTGACGTCCGGCCTGCGACGCCGGACGCGCGGACACACCATCTGGAGGACGTAATGAAAACACGCTTTGTATGGATCTTCGGCCTGCTCGTGGCCAGCCTGTCGTGGGGATGTTCCAGCAACAAGGACCTGATCAAACAGCAGGAGACTCAGATCACCGAGCTGCAAGCCCAGGTCACCAATCTCGAAACCGAACTGGCTGCCGAGAAGCGGCGTTCGGAAGAAATGAATGCCGAGCTGGAGGCGGCCCTGTCGGAATACCAGAAGAAGGAGCAGGTCCTGCTCGAGAAAATCGACGACAAGTCCGTGATCACAGTGTCCGATGCCATGCTCTTCCAGTCGGGCGGAGTCAACCTCACGGACAACGCGAAGGACATTCTCGATCGCATCGGCGAAGTCCTGTCACGTTACCCCGACCGTGAAGTCCGCGTGGCCGGTCACACCGACAACGTGGGCATCGGACTCGAGTTCCAGGGTCGATTCCAGTCGAACTGGGAACTCTCTACCGCCCGCGCGTCTTCGGTACTTCACTACCTGCGCGCGAAGCACAACGTCCCCCCCGACCACATCGCCGCCGTGGGCTACGGCGAGTTCCGTCCCATCGGCGACAACTCCACGCCCGAGGGTCGCGCGTCGAATCGGCGAGTGGTGATTGAGGTCGGGCCGAAGCTGTAGGGTCTGTTCATTGAACTTCGCATGAGCATCCGCGCCCTCGACCGGTTCGCGTGGGGCGCGGATGCACCCTGGGGCCCCGGGCCGCTTGTGTGGCTGGGCTTCCCGCTTCTGGCCGTTTCCTCCGTGATGTTGTGGTTTCTGCCTTCCACACTTGCGACCGCGGCGGGCGCCGGCCTGGCGGTGGGGCTCCTTCTGGCCATCCCGCTTTTGTGGCGCGAAGGCTACACGCTCATGGTGCTGTGGCTCGCACCTATCGCAGCCTTCGAACCTCTGCCCACGCCGGGCGTGCGAGCCGCCAAGTACGTGCTGCTGGCGGCAGCCATTGCCGTCGCAATCGCGAAGCGAAATCTCAGCGACATGCCGGCCGGTCGCTTCGACGTGAAAGCGATTCTACCCTCCGCGGTGCTTCTGGGCTGGCTGTGGTTGCGTGCGCTTCTCGGCGCGGAGCCACTGGCCGGTGCGCTGGAAGCGGGGCGGCTCACGCTGGTGGCGGGTGTCGCCTGGCTCTGGCTCACCGAACCGCCGCGCTCCGGCGCGCGTCGATACTACTTCGCACTCTGGATGGCCATGGCCGCTTTCCAGGCGACGGTGTGCATCGTGGAGGCCTCTGCGCTGGGCGCCCTCCGAAGTTATGGCACCTTCCCCAACGCCAATGCCATGGGAGCGTACCTGTTGATTTCAACGGGGCTTTGTTTTGCGTTCGCCATAGGTGCACAAAGACGAGCACACAAAGTGGGCCTGTGGTGTCTGGTCTCGGTCCAGCTGTTTGCAATGTACCTCACCGGATCGCGTGCCGCGTGGGTCGCGCTTCTGATCTGCCTTTTGGTGTCGGCCGCAACGGCCAGGCACTGGCGGAGCCTGGGTCTGGGGCTCATGACGCTTCTGGCCGTGGTCGTCGTGTATGTATCGAACCCTCTGTTCCGCATGGTGACCCAGGCGGCGCTCAGGTTCCAGACGGGGCTCACGCATCGCCCCATTCTCTGGGAGGCGGCCGATCGAGCCGCCGACAACGTGCCACCGTGGGGATACGGCCTCGAGGCCGCGGGCGACGTGATGTCGAGGGAGGCTCGTTATCCGAGTGAGATCCACTCGGAGATTCTGGCTCCCATGATGAAGGCCGGCAATCCGCACAACTTCTACCGCGAGCTCTGGCTGGAGACGGGCCCCATCGGAATGGCCCTGTTTCTCATGGCCGTGTGGGCCCTTGCGCGTTCGGCCTGGAGACATCGTGCCTCTCCGGATCGAGCCCGCAGGGCCTATGCCATCACGCTTCTGGGAGTCACGTGCGGGCTCCTGGTTCACGCGTACTTCGAGCGCTCCATGTTTCTGGGCACCATGTCCTATGCGATCTTCTACTGGTTTCTTGTCACGCAGGCGGTGCGTGAGAATGACCCTCTTCGGGCCGAGACTGCGCCCGCCTCTCCTGCGCGCTGACATGATCATCGCCGGGCTCGTCAGACGCTCCTGTGCGATTCTGGGTTGGCTTTGTGTGTGCGCCGTTCCAGCTATCGCCTTGCCTCTGGAGCGCCTCACGCTCCCCAAGGGGTTCGAAATCAGCATGTTCTCCGATGGCGTCGATGGTGCGCGGTCTCTCGCGCTGGGAAGCTCGGGTACGGTGTTCGTGGGCACGCGCACGACCGGTGTGGTGTACGCCCTGCGCGACAAGAACGGCGACGGCCGGGCCGACTCCACGTATGTAATTGCCCGCGGATTGAATCAGCCCAACGGCGTGGCCGTGCACGGGGCGGATCTGTACGTGGCCGAAGTGAATCGCGTGCTCGTGTTCCGTGGAATCGAATCGCTGCTCTCGTCGCCGCCCAAATACGAGATCGTGACCGACCGGCTACCGAGCGACCTCCATCATGGCTGGAAGTTCATCGGCATCGGCCCCGATCAAAAGCTCTACGTGCCTGTGGGTGCCCCCTGCAACGCGTGTCTGCGCGACGACACGCGCTACGCGTCGATCCTGCGAATGGACCTCGACGGAAGCCATATGGAGTCGTTCGCCACCGGCATTCGCAACACCGTGGGCTTCGACTGGCATCCCGACACCGACGAGCTGTGGTTCACCGACAACGGCCGCGATCACATGGGAGACGATCTGCCCTCCGATGAACTGAATCGCGCGTCCGTGCCCGGCCAGCACTTCGGGTTTCCCTACTGTCACGGGAAGGACGTACCCGACCCGGAGTATGGAGACGATCGCGACTGTGCAGAGTTCGTGCCGGCCGCACTTGAGCTGGGAGCGCATGTGGCCGCACTCGGCGTGCGCTTTTACGAGGGGCGGTTGTTCCCCGAGGCGTATCGCGGAGGAATGTTCATCGCCGAACACGGGTCGTGGAACCGGTCCTCCCCCGTGGGCTATCGCGTGGTGTTTGTGGCGCTGGACAGCTCGAAGGTGGTGCGCCATGAACCGTTCGCCACCGGCTGGCTTTCGCCCGAGGGCGTGTGGGGCCGGCCCGTGGACGTGCTCCCCCTGCCGGACGGTTCGCTACTGATCTCCGACGACTACGCCGGCGCGGTGTACCGCGTTACCTACACCACGCCGCTCCGCTGAAGCTGTCGTTGCCGGCCCGGGCCGATCAATCGTAGGCCAGCACTTCGCGGATGGAGGCCTCGATATCCTCTTCCTGCGGCAGGATCTGCTTCTCCAGCGTCCCGTACCCCACGTAGCAGTCGAGAGCCGCGCGAATCGTGGGCGGGGCCAAAAGCAGGTCGAAGCAATGGCGACTCACCCAGCTCACCACTTCAATCCCGAAGCCCATCATCCGCGCCGCACCGTGCACCACAAGCAACCGTCCGGTGCGTTCGATCGAAGCAGCCACGGCTTCATGGTCCCACGGCGACAGGGTGCGCAGGTCGAGGACGTGCACACCGATCCCCTCGCCCTTGAGCTTCAACGCCACGGTCTTTGACAGGTGCACGGGGATTCCCCAGGTCACCAGCGTGATGTCGTCGCCCTCCACCACCGTGCGCGCCTTGCCGAACGGAATCGTGAAGTCGTCGCCCGGGTACGGCTCGGCCAGATCGGTGCGACGATACAGCACCTTCGGTTCGAGAAACACCACGGGGTCATCCGACCGCAATGCGGTTCGCAGAAGGCCGACGGCGTCGGTGGGATTGCACGGCAAAGCCACGCGCACCCCGGGCACAACGTAAGCTGCCTCGTTCGACTGCGAATGCCAGATCGCGCCGATTCCACCTGTGTACCCCTGTGAAGGGACGCGGATCACCACCGGCATCGTGAAGGCGCCCGCCGATCGCCAGCGCATGGTGGCCGTCTCGGAACGGAAGTGGTGATACGCCGGCCAGAAATAATCGTCGAACTGAATCTCCGGAGCCGCCTTGAGACCTCGAACGGCGGCGCCGTTGGCCACGCCCATGATGCACCCTTCCGCCAGGGGGGAATTGAAGCAGCGCCGCGGGCCGAACTGTCTCTGCAGGTTGGCCGTGATTCCGCCCGTGCGGCCGCCGAACACGCCACCCTTGCCCACCACGCGGTCGATGTCGGCAAGATTCGAAACGTCGGCCACGTCTTCACCCAGCGTGAACAGGGCGGGGTTGCGCGCGAATTCCGTGTGCAGGGTGCGGTTGATCGCGTGGATGAGCGTGATGGGTTCGCCCTCCGGCCTGGCCGGAACGTCGAACTGCGCGGAGGCAGGATCGATCTTGTCTGAGTACAGGTGCTCGAGGGCCGAATCCGGAGCCGGGAACGGCACGGTGTTGGTTTCGATCTGCCGGTCGATGTAGTCGCGCGCCTCGTCGATCTCGCGGTCGACCTCCTCCCGCACCCGCGCCAGTTCAGACTCGGACACGATCCCTTCCTCGATTAAGAACTGTGGATACGACTTGAGCGGATCGCCCTCCTGCTTCTTCGCAATGTCCTCCGGCGTGCGGTACAACCGCTCATCGTCCTCGCACGAATGCCCGCGAAAGCGCATCACCTTGCCGTGGAGAATCGCCGGTTTGCGTTCGCGCCGGATCCAGTCGATCGCCTTGCCCGCGGCGGTCGCACACTTGATGGGGTCGAGCCCGTCCACCGAATCGAGCCAGATGAAACCCTGCTCGCGATAGCCGGACAACAGGGGGGGCAGAGAGCCGCCCGGAGTGTTTTCGGCCACGGAGGTGGAAATGGCCCAGCCGTTGTCTTCCACGCAGAACAGCACGGGACAGGGATGCACGGGATTGGCGGCAAAGTTGAGCGCCTCCCAGAATTCACCCTGGCTCGTGGTGCCGTCGCCGGTGCCCACGAAAATGAACTCGTCCGGATGAAACAGGTCGGTGCGGCCTTTCCAGTGCTCCATCGAAGAGTAGAACAGACTGGCATAACCCATGCCCACGCCGGTAAGAAACTGCGTGCCCACGGGCGAAGAGGCGGTGTACAGCCGGCACTCCGGCTTGCCGAAGTGATACGGGATCTGACGTCCGCGCGAGCCGGGTTCTTCCGTGGACCCCACCGCCGCCGCCAGGACTTCCTTGGGCGTAAGTCCGGTGCGCAACGCCATGATCAGATCGCGGTAGTGCGTGACTACCCAGTCGACGCCCGGCTTGAAGTGCAATGCCACGCCGGCGAGAAGCGCCTCGTGTCCGGCGGAGCCGATGTAAAAGTGGCTGCGTCCCATGCGCTGCCAGCTCTCCACCACGGAGTCGAGCCGACGTCCACGGTACATGATCTGGTAGAGTTCGAGGAGGTCCGCCTTGGCCAATGAGCCGCCCGGCTTGGTCTTGGTAGTTGTGGCCTTCTCCGGCATGATTCGACTCGGCTCCTTCAATATGACTCAGGTGATGGCACCCGTGGGTGACCGGGTTCCGTTTGGACGACGTAACTCCCTTGGGCACAGCGGGCTAGAATGCACGGCTCGCGTCCCGATTCGCGCCAATATAGAAATCCAGGCCGGATTGTCCAAGGGCAAGTGCGCGGTGCCCCGGGAGAACTCGGCGTTATCGCCGAACGGGGGGCGAAGAACTCGGCGGTCCCGCCGAGCGCATGCCTTACTGAATTGTTAACCTGTTCAGAATGAGCCGCTTAGTTTTTCTCGAACGGTTGGCAAGCCATCTGCAATACACAGGGTCAGAGTCAACCTAAACTGCGGGTTTTTCAAGGAGACGGCCATGTACAACGAAGATCAATACCCCGAGCAAAGCCTCAGCCGCGCCGACTGGCGCCTGGATCCGAGCTACGAGGCCGATCGACTGTCCACGGACCCGGGCATGTTGAGCGACCCCGTGGAGACCGCCGCATACACCGACCGGATTGCACAGCGATCCGCCGGGTGGTTCAGAGCTTTCTAGCGGGTTTCGAAGCACTGCTTCGAAAGCGGGACACAGGGAAGAGGCGCTATGGTTCGGCGCCTCTTTTTTTGGAGTGATCCCGAAGGCGCGCCTGCGTACCATCCCCCGACACACTGCGCCAACCATCCCCAAGGAGAAGGTCGTGACCGAAGCCGTGCAGCGGGGCGAGTACTACTATGCCATCGTGGACAACAAGCCGGGCGTTCTGTACAGGCTCCTGGATCACTTCCAGGTTCGCGGGGTGGGCTTCTACGCCTTCACGTGTTTCCCGATTCCGGGCAATAAATCCCAGCTCGACTTCTTCCCGATTGACGTTCCCCAGTTTCTGGGTGCAGCACGCGAGGCAGGACTGGCCATGATCGGACCTCGATCCGCGTTCGTGGTGCAGGGTGAAGACACGACGGGAGCGGTCGTGTCGTACCACGAGCGTCTGGCCCATGCCGGGATCAACGTGCACGCTGCCAACGGCGTCTCCGACGGCCGCGGCGGGTTCGGGTACGTCCTGTGGGTGAATCCTGAGGACTTCGAGAAGGCGGCCCGCGAGGTGGGACTGGCCTAGTCTGCCCGGCTCGATTCTCTGCTATTGTCCTGCAAGGCGCTCCAGGGCCGACCGCCTCCCGGGATCCGGCTGGCGGCTGAAGTAGTATCCGCGCGAGAACTCGAGAAGTTCCGCAAACTCCTGGCGTGAGGCTGTCGCCGAGTCCGAGATCATTCGGTCGAGAGTGCGTGGAAAGTCGACGAACGATACGTCCGTGTTCCCTTCCCATGTATCCAGAAGCGCCTGATCGTACGTGAGCATGAGCGCCTCAAAACCATGGAGTCGCACCACCCTCAGCCGGTCCATGGGATGATCGCTTTCGATCGGAGGCCGAAACAGAAAGTGAACGCCGCGACTCTGGAGGTACTCCAGAGAAGCCGGTTTCTCATGTCCGGGCCGCCCGCGTGCCGTTAGCGGCCCGTGAGCGATCGCGGTATCGGTGAGGCCGGTCTCCGCCTCAATGGCGGTGGACGGCTGCGCATAGTACACCCACATCGCGTAACGTCCGGTGAAGGCCACCCGCACGTCGCGTCCTTCGAACAGCGAGCGCAGCATGGGCCCTGACGATTGCGCCCGCTCGTGCCAGGTCGCCGGATAGCACGCCGGCTCGTCGGCCACGCCCTGTACAATGAGTGATTCAGTGTAGATGTCGTAGCGCGACCAGGTCAGGATCACCATGAGGAGTCCGACGACCACGACTGTGACTCGCCTGAGCGACAGGGACACGAGCGCACGTTCCAGTGCGAAGTAGCCGAAGCCCGCGACGGGCAGGAGGAATCTGCCAAACATGAAATCGCCGCCCACGCGCACCACGTACAGAGTGTACGGCACGAGGAACGCCAGAAGCAGCCAGGCGGTCCGCGAGTCGGAGCCGGCCGGTCGTGTAGCGCTGTGGCGGGATCGAACCAGCAGCCAGGCAAGAGCGGCCGGTACGAGTGCGAGCACGTAGTAGCTCTTCAGATAGAGCGCCAGGTAATGTACTCCCTGCTCGTAGTAAGCCAGTCCGCCCGATTTGGCATAGTAGGTGTTGGGAAATGGGAGGCCGTAGTAGGCGGTTCGCCAGATCCAGTACGGCACGTACACCAGCACCGGAATAGCGAGTAGTCGTACCGCAGCCCTCCAACGGTCGGAAGACGTCGCGAGGACCATCGCCACGGCGGAGACCAGAAAGACTAATGCGTCGGGACGGCTGAGCGCAGCCACCGTCAGAGCCGCACCGGCCAGGTAATGGTCGCGTGGACGTGTCGCAAGAATCAGGGCGACAAAGCCCAGCGTGACGAACAGCGTCACCCAGGAGGTCTCCAGGCCGCAGGTGGCGAAGACGTGCTGGTCGTGCTGCACGAGCAGGCAGAGGGCCGCCAGCGGCAGAAACGGCCGCGACGGATCCCTTCTGTGCAGCGTCCAGGAGAGAGCCATCCAGGTGCCAGCTGAAGCGAAGTACGCCAGGGCCCCGAGCGCGGCCGCCCACGTCACCGGATCCACCCCCAGGCGCATGCCGAAGGCGGCGATCAGGGTCCAGAGGAAGTTTGTGTAACCTTCCACGCGCTCACCGACGTTGAACACCAAACCGTAGCCGTGCAGAAGATTCTGCGCGTAACGGAACGAGATGAACGCGTCGTCGGTGACCCAGCGCAGAGCCCACACCTGCCAGATTGCATAGGCGACAGCTGCTGCCAGCAGCACACAAACCACAATTGTTCTTCGAAGGTCTGCCGCGCCTGTCATGCCTGCCCTAACCCGGACTGTCTCACCCTCTCCGTCGCCAAGATAGTGGCTGCGACGAAGCGAGCCAACGCGTCAGAATCCGGCGCAAGCTCCCCCATTCGGCGGACAGGTCTTACGTAGCGGGCTCCGCCGCAGTGTGCGCCCGGAGCTGGGCACTAAAGGCTTTCGAACTCCACGAAGTCGAAGTCCGGTGAGCATTCCAGCAGTTGCCGCAGTACGGCCGCATGCCCGTTGCCAATGATCAACAGGATGCGATCTGTGCCCGACTCCGTCATGTCCTGCAGCTTTCGGACAATGCGAAGATTCCGGTTGTACCAATGGACGGACAGGACGTCGGCGCCCCGATGCTCACCGAGCCTGAAATCTCCCACCAGATACGCGCCGTAATCGTACTGATGATACTCGCGGGAATTCATGTATTTCATGTACTGAAGCAGAGGAACCTTGTTCGCCATTTCGTCGGTGTACGACCGCCACGCATCATACATGGAGTCCATGCGATCATTGCTCCTCCAGTCATAGTCCGCGAACAGTTGGGCGGCATACCCTGAGTCCAGAACTTCCAGGTCCTGGGCAAACGCCTCGGCATCGATTGAATAGATCGTATCGAGGCCCATTTCGAAGGCAATCCGTAGTCCAAGTTGATACCTCTCGTCCCGTTGCGTTGACAACGTCGCCTCGGTGAAGGTCTTCAACTTGGAGTAGGCGTCCCACTTCTCAGTCGCCTCCAGGGCAACTTTGGTAGGCTTGAACCGCTCGATGTAGGCCACCAGCTCGTCGACTTCACCTCTCTTGTCCTTACGCAATACATCGAACTTGTCTTCTTCGGCCGTCTTGTGCGCATCGAGTCCCGGATAATGGAAATGAAAGCACCCGACGACGAGCACCTTCGCCCTCTGCGCCGGGAAGAAGTCACCTGGCTCGCGCAGCGAGACTACCTGGTCGGCAGACTCGACAGCACCCTGATCAGAGTTGCCGGTTGTGCATCCGAGCGCGGGTATCAGCAACAAAGCTGAGAATGCTGTTCTGGCTTGCATGGCAACGAAGCTCCTTCCTGGGGGCCGGGGATTTGGAATCATTCCCTATACGGACGCCGACTTAGCGGGTTTCGGAATCCTGGAAGGACCCAGCCATGACCTACCGCTGTTCCGATCAGCGCAGGGATTCGAACCCCGGACACGCGGATCCGGGAAGCGGCCCGTTTGACATTTCGCCAGAATCGCGTAGATTGCCTCATGGCCCGCGTCCAGCTGCCCTCCGTCAACGCACAGCCATTGCACACCGGTTCCCTGCGCCTGCCACGGCTGGCCGTTGCGACCCTCCTGGCGCTATGGGTCTCCGGCACAGCCTTCGGAGCCTCCGGAGCACGCATCGTA